>NZ_JAOANI010000014.1:0-235348 GCF_025318105.1 Thalassolituus pacificus
GTGTGGGGCATCCCCATGTGAGAGTAGGTCATCGTCAAGCTCTTATTCTAAAACCCCAATCGCTATGCGGTTGGGGTTTTTTCATATGGGCACTTCCCTGTGCCAACCCTTCAGGCAGCTTCGCTGTGCGGAACAGCATCCTGCCGTTCAGTATTTGTCTGAATAAAATACCTGCAATAACTTAACCGGTGGTGATGCCGCGCTTTTGTTATACTGCAATTCAGTTGATACGTGAGAGTAATCCTTTGTTTGCCAATATCGAATTTAATGCCCGTCTGCTGACAGGCCTGGAACAGCTTAATATTTCTACCCCGACTGAAGTTCAGGAGCTGATGCTTCCTTTGGCATTGGCGGGAAAGGATGTTCAGGTTTGCGCAGAAACCGGTAGTGGTAAAACGCTGGCCTATCTGTTGCCTGTTATGGAATTGTTATTGAACAGAGCTGCAGCACCTAATGCGGCAACCCGTGCTCTGGTGATGGTGCCTACGCGGGAATTAGCTCGTCAGGTATTTAAGACGGCACAGCAGTTTGCCGATCTGACCCATTTGAATGTTGGTCTGCTAACCGGTGGCGACGAGTTCAAATACCAGGCTGCTGTGCTGCGCAAAAATCCGGAAATCATTATTTCTACCCCCGGACGTCTGGTCGATCATATTAAGCGTGGTTCCGCAGAGCTGAAAGATTTGGAATTCCTGATTCTGGACGAGGCTGACCGCATGCTCGATATGGGGTTTGCTGAAGACATGAATCTGGTGGTGTCTCACGCCAACAAAGAGCGTCAGACGTTTATGCTGTCGGCGACACTGCGTCATGAAGGTATTGGCCGTATTGCCCGTGCGATGTTGCGTGAGCCGGAAGTAATCACCACTCATACTGTGCAGGATCAGCATGAGTATATTCGCCAGCAACGCATTCTGGCGGACGATAATGCGCATAAAGATCGCTTGCTGGTCTGGTTGTTGGCCAATGAAACTTACGACAAAGCCATTATCTTTGTGAATAAGCGCATTGAAGTGCAGCGTCTGAACGAATTTCTGCGTCGTCATCGTAACGGTATTGCTATGTTGCATGGCGATATGACCCAGGACGAACGTAACTATGTGATGCAGTCTCTGCGTGAAGGTAAGCGCAATATTCTGATCGCCACCGATGTTGCTGCCCGTGGTCTGGATGTTGAAGGTATGGATCTGGTCATCAACTATGACCTGGCGCGTAAAGGCGATGAGTATGTTCATCGCATAGGTCGCACAGGTCGTGCAGGAAAAACCGGCCTGGCCATCAGCTTGATTGCTGCTCATGAATGGAATCTGAAAGCGTCCATTGAACGCTATTTACAGCAGTTGATGGAGTCACGTGAAATCCCTGAGCTGAAGGGTAATTATCGTGGTCCGAAAAAACTGAAGGCATCAGGTAAAGCGGCTGGAGCGAAGAAGAAGCCTAAGGCTGGTAAAAAAGCCGCCGCCGCAAAAGCTTCAGGCGCAAGGGCAGGCAGTAAAAATAGCTCAGAAAAGAAAAAACTGGGTCCACGCCCAAGTCGTCCAAAAAACACCGGAACATTAATGGATTCCGAAGGTTTTGCGCCGATTAAACGTAAAAAACCAGGCGCTGACAGCAACTGATACTGTTCTGAAAAACAAAAAAGGGCCATTGGCCCTTTTTTTGTTTTTAGCGATGCACTATGGGTATTCGGGCTCACTCGCGGCCAAAACGCCCGGCGTTGTAATCCTGAATGGCCTGTTCAATTTCGGCGACGCTGTTCATGACAAAGGGACCGTAATGAACCACTTTTTCACCAATGCTTTCACCGCTTAACAGCAGCAGTTTGGTGTCACTCTGTGCATTCAGAGTCAATTGTTCACCCTTGCTGAATACCAGTAACGACTTTTCTGGTGCCAGCGGTTGAGTTTGCAGTTGCCCCTGATAAACAAAGGCGACGATATTCTGCTGTACAGATGTCGGTAAGCTGAGATTGCTGCCTGCCGGTAATTCAATGTCCAGATAGCCCGCGCTTGCGGCCAGGTCATTCAGTGGCCCCTGAATGTTGTTGCCATCAATCTGCCATGGGCCTGCAATGACGCGTAGCTGGACGCCGTTTGTCAGTGTGACAGATGGAATCTCTGTCGCGCTGACATCACGGTATTTCGGCGGCTGCATTTTGTCTTTGGCCGGCAGATTAATCCAGAGTTGAAAGCCATGCAGTTGCTGCATCTCCCGTGCGGGCATTTCGCTGTGAATGATTCCGCGTCCTGCCGACATCCATTGGGCACCGCCGCTGTTAATCATGCCTTTATTTCCCATATGGTCGCGATGTTCGAGACTGCCAAGGCGCAGATACGTCAGTGTCTCCATGCCGCGATGAGGGTGTGGCGGAAAGCCGCCGATAAAATCATCCGGATTATCAGACAGTAACTCATCGATCATCAGGAAAGGGTCGGCGACAGGTTGATCAAACAACGCAACCCGGCGGATTTTTACACCGTCGCCATCAGATGTGGGGTGGCTGGGGATAATGTGCTGCAGGTGCCGTTCGTTCATCAGAAATCTCCTTGTTCACCTTTAACCGGTACTGTTATTGGAGATACTGTAGCGTGGCTTCAGTCGAAAAATGAGCGCTATTTTTCGACCGAACCCTTCGAATTATACGGCAGATTGGGCTTCGACCTGTTCTTCCAGACCGTGAATGATGGCATCCTGAAGTTTGTGGCATTGTGCGGCATCGGAAAATGGCTGGCCGTTGCTGTCGAGAATAAAGAAAATATCCGAGACCCGTTCGCCTTCGGTCAGAATTTTCGCTCCCTGCATCTGTGCGCCGAATTCGGCAAAAATAGCCCCCATGCGTGCCAGCAGGCCTGGCCGGTCGGCGGCAATCACCTCCAGTACCGTGCGCTGCATCACCGGGTCGTTGCTCATAGACACCTGAGTTTCTACCTGAAATTGCTTCAGCACTCTTGGTGTGCGGCGTTGAATAATGGTCGAATATTCTTCCGGGTGTGACAGCGCTTCAATCAGAGTTTCACGGATTTTTTCTATTCGCTGCGGATCGTCGATCGGTTCGTTATTTTCATCCAGAACAATGTAGGTATCGACCGCGTTATGTTCCTGCTCGGAAGTCATAATGCGGGCGTCCTGAATATTCAGGTTGAGCTGATCCAGTGTTGCGGTGGTGGCGGCAAATAAATTCAGCTGATCTTTCATGAAAATAAAGATCTGGGTTGCCCCTTCAAACTGACGGTCAGACGTCGGCCGGATGGATACCAGCGGTTTACCGCTGCTGCCATGAGCGTGAATTTCCAGCGTTTGCCAGACGATGTTATCGATGCCTTCGCGCAGGAAATAATCATCGCCGGGCTCACCCCAGATTTGCAGAATGCGTTCTTCGCTCAGACCTTTGGCCATCAGTTGACTGATCGATTCCTGCTGGATTTCTTCAATCCAATCTTCTTTATTGATCGGATTTCCGAGTCCGCGGCGCAGGGCTGCCTGAGTATTGCGGTACAGGTCGCGCATCTGTTCAGCACGCCAGCTGGTCCAGAGTTTCGGGTTGGTGCTGACAATGTCAGCAACAGAAATCAGGTACAGCAGATCAAGATGATTCTGATCGCCCATTTCCAGCGCAAACTGATGAATGTCATCCGGATTATTCAGATCCAGACGTTGTGACGCCTGTGACATAACCAGATGTGAGGCGCACAGCCAGGCCACCATGTGGCTGTCGGTGGGGCGTAAATTATGCTGGCGGCAGAACGCTGAGGCGATCTCACCGCCATTGGCGGTATGGTCACCTTCTATGCTTTTGCCGGTATCGTGCAGCAGGGCAGCCAGATACAGAATTTCTTTTTTCTGCACTTTGTGGATCAGGCGTGAGGCTATCGGGAAGCGTTCACGTACATCACCAAAACGCAGATGGCGCAGGAAGCGCATCATGCGGAAACTGTGTTCATCGACGGTGTAAATATGGAACAGGTCGTGTTCCATCATGCCGATAATATGACCGAACTCAGGGATATAACGGCCAAGGATGCCATAGCGCATCATGCGTAACAGCTCGCGTACCACGCGCGAGCGATTGCGCATCAGCTGCATAAAAATCTGGTTATTATCCGGGTTGCTGCGGTAGGCATCGTCAATCAGATTGCGGTGGTCACGCAGGGCACGGATGGTATCGGAGTGAATGCCTTTAGCCTGCGGTGTTTTCGCCATCAACAGAAATACGCGCAGTAACCAGTCCGGCTCGCGGGCGAATAAATCTTTATCGATTAATTGCAGGTAGCCATTACAGAGAACGAAGTATTCGTTCAGCGTTTCAATTTCATTGACCTTGTCGCATTTCATAAAATCTTCATTGAAATGCAGCAGTAGTAAATCGGACAACTCGGTTGTGGCCAGTTGATTACGGTAAAAACGCAGCATAAAGCGCTCAACGCCGAGCTGATTTTTATCATCGCTGAAGCCAAGCAGTTCGGCTATTTCGCGCTGCAGATCAAACAGCAGACGGTCTTCTTCACGACCGGCCAGCATGTGCAGGGCGTAGCGGACCTGCCAGAGAAAATGGCGGCTGCGTTCCAGGCGTTCAAATTCAAAGTTTGTCAGGAAGCCTTTGTCCTGAAGTGCCAGCAGGCTGCCCTGACCAAAATGACGCATCGTGACCCAGGTGATGGTCTGAATATCCCGCAGAGCACCCGGTGAATTTTTTACATTGGGCTCAAGATTGTATTCGGAGTCGTTGTGCTTGCGGTGGCGTGCCTGCACTTCCTGCCACTTGGCGGTAAAAAATGCCTGGGCAGGCCAGATTCTGTCGGCCGCAGTGGCTTCTTTCAGCTGCTGGTGCAACTGCGTGTCGCCAGCCAGTGTGCGGCTTTCCATCATATTGGTGATGATGGTGAGGTCTTTTTCCGCTTCACTGACACACTCATCCAGCGTACGGACGCTGTGGCCAACATCCAGTTTCAGATCCCACAGCAGGGTAATAAAGCCCTGCAGGGCATCACTGTTGGCGTTGATTGCATCTTCGTTGCGGGCCAGCAGCAGTACGTCGATATCGGAGTGAGGGTGAAGCTCGCCGCGACCGTAACCACCAACGGCCACGAGGGCGAGATCGGCGGCGGGCAACTGGCTGTTAAGCCACAGGCATTGCAGTATCTGGTCGATCAGCCGGGCGCGCAGGGGGATCAGAGTGCTGGCGTCCAGTGTGGCGCGGAAGTAAGCATGAGCCTCTTCCTGAATGCGTTTCAGCAGGGGTTTAACCACCGGCAGCGGTGAAACCGCCGCCTGCAGATCCGCCAATAACTGCTGCGAGTCGATCGAGGGTAACGCAGGCGCCACGGCATCCATCCGTTATTGCCCGAACCGGGTTTCTTCCTGGCGACGGGTCAGCACTTCTGCGCCTGTCTCTGTCACCAGAATGGTGTGCTCCCATTGCGCGGAAGGTTTGCGGTCTTTGGTGACCACGGTCCAGCCGTCTTTCATCAGCTTATTAAAGCGCGTGCCCTGGTTGATCATCGGCTCGATGGTAAAGATCATGCCGGCTTGTAGCTCCAGTCCGGTGCCTGGGCGACCGTAATGCAGTACCTGCGGATCTTCATGGAAGACCGTACCGATACCATGGCCGCAATATTCGCGTACCACTGAATAGTGATTGCTTTCGGCGTGCTGTTGAATCACATGACCGATATCACCGAGGCGGGCGCCGGGTTTGACCAGATCAATGCCGAGATACAGGCACTCCTGGGTGATCTCTACCAGACGTTGGTTGGCCGGACTGCCCTCGCCAACAAAGAACATCTTACTGGTATCGCCGTGATAACCGTCTTTGATCACGGTGATGTCGATATTGATGATGTCGCCTTTCTTCAGGATTTTGTCATCACTCGGAATACCGTGGCAGATCACCTGATTGATCGAGGTACAGATCGATTTAGGAAAACCACGGTAGTTAAGCGGTGCGGGAATGGCCTGCTGAACATTCACAATGTAGTCATGGCAGATGCGGTCGAGCTCACCGGTGGATACACCGGGATTGACGTAAGGGCCGATCATTTCCAGTACTTCGGCGGCCAGACGTCCGGCAATACGCATTTTCTCGATGTCCTCAGCGGACTTGATGATGACACTCATAGGGAGATTTTTTACCTGTTCATCAGACTTGGATAGGCAACCATTGTACTGGTTGTCGGCAGCGGCGTGAACCAATGGTCGTCATAGCGACAATCAATGATGGCTGCCGCCATGAAATGGCAGGCTGATTTGCGTGCGTTTTTCACCCGTTGCTGGTTGATCCGCACTGTTGCGGCTTGTTGCCTGGGGGGAGGGGGGCGCCATTGACGTACCGTTTAGTACTGGTGTTGGATGGCTGAAAGTGGTATAAAGCGCCCGCGAAAAATCGCCGTGAAACGGACTGATCCGTTCCATGTAAATGACACACACGTATCACAACGTTGATCCGGGGTGCCCCGCCAGTGACTGGTGAGGGTCGGAGAAGCGGGTACGTGGAGGCCTAACCCAACTTAATTAAGGTAGTTATCATGGCACAAGTAAGCATGCGTGACCTGCTGAAAGCAGGCGTACACTTCGGTCACCAGACCCGTTACTGGAATCCGAAAATGGGCAAATACATTTTCGGTGCGCGTAACAAGATTCACATCATCAACCTGGAGCACACCGTTCCGGCGCTGAACGACGCGCTGAAGCTGGTTGAGTCTATGGCTGCCCGTAACAACAAAGTTCTCTTTGTTGGTACCAAGCGCGCTGCAGGTAAGATCATGAAAGAGCAGGCTGAGCGTTCAAGCATGCCTTTCGTCGCACACCGCTGGTTAGGCGGTATGCTGACCAACTACAAAACCATCCGTCAGTCTATCAAGCGTCTGCGTGACCTCGAAGCGCAACAAAACGATGGTACTTTCGAACAGCTGACCAAAAAAGAAGCTCTGATGCGTACCCGTGAAATGGAGAAGCTGGAGCGTTCTATCGGTGGTATCAAGGAAATGGGCGGTCTGCCGGACGTACTGTTCGTGATCGACGTTGACCATGAGCGCATCGCGGTTCAGGAAGCCAACAAACTGGGTATCCCGGTTATTGGTGTGGTTGATACCAACTCTAACCCTGACGGTATCGATTACGTTATCCCAGGTAACGACGATGCTATCCGTGCTATCCAGATCTACGCTTCTGCCATCGCAGACGCCGTACTGGAAGGCAAGCAGCAAAATGGTGTGGCTGCAGACGAATTCGTCGAAGTAGCAGCAGAAGCGCCTGCACAGGAAGCGGCTGAGTAATCTCAGACGCTCGGAAAAAGGGGGCTTGCCCCCTTTTTTTTAGGTGCAATTTACTGACAAGTTAACTGAAGAGGATTACACACATGGCAAATATTTCTGCTGCTCAGGTTAAAGAACTGCGTGAACGTACCGGTCTGGGCATGATGGAGTGCAAAAAAGCACTGGTTGAAACCGACGGTGATATCGAGCTGGCGATTGAAAACCTGCGTAAAAACTCCGGTCTGAAAGCAGCTAAAAAAGCTGACCGTACGGCTGCCGAAGGCAAAATTCGTGTGATCGTGAATGCGGGTGTTGCGGTTGCTGTTGAAGTGAACTCTGAAACTGACTTCGCTGCCGGTGATGCAAACTTCAATGCATTCGCTGACAAGGTTGTAGCTAAACTGGCTGAAACCAAAGAAGTTGATGTTGCCAAGCTGATGGACGGAGATCTGGAAGAAGCCCGTATGGCTCTGGTTCAGAAAATCGGTGAAAACATTACGGTGCGTCGTCCGGCAGTTATTGAAGCGGCTACTGTGGGTGCTTATGTTCACTCCAATGGCAAAATCGCTTGTATCGTTGCCATGAACGGTGGCGATGAAGAGCTGGCTAAAGACATCGCAATGCATGTAACGGCGGCTAACCCACGTGTTGTGCGCGCTGAAGACATGCCTGCTGAAGTTGTTGAGAAAGAAAAAGAAATCATCAAGGCGCAGCCAGATATGGCTGGTAAGCCAGACGAAATCGTCGAAAAAATGATGGTTGGCCGTATCAATAAGTTCCTGAAAGAAAACAGCCTGCTGGATCAGCCGTTCGTTAAGAACCCTGAACAGACTATCGCTCAGCTGGCGAAAGCGGCCGGTGCTGAAGTGATCTCCTTCCTGCGTCTGGAAGTGGGTGAAGGCATTGAAGTTGAAAAAGTAGACTTCGCTGCTGAAGTTGCTGCACAGCTGAAAGGCTGATAAAGCACACAGGGTAGGATAACCAGCGGTTGAATACCCTTTAATATGCCGGGCTCGCCCGGCATATTTGTATTTATCACCAAGGCAACTAACGCTATTGTCTGGTGTCTGCTGATACGCAGAGTATTGGCGCGGTGATTCACCGCAAGGCGGGGTGCCCATCCCGTAACGCAACAGCCAGGCGGGTCTGTCTGTTGTCGAGTTTAATATCTATCTGGAGATCTCCATGGCCGAGCACAAAAGTCCCAAATACAAACGCATTCTGCTGAAACTCAGTGGTGAGGCCCTGATGGGCGATATGGATTTTGGTATTGATCCCAAAGTTCTCGATCGTATGGCGCTCGAAATCGGCCAGTTGCGTGGTATTGGTGTACAGATCGGCCTGGTTATTGGCGGTGGCAACCTGTTTCGTGGCAAAGCACTGAGCGAAGCCGGGCTGGACCGTGTTGCCGGAGATCATATGGGCATGCTGGCAACGGTAATGAACGCGCTGGCCATGCGCGACGCTCTTGAGCGTGCCAATATGCCAACCCGTGTCATGTCTGCGATCCCGATGAGTGGCGTTGTGGATCATTATGATCGTCGCAGCGCTATCCGTGCACTGGAAGGCGGCGATGTGGTGATCTTCTCGGCCGGTACCGGTAACCCGTTTTTTACGACCGATTCGGCGGCCTGTCTGCGTGGTATCGAAATTAATGCCGATGTTGTTCTGAAGGCAACCAACGTCGATGGTGTGTATACTGCCGACCCGAAGAAAGACCCTAATGCCGAAAAATACGACTGCCTGACTTATCAGGAAGTATTGGAAAAGCAGTTGGGTGTTATGGATTTAACTGCGATCTGTCTTGCCCGTGACCATAACATGCCACTGCGTGTTTATGATATGAATGAGCCCGGAGTGCTGGCCCGCCTGATGACCGGTGGCGATGACGGCACCCTGATCGTGAGTGAGGAAAAATAACGATGGTAAACGATATTAAAAAAGACGCTGAAGAGCGTATGGATAAAAGTCTTCAGGCCATGCTGGAGTCTTTCAAAAAAATCCGTACCGGGCGTGCAAGTCCCTCTATTCTGGATGGCGTAATGGTGGATTACTACGGTACACCAACCGCGATTTCTCAGGTGGCCAACATCATTGTGGAAGATGGCCGCAGTCTGGCGATTAACCCATGGGAAAAGAACCTGGTTCCTCTGATTGAACGTGCGATTCTGAAATCCGACCTGGGTCTGAACCCGGCGACCAACGGCGACACCATTCGCCTGCCGATGCCGGCGCTGACCGAAGAAACCCGTAAAACGTACATTAAGCAAGCCCGCTCTGAAGCAGAAAAAGGCCGCGTTGCGATTCGCAACATCCGTCGCGATGCCAACGGTAAAGCCAAAGACCTGCTGAAAGAAAAACTGATCTCTGAAGACGAGCTGCGCGGCAGTGACGATCAGATTCAGAAGCTGACCGATAAGTTTATTGCCGACGTGGATGCCGCACTGGCAACCAAAGAAAAAGACCTGATGCAGGTTTAAACCGGCACATTTTATGTCAACCAGTATTGATGATATGCAGGCCGTTCAGGGCCAGGTGCCACGCCATGTTGCCATTATTATGGATGGCAACAACCGCTGGGCTAAACGCCGTTTTATGCCCGGAGTGGCCGGCCACAAAGCTGGCGTCGATGCCGTGCGCGCAGTGGTGGAAACCTCTGCGCGTTCTGGTGTTCAGGTACTGACATTATTCGCCTTCAGCAGTGAAAACTGGCGTCGGCCGGCGAATGAAGTCAGTGCCCTGATGCAGCTGTTTGTGGTGGCACTGGAACGGGAAGTCAGAAAGCTGCATCGCAATAATATCCGCTTGCGGGTGATGGGCGATCTGCAGGGCTTTTCCGCCAAAATTCAGCAATTGATTGCTGATGCCGAAGCGCTGACCGCGGGTAACGACGCAATGACGCTGGTGATTGCCGCGAATTACGGCGGCCAGTGGGATATTGCTCAGGCAGCCCGCCGTGTTGCCCAGGACGTGCAGGACGGCAAGTTACAGCCACAGGATATCGATGAGCAGGTTTTTCATCGTTACACCTGGCTGAGTGATTTACCGGCACCGGATCTGTTGATCCGGACGGGCGGAGAGCAGCGCATCAGCAATTTTATGCTGTGGCAGACCGCCTATTCGGAATATTACTTTTCCGATGCCTTCTGGCCCGACTTCAAACAAGAAGAATATCAAAAAGCGTTGATTGCGTTTGCAGACCGGGTAAGACGGTTTGGCCGCACGGACGACCAGTTAGAGGAAGTGAAACAAGGTGTTTAAGGAACGCGTACTGACAGCGCTGGTGCTGGCCCCCCTGATGATCATCGGCATTTTTTTCCTGCCGCTGAAAGAATTCGCAATTTTTATTGCTGCTATTGCCACCATTGGCGCCTGGGAATGGGCAAATATTGCCGGTTACCAGCGTAACTGGAGCCGTATAGCCTATGCGTTGGTGGTGTTTGTCTGCCTCTACATCAGCGCCCGCATCCTGAAAATGTACCCCGAATATTTGCTCGGCTTCCTCGCGGTTGGTACCGCCTGGTGGGTTGTAGCCTTTGCCTTGGTGAAGCGCTATCCGGGAGGAACGGATCTCTGGGCTGCGCGCCCGATTCGCGCCCTGTTAGGTTTGTGCGTACTGGTGCCTATGTGGGTAGGTTTCATGCATCTGAAAACCCAGCCGCACAGCTCTCTGCTGATCGTCTACGTGATGCTGATTGTCTGGGGCGCTGATACCGGCGCTTATTTCTCCGGTAAAAAATGGGGGGACACGAAACTGGCGCCTCATGTCAGTCCGGGTAAATCCTGGGCGGGCTTCTGGGGCGGTTTGGCCACCACCTTACTGATTGCCCTGGTATTTGGTGCTTGCGTTCATACCTGGGTTCAGCCAATGGATCTGCATGACGCCTGGCGTCTGCTGGCCATTACCGTCATCACCATGGTGATCTCGGTATTGGGCGATCTGGTGGAAAGCATGATGAAGCGTCATCGTGGTATCAAAGACAGTTCCTCGTTATTGCCGGGTCATGGAGGTGTGCTGGATCGCATCGACAGCATGGCGGCGGCGGTTCCTGTATTTGCCTTCTTTATGCTGATTCTGGACTGGGGTCTGGTTGCATGATCCAGACCCTGACCGTGCTTGGGGCCTCGGGTTCGATTGGCCAGAGCACGCTCGATGTTGTCCGCAGACATCCTGATCGTTACCGCATTTTTGCCTTAAGTGCTGCCCGCAGTGTGGCGCGCATGCGTGACGATATTGTCGAATTTTCACCGCGCTTTGCGGTGATGACCGAAGCGCAGGCCGCCGCAGATCTGCAGGCGGCTTTACCTGACCACTGCACCACCGAAGTGTTGGCGGGGAGCGAAGCGTTAAGCATGATCGCTGCCCATAATGACGTGGATGCGGTGATGGCGGCCATTGTCGGCGCTGCGGGTTTGTTACCCACACTGGCGGCGGCAGAGGCGGGTAAGCGCGTGCTGCTGGCCAACAAAGAAAGTCTGGTGATGGCCGGGCCATTATTTATGCAGGCGGTTCGCACTGGCGGAGCCACTTTGCTACCGATCGACAGTGAGCACAATGCTATTTTTCAGGCGTTGCCGCATAACTATGACGGTGATTTTGCCGCTCACGGTATCAGCAAAATTCTGCTGACGGCATCCGGCGGTCCTTTCCGTGGTTGCAGCGCGGCAGAGCTGGAAAAGGTTACGCCGGCGCAGGCGGTGGCTCATCCCAACTGGTCAATGGGACAGAAAATTTCCGTCGATTCCGCCACGCTGATGAATAAAGGTCTGGAGCTGATTGAAGCCTGCTTTCTGTTCAATTGCGCACCGGATGATATTCAGGTGGTGGTGCATCCACAGAGCGTTATTCATTCCATGGTGCAGTATTGCGATGGTTCGGTGATTGCGCAATTAGGCCAGCCGGATATGCGCACCCCGATCGCTTATGGTCTGGCGTGGCCGCAGCGTATTGATGCCGGTGTGCAGTCGCTGGATCTGTTCAGCATTGCCCGCCTTGATTTTACCCCACCGGATGAAACAACCTTTCCTTGTCTGGCGCTGGCTAAGCAAGCTTTTAATGCCGGTGGCACCATGCCGGCGGTGCTGAATGCCGCCAACGAGATTGCGGTTGAGGCTTTCCTGCGGGAACAAATAGCGTTCAGTTTTATTCCAACGCTGATCGCCCGGGTGATGGCCCTGCATGAGGTGCGGCCTATTCAGCATCTGGCGGATGTTATGGCGGCTGATCAATGGGCGCGGGACTGTGCACTGGCGCAGCCTGAAACCGGGCACGAGAGGGTAAACCTGTGACCTTACTGTATTTCATTATTGCCATTAGTTTGCTGGTGGTGATTCATGAGTTTGGCCACTTTTGGGTGGCTCGCCGCTGCGGTGTTCAGGTGCTGCGTTTTTCCGTTGGTTTTGGCAAACCGTTCTGGTCCTTTACCGATAAGCTCGGCACGGAATACGCCATCGCGCCGATTCCGCTGGGCGGCTACGTTAAAATGCTGGACGAACGCGAAGCCCCGGTGCCGGAGCATTTACTTGATCAGGCCTTTAACCGTAAATCCCCTTGGGCGCGTATTGCCATTGCTTCGGCGGGCCCGGTTGCCAACTTTATTTTTGCCTTACTGGCGTACTGGCTGCTGTTTGTCTCTGGCACCAGCGGTGTTGTACCGGTGGTCGGTACGGTCGCTGACGACTCTGTGGCGGCGGTTGCCGGTGTGCGCAGTGGCGATGAAATTGTGGCCATTAACGATCATGACACCACAACCTGGCAGGAAGTCAGCTGGCAGTTGGTGGGCTTTCTGGGGGAAGACGCCGATATCCGCATGACGCTGAAAGGCGCAGACGGTACTCAGCGCTCAACCCAATTGCAGTTGCAGGATTGGCTGGCGCATCAGGAAGTGCCGGACCCGCTGTCCGGGTTAGGCATTGAGCCACGTCGTCTGGACGTACCGGCGGTTGTCGGAGAAGTTCAGCCGGGTGGAGCGGCCGCGGCCGCCGGGTTGCAGGCAGGCGACCGGGTTGTTGCGGTTAATGGTACTGACATTGCCGACTGGTATGACTGGGTAGAGCATGTCCGTGCCGCCGCCGGGGTTGAGCAGCTTTTGACGCTGGAACGTGACGGTGAATGGATAAATGTTGTCCTGACCCCAGGCAGTAAGACACTGGATGATGGCTCGGTGATTGGTTACGTCGGTGCCGGAGTGGTCGCGCCCGAGATACCGGAAGGTTGGTTGCGTACCAGTCATGCCGGTATTTTTCAGGGGTTGTGGCTCAGCGTGAACAAAACCACCGATCTGATTGTCTTTACCCTGGATTCCCTGTGGAAGATGCTGCTGGGCGATGTGTCGGTAAAGAACTTGAGTGGGCCTATCACCATTGCTAAAGTAGCCGGCGCTTCGGCCTCGGGAGGGCTGGAAGCCTTTATCGGATTTTTGGCCTTGTTGAGTATTTCTCTCGGCGTGCTGAATTTATTGCCCGTGCCTATGTTGGACGGCGGGCATATCCTGTTTTACCTCGTTGAGGTAGTACGCGGCAGACCTCTGCCAGAACGTGTTCAGATCATTGCCGTGCAGCTCGGTTTATTCCTGCTGCTGAGCCTGATGCTGGTTGCTTTTTACAACGATATAAGTCGGCTGTAGTTAATGGCCGAGTTGCTTGGATAACTATTTACATGCGTTCTTTGCTGTTTACGCTTTTCCTGGGGTTACTGTCCTCCACCGTCCGCGCCGAATCCTTTGTCGTTGAAGATATCCGCCTTGAAGGTTTGCAGCGGGTGTCTGCCGGTACAGTATTTGAGGCTTTTCCGGTGAACGTTGGCGATCAGGTGGATTCCTCGCGCCTGGTCACGGCTTCCAAGCGCTTATTCAAATCCGCTTTGTTTAACGATGTGCAATTGCTGCGTGACGGTAACATTCTGATTGTGCAGGTGGTTGAACTACCCACTATTACCGGCATTGAAATTGACGGTAACAAAGCCATTCAGACCGACATGCTGCTCGATGGCCTGAAACAGTCGGGTCTGGCTGAAGGTCTGGTGTTTAAACGCTCCACACTGGAGCGTATCTCGCTGGAACTGGAACGTCAGTATGTGGCTCAGGGGCGTTATGATGCCGGCATCGAAACCGAAGTGGTGCGCCTGCCACGTAACCGTGTATCGCTGAAAATCCATGTAGAAGAAGGCAGTATTGCCACCATCGAACACATCAACATTGTCGGCAACGAAGCCTTCAGTGATGACGAGCTGCTCAAGCAGTTCCAGCTGCAGACCAGTAACTTCTGGTCCTGGTACTCCAGTGATAACAAATACAGCCGTGAAAAGTTATCCGGCGATCTGGAAAAACTGCGCTCTTACTATCTCGACCGTGGTTATATCCGCTTCAATATTGAATCCACTCAGGTATCGGTGTCCCCGGATAAAGAAGGGGTCTACATCACCGTCAACGTCACCGAAGGGGATGTGTACTCGGTTAAAGACATTAAAATGGCCGGTAATCTGGTGCTGGACGAAGCTGAATTTACCCGCCTGTACCTGATCAAAAGCGGCGATACCTTCTCCCGTCAGTTAGTCACGTATTCCAGCGATCTGATGTCCAAACGCTTGGGCAACGATGGTTATACTTTTGCCAAAGTTGATGGCATTCCGAAAATTCATGATGATGAGAAAACCGTCGATCTGACCTTCTTTGTTGAACCGGGCAAACGTACTTACGTGCGTCGCATTAACTTTACCGGTAACGAAGGCACTAAAGACGAAGTGCTGCGTCGTGAAATGCTGCAGATGGAAGGTGGCTGGGCCTCAACCGATAAAATTGATGCCGGTAAAAACCGTCTGAATCAACTCGGCTTCTTCAAAACCGTCAACGTCGAGACCCCTGCGGTTCCGGGTTCCGACGATCTGATCGATGTGAATTACAACGTTGAAGAACAGCTCAGCGGCAGCCTGAATTTTAACATCGGTTACGCCGGTGGCAGCGGTATGATTCTGGGGGCCAGTGTCAGTCAGAATAACTTCTTCGGCACCGGTAACCGTATGTCGCTTGGTGTGCAGAAAAACAACACCGTGCAGTCGTATAACTTCTCCTACCTGAATCCGTATTACACCATCGACGGTGTAAGCCGTGGTTTTAATCTGTTTTACCGTAAAACGGATTACGCCAGCCTGAATACCGTCAGCGATTACCAGACCAATACCAAAGGCGGTAATGTGACCTTTGGCTATCCGATTTCCAGCCGTCAGCGTTTGTCCTTCTCGGTCGGTTTTGCCAACACCGAAATGTTTGAAGGCACCACCGTACCGGCGGAGATTGTCGACTTCATTGATAATGAAGGCGATAACTTCGACGAATACACACTGGGCCTGAACTGGCGTTATAACAACCTGAACCGGGGTCTGTTCCCAACGGCAGGTACTGAACACAAGCTGTCTGCGGATGTGTCGGTACCGGGCAGTGATCTGACGTACTTTAAACTGGGTTACACCGCTAACTATTACTTCCCGATTGCTGAAGAATGGGCGCTGCGCCTGCGTACTGATCTGGGTTACGGCGATGGCTTCGGCGATCTTGAGCGCCTGCCGTTCTTCAAGAACTTCCGTTCCGGTGGTATCGGTTCGGTGCGTGGTTACCGCTCCAACAGTCTCGGGCCTAAAGGTCTGCCGGAATACGCGCCAGTCAGCGTGGTACAGACCGATGCCGATGGCAACGTAGTGTACGAAACTGATGATCTCGGTCGCCCGGTGGTGGATAACTCTGCACCAACGGTGGTGTACAAAACCGACGAAGACGGCGCTGCAGTATTGGTCAGCAACAGCAATCAATACAAACCGAAATACGAAACCAACAGCGATGGCTCCGTTGTCACCGCGCCTTACTACCTCGAAAGTGAACGTGCTCTGGGCGGCAACGTCCTGGCCGAAGCCAGTTTCGAGCTGATTTTCCCGCTGCCTTTCATTGAGGATCGCCGCTCGGTACGCAGTGTTCTGTTCTTTGATGCGGGGAATGCATTCACCAGTGAATGCTATGTGCCTTATGATGCCGATGTTCCGACACTCACCAAACACCCTTATTGTAATGAGGGTATTGATCTGGCTGAGATTCGTCTGAGCACCGGGGTAGGGCTGACCTGGATCACAGCGATCGGACCTCTGACCTTTACTTACTCGGTGCCACTGAACGAAAAACGTGGTGACCGTACTGAAGGATTCGAGTTCTCCCTGGGACAGGTTTTCTGATTGTAACGACAAAATAAATAAGGAGTCTGGGATGCGTTGGTTTATTGGGGTATTAGCGGCACTGTGTGTTCAGGTTGCAGCAGCAGAAACAACTAATGTCGGCGTTGTTGATATGGAGCGTGCATTGTTCCTGTCCGATGCGGCAAAAGTATCGGTTAAGCAGTTTGAAGTGGACAATAAAGCCGATATCGAAAAGCTGAAAGGTCTGGAAAAAGACCTGCTGGCCCTGAAAGAAAAGACTGAAAAAGACGGCGATGTGATGAGCGATGACGAGCGTCGCAAGCTGGCAAACGATTACGAACAGAAATCGACTGAGTACAAATTTTACGGGCGTAAGCTGCAGCAACTTGAGCAAAAATGGAAGCGCGAATTTTTCCAAACACAGTTGCCTCAACTTGAAAAGTTGCTTAAAGCAATCATCGATGAGGGCGGTTATGATGTGGTGCTTCAGTCCGGTGCGGTGATTTACTCTTCACCAAAAACGGATCTGACCAAGTTGTTGTTGGAACGCTTGAACGCCAAATAAGCGATTTCGGGACATGATGATGCAATTAAGCTTAGGTGAACTGGCTCAGCGATTGGGAGCCGAATTGATTGGTGATGCCGATACCGTTATCCGCGGAGTGAACACTCTCAAGGATGCAACGGCAACGGATGTCAGCTTTCTGGCGAACTCCAGCTACCGCAGTCAGCTGCCAGACAGCAATGCGGGCGCGGTGATTGTCAGTGCCAAAGAAGCGGCAGACGTGCGCGGTGCTGCATTGGTTGTTGCCAATCCTTATCTGAGCTTTGCACTCGTGACTCAGATGTTTGATAACCGCCCACAACCGGTGCGCGGCATCCACCCCTCTGCGGTGGTGGCTGCCAGCGCAACGCTGGGGGACGATGTCTGCATCGCCGCTAACGTGGTGATTGGTGAGCATTGTGTGATTGGTGACGGTTGTGAAATCGGCGCCAATACCGTGATCAGTGATCACTGTGTGCTGGGCCGTGATTGCTGCCTGCGCGCTAACGTCACTCTGTACCATGATGTGGTATTGGGAGAGCGTGTGCAGGTGCATTCGGGTACCGTGATCGGTGCTGACGGTTTCGGCTTTGCGCCGGATAAAGGCCGCTGGCATAAAATTGCACAGCTCGGCGGGGTTCGTATCGGTAATGACGTCGACATCGGCGCCAATACCTGTATCGACCGCGGTGCGCTGGGTAACACCACCATCGAAGATCATGTCATTGTCGATAACCTGGTTCAGGTTGCACATAACGTGCGCCTGGGAGAGGGAACGGCGATGGCAGGAAATTCAGGTGTTGCCGGCAGTACGACCATTGGCAAGCACTGTACGATCGCTGGTGGTGCCGGTATCGCCGGACATCTGGCCCTGGCGGATGGCGTGCATGTGGCGGCGATGACCCTGATCAGTAAATCGATCAGCGAATCAGGGGCATACGCTACAGGTACCGCTCAGATGCCGATGCAGGAATGGCGTCGCAGTGCAACTCGCTTCCGACAACTTGATTCTATGGCCAAACGGCTACAACAGTTAGAAAAAAGTCACGAAGGTAAAGCTTGATGCCAGCGCACACTATTCAACAGATACAGGAATTTTTGCCACATCGTTATCCGTTCCTGTTGGTTGACCGAATTCAGGAAGTTAATCTTGACGCCGAGGACGGCGCCAATATCCGGGTGCTTAAAAATGTCACCATTAATGAAGAGTTCTTTAATGGCCATTTCCCCGGACACCCAATCATGCCCGGCGTATTAACGCTGGAAGCTATGGCCCAGGCAGCAGGATTGCTGGGGCTGACCATGCTGGGCGAAAATCGTAAGCCAACAACACTGTATTATTTTGCCGGTGCCGATCATGTGCGTTTTAAGCGCCCGATTGTGCCGGGTGACCAGGTTTGTCTTGAAGCCCGTTTTATGAGCGGACGCCGTGGCATCTGGAAATTCGATTGCCGTGCTCTTGTTGATAATAAAGTGGTCTGTGCGGCAGAAATCACCTGTGCTGAGAGAGATCTGGAGCAAGCATGATAGACCCGAGAGCCATCGTTGATCCCGGTGCCCGCATTGCGGCAAACGTGGAAATTGGTCCTTTTTCCATTATCGGCCCGGACGTAGAAATCGGCGAAGGCACGGTAATTGGCCCGCACGTTATTGTGCGCGGGCCAACAACGATTGGTAAAAACAATCGTATTTTTCAGTTTTCCAGTATTGGCGAAGAATGCCAGGACAAAAAATACGCCGGTGAGCCAACCACGCTGGTGATTGGCGATAACAACGTGATCCGTGAAGCCTGTACCTTTCACCGTGGAACGGTGCAGGATAACGGCACCACCATCGTCGGCAGCAATAACCTGTTTATGGTGAATGTGCATGTCGCTCACGATGCCGTGATTGGTGATAATTGTATTCTGGCGAACGACACCAACGTTGCCGGCCATGTAAAAATCGGTGATTGGGCCATTCTGGGCGGTGCCACACAGGTGCACCAGTTCTGCCTGATTGGCGCGCACTCTATGTGTGGTGCCGGCACCGTTGTTTTAAAAGATATTCCTGCCTATGTGATGGCGCTGGGTTATCCGGCGACGCCTCACGGCATTAACAGCGAAGGTCTGAAACGCCGTGGTTTCAGCAAAGAAAGCATTAAGCTGATACGCAGTGCGTATAAAACCCTGTACCGTCAGGGCCTGACACTGGCCGAAGCGCTGGAAGTACTGGTGCCGCAGGCTGAACAGGACGATGGCGTGCGGCAGTTGGTCGAAAGCCTGCAGGCCGCTTCACGGGGCATTATCCGATAATCATGCGTATTGCCATTGTTGCCGGTGAGACGTCGGGCGATATGCTCGGCGCAGGCCTGATTAAATCCCTTAAAGCCCGTTACCCTGATGCCGAATTTGAAGGTATCGGCGGTCCGTTGATGCAGGCGCAGGGCTTCAAAAGCTTTGTACCGATGGAGCGTTTATCGGTGATGGGGCTGGTGGAAGTACTGGGGCGTTTATTCGAACTGCTGAAAGTGCGACGCGATCTGGTCAAACTGTGGAAGAAAAATCCGCCGGATGTCTTTATTGGTATCGATGCGCCGGATTTTAATCTCAGCCTTGAACAACAATTACGTGAAGCCGGTATTAAAACCGCTCATTACGTCAGTCCCTCGGTCTGGGCGTGGCGAGAAAAACGTGTCTTCAAAATAGCTAAAGCTGTTGATCTGATGCTGACGCTGTTTCCGTTTGAAGCCAAATTCTACGAGAAACATCAGGTGCCGGTGAAATTTGTCGGTCATCACCTGGCCGATAAAATTCCGTTTGATACCCCGGTTGCGCCGGCACGGGAAGATCTCGGGCTCGATAACAAACGCCCTGTTGTGTGCCTGATGCCCGGCAGCCGCAGTGGTGAGGTTGAGCGTCTGGGGGCTTTGTTTCTGCAGACTGCTGAGCGTATGTTGCTGAAACGCAACGACCTGCAATTTATTATTCCGGCCGCTTCGGTCGAGCGTCGTAACCAGATCGAAGCCATGCTTGCCGCTTATACGGCCAGCCTGCCGGTGAAAGTGGTACTGGGTCAGTCGCATACCTGTATGGCCGCTGCCGATACAATTTTGCTGGCGTCTGGTACGGCAACCCTCGAAGCCATGCTGCTGAAAAAGCCCATGGTTGTGAGTTATATCGTGGCACCACTGACCTATCGCATTCTGAAAAAACTGGTGACTCAGCCTTATATTTCACTGCCTAATTTATTGGCCGGACGCGAATTAGTGCCGGAATTTATTCAGCACGACGCCACGCCGGAAAATCTGTCTGAAGCACTGCTGGTGCGTCTGGAAGATTCCGACGCCATGCATCAGCTGCACGAAACTTTTCTGTTTATTCATCGCCTGCTGAAGCGTAATGCCGATGATGAAGCGGCGGATGCTATCAGCGCGTTGCTCAATCAATAATGACCGACACTGCTACCGACTATCAGACCGAAATCGAAGCATCCCTGTGTCAGCAGGGCATTCCCTATTGTGGCGTGGACGAAGCCGGTGCAGGTCCCTTATGTGGCGATGTCATGGCTGCCGCTGTGATTCTCGACCCGGAAAATCCGATTGAAGGATTGAATGATTCGAAAAAACTCACGGAAAAAAAACGTGAAAAGCTATTCGATGAAATCCGTGAAAAAGCGCTCGATTACTGCATTGCCCGCGCAACCGTTGAAGAAATTGATCAGCTGAATATTCTTAATGCGCGCATGCTGGCCATGAGCCGCGCGATTGATGGCCTTAAACTGCCTTGTCAGCACGCGTTGGTGGATGGCAATAAAGCGCCGCAAACGACTTTGGATGTAACCACCATTATTAAAGGCGACAGTCTGGTGACGGCGATTTCTGCCGCTTCGGTACTGGCGAAGGTTCAGCGCGATCGTGAAATGCTGGAGCTGGATAAACAGTATCCGGGTTACGGTTTTGCCAAACATAAAGGCTATGGCACCGCAGCGCATATGGAAGCGCTGCAGGCGCTGGGGCCGTGTGAAATTCACCGGCGCAGTTATGCACCGGTAAAAGCCTTGCTGAAAGATTAATGCTGTGTTTTTTAGATGCGGCTAACGGCGGAATTTAATCGCCTGCTCGTAGGTTTTGCGGCGCAGTAAATCGCGGATGGCTTCATTCTCCAGATCGGCCAGCTCAGCCCACTCAATGCGTTCACCAATCCCCATCTGAATCGTTGAATTCTGTTTTTTCAGAAACTCCGCCGGAATCCGCAGCGTGCGCAGCGCCGGATGCACTTTGCCGAACATATGAAAGCTGCGGCTGTTATGGCCATGAAAATAGACCGGAATAACCGGGACTTCGGCTTTGCGGATCATACGGATACTGGAGATTGACCAGGGGCGGTCATAAATACCCGATTGGCCTTTATACCAGGTGGAAACCTCTCCGGCCGGGAACAGCCCTAGGCCTTCACCACGTTCAAGTTGTGCCAGCGATTTGCGCATGCCGCCCATGCCTTTCGGGCCGGAATTTTCAAACGGATTTACGGTAATAAATAAATCGGAGATCGGCGCGAAATAGCTCAGCAGAAAATTGGCCACCGCACGGAATTCCGGGCGTTTACGGCCAATCACCAGCAGCAGAATGACACCGTCGAGAAAACCAAACGGATGGTTGGATACGGTAACGAACGGGCCTTCCGCAGGAATGGCCGCATCCAGTGCCTGTGGATCATAATCCAGATGAATTTTCAGATGCTGCAGGGCGTTTTCAATCATATCGATGCCCTGTTTTTCATCCAGCTGGTTGTAAATACGATTCAGCGTTGGGCCTTTCAGCAGGCGCAGCAGCCATTCCAGTTTACGTGGTGTCAGGCCGGTGGCCTGCAGTAACCCCTGACGGTCAAACAACTCCATAACGCTGACTACTCTTTATTGTTGGATTCGATGGCATAATGGCGTCTTGTCCACAGACCACGACGCTTGAATAGTTTATGACCGAAATGCTACAGAAATTTGATGTGATCGTCATTGGTGCCGGTGCCGCCGGTTTAATGTGCGCCGCCCAGGCGGCAGCCCGCGGCCGTTCCGTACTGGTGCTGGATCATGCCAATAAAGCCGGTAAAAAAATTCTGATGTCGGGCGGTGGGCGCTGTAACTTCACCAACTACTTTGTGGCCCCGGATAAATATCTGAGCCATAACCCGCATTTCTGTAAATCGGCCCTCAAGCGTTATACCCAGTGGGACTTTATTGCGCTGGTGGAGCGTTATGGCGTGGCCTATCACGAGAAAAAAGACGGCCAGTTGTTCTGTGATAACAAAGCCTCCGACATTCTTAATCTGCTGCTGAGCGAGTGCGAACAGCAGGGCGTACAGATCCGGCTGGATACGCCGGTCAGTGCGGTTGCGCAATGCACTCAGCAAGGCTGTCGTTACCAGCTCAGGGGTGGGGGTGTGTGGCTGGGCTGTGAATCGTTGGTGGTCGCCAGCGGTGGGCCATCCATCCCCACACTGGGAGCAACGGGCTTTGGCTATGAGCTGGCACAGCAGTTTGGTCTTAACGTGTATGCGCCGCGCGCCGGTCTGGTGCCATTCACCCTGACCGACCATAACAAACAACTGAGTGAATCTTTGTCCGGCAGTGCGCTGAATGTTGATGTGGCCTGTGCCGGGCAGAGCTTCCGCGACGATATGCTGTTTACCCACCGTGGCCTCAGTGGTCCGGCCATGCTGCAGATTTCATCCTATTGGCAGGCCGGACAAAGCCTGAACATTAATCTGCTGCCAGATCATGAGGTTGCCGGTCTGCTGCGTCAGCAACAACACGAGCGCCCCAAACTGTCGTTGAAAAACTGGCTGGCAGAGCTGACCACACAAAAATTTGCCGAGAAATGGCTGGCGTCTTCTGCCTGGCAGCAGAGCACGTTAGCGCAGCTGTCCGGTGCCGATATGGATGTCATCGCGCAAAGTTTGCATGAATGGCAGGTTAAACCCGCCGGTACGGAAGGCTACCGCACCGCTGAGGTGGCGTTAGGCGGCGTGGATACCGACGAGCTGTCGTCCAAAACCATGGAAGTGCAACGCTTTCCCGGCTTGTTCTTTATCGGCGAGGTGGTCGATGTCACCGGACATCTGGGTGGCTTTAATTTTCAATGGGCGTGGTCGAGTGCGGTTGCGGCAGCCGAGTTTGTCTAAGCGTCTGTAATTTCTTAAAACAGTCTTATTAAGATCCTTTTCTTCTGATAGTGAGGTATCAGGCAAGGGTGCCACAGAATTGATTGGCTAAACTGAAGTCATATCAGTCAGATCGGGTGCCCTATGTCCTCACTCCGGATTTACACATTGCCTGTCAGTTTTCACCCCCGGGATCGCGGTTGGCACCGTGCGCAATGCACCGTATTGCGCATGGGCTGTGCCCTTAGCGCTTTTCTGACGCAACGTTTGCAAGGCGGGCATGGCCTGCTGTGCCAGTGCGGGGTCTCTCTATGAAAGGTGTGGTTTTCGATATTTTGCGCGATATGGTCGAAGAGCAATTTGGTCTGGCTGGCTGGAATGCCGTACTCGAACAGGCCGGTTCGGAAGGCTTGTATCTGTCAACCCAGACCTATCCGGATGCTGAGCTGTTAGGGCTGGTGGCTGCCGCCAGTGAGGTAACCGGTAAACCCGTTGATGAGCTGGTTTTTGCCTTCGGTGAATTTATGGTGAAAGAATTTTATGCCCGCTTTCCGGACTTCTTTGATAACGCCAGTGGGCTGATTAACTTTCTGGTGTCGATCGACCGGATTGTTCATGTCGAAGTAAGAAAGCTCTATCCGGACGCGGCACTGCCCAGTTTCACCTACCAAGGGGGCAGTATTGACGAAATCACCATGAATTACCGCTCGCCACGCAAGTTGTGCCGTTTGGCTGAAGGCCTGATCGCCGGCAGTGCCAGACATTTTGGCGAGCGATATCAACTGCAACATGATCCCTGTATGCATCAGGGGGCCGACTGTTGCAGTCTGCACATTAAGCTCGAGAGGTAATGGTCGCGATGTCTGAGACGGATTACGAAACAGCCTATCTGCGTGAAAAACAGTTACGCAAACAAGCGGAGCAACTGCTGGAAGACCGTTCGCGCGAACTTTTCCTGGCCAATGAGCAGCTGAAGGAAGTTAACAGCAACCTGCAGGAACAGCAGCAGATTGTCGTTCAATCCGAGAAAATGGCCTCTCTGGGGGTTTTGGCGGCGGGGGTCGCACACGAAATTAATAATCCGCTGGGTTATATCTACAGCAATTTTTCCAGCCTTGTGGAAGGTCTGCAGGATATACAACGCCTTCTGAATTACATGGATGGCGTCATTGCCAAAGGCGAAACCGCCGAGTCTCTGCGGGATGGCTGGCGTAATGCCTTATTACAATTTGATATTGCTTACCTGCTCAGTGATTACCAAAGTCTGGCACTGGAAACCATTGAAGGACTGGAGCGGGTGAAGCAAATTGTGGCCGATCTAAAATCGTTTATCCGTCAGGAAGATGGCGAAAAAGCGCCGGTGGATGTGAATGACTGCCTGCGAGGGGCGCTGAATATTCTGAATAATCAGACCAAGTACCATGCGCAGGTCGAGGTCGATTACGGCGAGCTGCCGGTTATTCAGGGCTATTTTGGCAAGCTTAATCAAGTGTTCACCAACCTGATTGCCAATGCCAATCAGGCGGTGCCGGAAAATGGTCTGATCCGTATCAGCAGCCGGCTGGTGGATGGCTGGATTGAAGTCGCCGTCAGCGATAACGGTTACGGTATCAGTGAAGAGCATATGCGCCACTTGTTCACCCCGTTTTTTACCACCAAACCCGTGGGCGAGGGCACGGGGTTGGGGTTGTCGATCTCCCATGGCATGGTGCAGGAGCACGGTGGTGAAATCAGCGTTAAAAGCAAACCCGGCGAGGGTGCGACGTTTACCGTCAGACTCCCCGTGAAGGCTTAATCATTCGCGTTTTCAGCCCTTTCTTCCGGCCTTATTGGCCGGGAATTCTCTCCTCTTTTTATTTATTTCCTCCCCATTCACACCAAAAATGTCAGGTATACATGGTATTGATTTCAATTATGGGGGGGAAGTCACTACTATTCGCCTGCATTTAACGTACTGCCCGCAGTCATCGAGGCCGCCAGGACAGACGTACCCCACCCACAATGTTGAAAGGATTGACTCATGTCAGCTTATCAAGACGAAATCAAAGCCGTAGCAGCTCTGAAAGAACAGAATGGTGCCTCTTGGGACGCTATCACCCCAGAATATGCAGCCCGTATGCGCATTCAGAACAAGTTCAAAACTGGTCTGGATATCGCTAAGTACACCGCTGGCATCATGCGTCGCGACATGGCTGCATTCGATGCAGACAAAACCAAATACACTCAGTCTCTGGGTTGCTGGCACGGTTTCGTAGGTCAGCAGAAGCTGATCTCTATCAAGAAGCACTTCGGTACTACCGAACGTAAATACCTGTACCTGTCTGGCTGGATGGTTGCTGCTCTGCGCTCTGACTTCGGTCCACTGCCTGACCAGTCTATGCACGAGAAAACCGTTGTTGCTGACCTGATCGAAGAACTGTACAAGTTCCTGCGTCAGGCTGATGCACGTGAACTGGGTGGTCTGTTCCGTGAACTGGACGCTGCACGCGCTGCTGGCGATGCTGCTAAAGCTGACGCCGTTCAAGCAAAAATCGACAACTACGAAACTCACATCGTACCGGTTATCGCTGACATTGACGCTGGTTTCGGTAACGAAGAAGCGACTTACCTGCTGGCTAAGAAAATGATCGAAGCCGGTGCTTGTGCACTGCAGATCGAAAACCAGGTTGCTGATGAGAAGCAGTGTGGTCACCAGGACGGTAAAGTGACCGTTCCACATGCTGACTTCCACTCTAAAATCCGCGCTCTGCGTTACGCTTTCCTGGAAATGGGCGTTGACGACGGTGTTATCGTTGCACGTACTGACTCCGAAGGCGCTGGCCTGACCAAGCAAATCGCTGTGGTTAACGAGCCAGGCGACGAAGGCGACATCTACAACTCCTTCCTGGACGTTGAAGAAGTAACTCCAGAACAAACCAAAGCTGGCGATGTGCTGATCAGCCGTGACGGCAAGCTGGTTCGTCCTAAGCGTCTGGCTTCTGGCCTGTTCCAGTTCCGTGAAGGTACTGGCCATGAGCGTTGCGTATTCGACTGTATCCACGCTATCAACGCTGGTGCTGACCTGCTGTGGATCGAAACTGCTGTTCCGACTGTTCACGAAATCCGTGACATGATGAACGACGTTCGTAAAGTTCACCCAGATGCGAAACTGGTTTACAACAACTCTCCATCTTTCAACTGGACTCTGAGCTTCCGTCAGCAGACTTTTGATGCATGGGCAGCTGAAGGTAAAGACGTTTCTGCTTACGACCGTACCAAGCTGATGTCTGCTGACTACGATGCGTCTGAACTGGCTGCAGAAGCTGATAAGCGTATCCAGGGCTTCCAGGCTGAATCTTCACGTGAAGCGAACATCTTCCATCACCTGATCACTCTGCCGACTTACCACACCACTGCGTTGTCTGTAGACAACCTGGCGAAAGAGTACTTCGGTGAAGCCGGTATGCTGGGTTATGTTGCTGGCGTTCAGCGTAAAGAAATCCGTCAGGGTATCGCTTGCGTTAAACACCAGAACATGTCCGGTTCTGACATCGGCGACGACCACAAAGAATACTTTGCTGGTGAGAACGCTCTGAAAGCCGGTGGTGCTAAGAACACTTCTAACCAGTTCAACAACATCTAATTTCGATTAGGTATTGCTGACACGTTAGTGTTCGAAAAAGGCGACCTCAGGGTCGCCTTTTTTTGTGCCTGGGGTTTGAGATATCGAAAGACTGGGTGGTAACCACTAAGTCAATAAACCAACCAGTTTCTGGTGTCTCTTATGAAAAGCAGGGCGCAGAAAACCATCACCGCAATGCCGCTTTTCAGATCAAACGTTTCCTTTTAAATATCATGTTTCAAACACGGTTTCCGTTGAAATACGGCTGAGCGGATGACTAAAAACGGCGATCGTGCGGCGCCAGTCAACCAGATGATTCTGCGGCCTTCAGAGCAAAACCCTGCCCCGGAACGATACAAATTATGGGTGTTTTAAAGCGTCGTTCCGGGGCGAATTGTTTTGCGTGCCGCATAATCATTGCAGTTGGCTGGATGAAGCCGGACGCGCCGAAAAGAGAGGATCGTAAGGAGATACCTCTCCTTGCATTGGGCCAGGGGCTTGCCCCGGAAAGGCGTTTCAGATTGAAAAACAGTAGTCAATTAATAGTACGGTTTGGAGTGACACAATGTCACGCCAAACTGTGGGGCAACAGTGGACCTCAGGGTCGCCTTTTTTTGTGCCTGGGGTTTGATAAACGGATGCGCTCTTACCGCTCTGTGTTCTATCGTCGCGCTTTAACATGCCAGCAGTTGGCTCATACACCGCAACATCTGTGCATATCAATGCACTTGCTGACAAATTAATATTCAAAAATATGACCGGCGAGCGTTTTTTGTGGCAGAGTCACTGCAAATACAGGGAGCTGACATGCGGATGGGCAGCCTGGCAGGGCACTGGTACGCATGCTCACCTGTAATGTAAAACCATTCCGGAGCTGCTGATGGTCTGCACTGCCGGTTAAATGTGGGCAAGATGCCCGCGGATTTTCGGAGCGTCTATGTTGTTGTACAGGGAACCGCTGCACCGCCGCACAGTACTGAAAGCCTTACTGCTGATCACCATGATCAGTGGGGTTCTGTTTTGCATTCTGAATACGCAGCGTGGGGTATATGCGCTGGCGACGATTGAGTTATTAACGGCGGCGTATTCATTGTTGTTGTATCGCGTGGTCAGCAGAACACGCCATCTCGATGCCTGGATTCTTGCTTACTTATTGCCGTTTCTGAGCATCATGATGTTTGCTCTGGCTCAGCCGGGAACCTCCGACAGCATTTTTGTCTGGGTGTTTCTGATCCCCCAGATTTCTTATCTTCTTACCGGCGTCAAGCGCGGTTTTATGATTACCGGCTTTTACCTGCTGACCGCCGCAGCGCTGTTTTACAACCGTTATCAGGATATGGAGACAATGCCTGCGGTCAGCATTGCTAATACCGTGATCTGTGCCATCGCCATCTGGAGTTTTGCCCATTATTACGAACAGAGCCGGGAACGTTACAGCCGCCGTCTGTTGCAGATTGCCGAGCGTGACAGCCTGACCGGCCTGCTGAACCGTATGCGGCTGGCAGAAGTGGTTGATTCTGAAATCCGCAATGCCGAAACCCGCGGGCAAACGATGGCGATGATTCTGCTCGATCTTGATCACTTTAAGCAGGTTAACGATTGCCACGGCCATCCTGCCGGTGATCACGCACTGATTTATGTCGCTGAGAAGCTGCAATCGGCGGTCCGGAAAACGGATTATGTTTTCCGTTTGGGTGGCGAGGAGTTCTGTATTCTGCTGCCGGGAGCTGATCGTTACAGCGCTGCAGAAGTGGCAGAGTCTGCCCGGCGTGAGCTGGAGCAGGGGGATTTTTGCATGGCGGGTAAACCGTTGTCACTGACCGCCAGTTTCGGTATCGCGGTCAGCGGAGAGGACGGACATGAGCTGGTGGAGCTTTACCACATAGCCGATCAGCGGATGTACGCGGCGAAGCATGGCGGTCGTAACCGGGTGATTGCCGATGATCTGGAAGAGCTGCATGCCGCCGCATTTGCCGTTGCCGATGAAGCGTCTGAGTTAAAATATTAATTCCTTAAAGTTAATAGTTTTGGCGTGATCATCCTGTTTATGCTGATATTTTTCTTAAATCATTGTCTGACAAACCTTGCCGGGTTAGGGAGCACTCACTCGGTCGCAGAGGCTGAAGACGCCAGAGGTTGTCTGATTTTGTGCCGGATGTTCCCTGTTGGACTTTAGTCGGATGAGTCGTTAAAACACGCGCTGAGAATCAAACACACGCAGATGTGTTCACATTGAATCAGGTGCACTATGACGACCATGACCGACTCCGCGCTCTCACCGCGCTCCTCCCGGCCAGTACCGCGATCGCAACGCCGATCTGCACTGCGCCGCTGGCTGGCTTCCAGTCTGACCCAGCACGACCGCTTTGCTGCCTACTTTGAACCTCTTATCCAGCTGGTGCTTCCGCGATGGTCTACTGCTGGCTGGCGTGCTCGCGTACTCGAAGTCCGTACCGAGCTGGACGATGTGTACTCACTGGTGCTGCGTCCGGCTAAAGGCTGGTCTGGTTTTAACGCCGGTCAGTACGTTGAAATCAGCGCCGAGCAGGATGGCCGTCGGGTCAGCCGGATTTTCAGTATTTCGTCTTCTCCGGCTTACTTTGCCCGTACCGGCCTGATTGAACTGACCATCCGGGTACAGGATAAGGGCCGCATTACCCCCTGGTTGCGTCAGCACTTTGCTGATGGTGGCCTGGTCAGCCTGTCGGCTGCGCAGGGTGATTTTGTTGTCAGCCAGAGTACTGCTCCCTTGTTGCTGATTGCCGGTGGCAGTGGCATTACGCCGTTCCGTTCGTTGTTGCAGCAACTGCAGCGCGAAGGTTCTGTGCGCCCGGTACAGCTGCTGTATTACGCCCGCCATGCACAGCACTTTCTGTTCCGTGAGGAGTTCGACCGCCTGTTGCTGGATATGCCGCAGTTCAGTCTGACATTGCTGAATAACGAAGAGCACGGTTTTATTTCAGCGGCGCATATCCGCCAGTACTGCACGGATTATGCTGCCCGCGACATTATGATCTGTGGCCCGACACCGATGATTCAGGCCGCCCGCAGCGCCTTAAGCGAGCTGGCTGTCGATGCCGCTCAGATCCGCTTCGAATACTTTGGTGCTGCACCGATTGATATGCAGCGCGCCAACGCCAGCGACACGCTGGTCGCCTTTAAGCGCTCGGCGATTAATGCCGATATCGCTGCACAGCCTGCGCAAACATTGCTGGAGGTGGCAGAGCAGGCCGGACTGAAGCCGGTCAGCGGTTGCCGTATTGGTGTCTGCCATCAGTGCATCTGCAAAAAAGAGAGCGGTGTGGTGTTTAACACCAAAACCGGCGCCTATTCCGATACCGGCAGTGAAGACATTCAGCTGTGTATCTCGGTTGCCGCCAGCGACCTGATTCTGGATCTGTGAGGAAAATAATGACAACAAGTATTCCATCGGCAGAAACGCTGTTCAGTTTTGAGCAGGAGATTAATGCCATCCGCGACGACGCATTAAGCAAAGTCGGCCAGGCCGATGCCGATTATATTCGCCGCGTTATTCGCTGGCAGCGGGCGCTGGATTTGCTTTCGCGACTGGTGATTGTGCTCGGTTTTATACACCCGTTATTCTGGGTTGCCGGGGTTCTTATGCTGGCGCTGGCCAAAATTCTCGACAACATGGAAATTGGCCATAACGTGATGCACGGCCAGTACGACTGGATGAACGACCCGCACATTAATTCGCGCAACTTCGAGTGGGATATTGCCGCCGATGGTGAATCCTGGAAGCGCTATCACAACCACGAGCATCACACCTATACCAACATTATCGGTAAAGACCGTGACTACGGTTATGGTTTGCTGCGTTTAAGTGACGATATTCCATGGCGTAAGAAAAACCTGTGGCAAATCATTACTTACCTGAATCTCAGCCTGTTATTTCAGTGGGGCGTTGCGTATCACGAGCTGGCCGCGGAACGTATTTTCTTTGGTAAACGCCGCAAAGACAGTCATTTGCCCATCAGTCGTGAAGAATTAAAAGCGGCTTTTTTCAGTAAAATCGGCAAGCAGGTATTTAAAGATTACGTGTTCTGGCCACTGCTGTGTTTTCCGGTGTTCTGGTCGGTTTTATTGGGCAATGTCTGCGCCAACCTGATCCGTAACCTGTGGACGTCCACCATTATTTTCTGCGGCCATTTTACCGAAGAAGCACACACCTTCAGTGAAGAAGAATGCCAGAATGAAACCCGCGGACAGTGGTATTACCGTCAGATCCTGGGCTCGTCCAATCTTGAAGGCGCGCGCTGGTTTCATATTCTGACCGGCCATTTAAGCTGCCAGATTGAGCATCATTTGTTTCCGGATATTCCGGCCCGCCATTACCCGGGGATGGCAAAACAGGTGGAGCAGGTTTGTAAGGCCCACGGCATCCCTTACAACAGTGGTTCTTTTGGCCACCAGTATCTGACGGTAGTGAAACGCGTACTGCGCTATTCTCTGCCGGATAAGTCCGGACGCGGAACACTGGCAACACACTGAATCATATTTGTGCATTGCCTGTGAATTGCCTGAAAAGGGAAGCCGGTCACGGCTTCCCTTTTTTATGGATCTCTCTTTGGCCGGTGCGCAGGTTGATCGTAGCCGGAGGCTTACTGTTGTCCCCGTAGGTTGATCATAATTGGTGCGCACGAAACTGTAGCAGGCTGTTTTTTAGTGCGCTTTTTCATGAGTTTCCATCTTTATGGGCCAACCTTTCCCCCGGAGTCTGGCATAATGCGGCGATTTTATTCATATTTCTGTTATTCCTGACCAGTTGGCCAAGTTATTGCTAAATTGGCAATGATTCTGTTTTTAACAGCCTGCATGCAGGTACTACCTTGGAGTAAAACCATGATGAAGAAACACAAGAACTGGCAACGCTGGGTGACGTCTGCTGCTCTGGCACTTGGCCTGAGCACTGGCGCAATGGCCGAAGACCCAATGAAAGTGGGCTTCGTGTACGTTGGCCCGGTGGGTGATTATGGCTGGTCTTATGAGCATGACCGTGCCCGTATCGAAGCGCAGGAATTCTTCGGCGACAAAATCGAAACCACGTTTGTCGAAAAAGTACCTGAAGGCGCTGATGCTGAGCGTGTGATCCGTCAGATGGCGCAAAGTGGCCACGATCTGATTTTTACCACCTCATTTGGTTTTATGAACCCGACCGAAAAAGTCGCCAAGCGTTTCCCGAAAGTATTCTTTGAGCATGCCACCGGCTACAAGCGCGCTAAAAACCTGTCTACCTACGTCCTGCGTACCTATGAAGGCCGTTATGTTTCCGGTATCGCTGCCGGCATGATGACCAAAACCAATACCATTGGTTACATCGCTTCTTTCCCGATCCCGGAAGTCATCCGTGATATCAACGCCGTGTATATGGCGGCCAAATCCGTTAACCCGGATGTAAAAATCAAAATCATGTGGGTAAGCACCTGGTATGACCCGGTTAAAGAAAGCGAAGCCGCTAACGCACTGATCGACCAGGGCGTTGACGTTCTGATTCAGCACACCGATTCACCAGCACCATTGATGGCCGCTGAAAAACGTGGTGTAAAAGCCATTGGTCAGGCATCCGATATGAGCAAGTTTGCGCCTAACGCACACATGTTCTCTATCCGTGATGACTGGGCACCGCATTACATCAAAACCATTCAGGAAATTAAGGCTGGCACCTGGAAGCCAGAAGATTTCTGGGGCGGTTTTGCTGAAGATATGCTGATGGTTGCGTCTATGAACGACAACCTGCCTGCCGATGTAAAAGCTGCGGTGACAAAAGCGCATGACGACATTAAATCCGGCGCATTGAAACCCTTTACCGGTCCAATGAAAAGCAATGAAGGCAAACTGGTGATTGAAGCCGGTCACAGCCTGACCGACGAAGAACTGGCTGGAGTAAACTGGTTTATCGAAGGCATTGACGCTACTATCCCGAAATAATACTGACCTTGGGCCTGTTTCATTAGTGTTAACAGGCCCTGCTGTCATTGTTCCGGCAGAGCGGCTTTAGCCGCTCTGCCTGCATGGAAGCCAGACCATAAGAGCCCAAGACGCCATTCTCTTGGTAAGAAGGGAAGAGCCGCCGGTTGTATAACGCCTCAGCGCATTATGTACCTGCTGTCATTCCAAAATACCCTCTTGGTAAGAGTGAATACCGGACTTCTTTTTGCGCCAGATAAAGATTCACTGCGTAAAAAGACACCTGCCGGGTATGGATGTTCGCAAGACTCTTGTTGGCCGCCAGGTGCTTATTTTTAATAAAGAAGGCACGAACTATGACGATGAATAATGTTCCTTTAATCGATATTTCCCCGCTGTTAAGCGACAACCGTGAAGATTGGCTGCCCGTCGTAGAAAACATTGACCAGGCTTGTCGTGAGATTGGTTTTTTCTACATTCAGGGACACGGTATTTCCTCTGCCCAGCTTGAGAGTATGTTTACCCTGGCAAAGACTTTTTTTGCTCAGCCGGAAGACATCAAACAACAGCTGTTAATTGCCAACAGCAGCAACCATCGTGGTTGGGGCAGTGCCGGTGCTGAGCAACTCGATCCGAGCAAGCCCAGTGACTGGAAAGAAACCTTCGACATGGCGCTGGATATTCATCCGGAGCACCCGATTGTTAAGGCTTGTCCGCAGCTGTACGGCCCGAATCAATACGGTGTGTTGCCCGGTTTTCAGCAGCAGATGAATCAGCACTACGGTCTGCTCATTAACGTTGCCCGCCGTCTGTTACAAGCCATGGCCATCGCCCTCAAATTACCCGATGACTTTTTTAATCAGTATTTTGATGATCAGCATATTTCTGTGCTGCGCATGATTCATTACCCGCCACGTCCGGCCGATCAGGTGGTGGATGCCGATGCCAAAGCCGCCGGTGCGCATACCGACTACGGCTGTCTGACTCTGTTATTACAGGATGATGTCGGTGGGCTGGAAGTTCGCAACGCACAGGATGAATGGGTTGCTGCACCACCGATTAAAGATGCACTGGTGGTGAACATCGGCGATTTGATGCAACGCTGGACCAACGATTATTACCGCTCCACCGAGCATCGTGTGCGCAATTTATCTCCCGGCGTGCACCGTTATTCCATGCCGTTTTTTGTCGAGCCGCGTTACGACACGCCGGTAAGCTGTATTCCAAGCTGCATCACCGCCGAGCGCGATGCACGCTATCCTTTAATTACCAGTGGCGAATGGATTTTATCGCGCTTCGCCGCTACCTACGCCTATCGTACCCAGGACGAAAGCTGACCCAGAACGAAAGCTAAGCTGGGACGAAGACTGACCAAGGAGACCATAATGAGCGGATTTGAACACATCCTGCAGAACACACGGGCAGCCAGTGAGCGGGCCGACGAAGCCTTTTTACGGGCCTTACCGAAAACCGAACTGCACCTGCATCTGGAAGGCTCGCTGGAGCCAGAACTGATGTTTGAGCTGGCCGCACGTAACGGCATTCAATTGCCGTATCAGGATGTGGATCAGATCCGCCAGGCCTATAACTTTACCAACCTGCAATCCTTTCTTGATATTTACTACCAGTGCGCCGACGTACTGCGTACTGAACAGGATTTTTACGATTTAACCTGGGCTTATCTGCAACGCTGCCACGAAGAAGGAGTGGTGCACATAGAGCCTTTCTTTGACCCCCAGACCCACACCGATCGTGGCATTGCCATGCAAACGGTGCTCGACGGCATCAGCCGCGCGCTGGCCGATGGCCACGAGCAGCTTGGCATCAGTAGCGGGTTAATTTTATGTTTTCTGCGCCACCTGAGCGAAGAAGCGGCTTTTGCCACTCTTGAGCAGGCCATCCCTTATCTGCACGTATTTATTGGTGTCGGGCTCGATTCTTCCGAACTGGGTAACCCGCCGGAAAAATTTGCCAAAGTGTTTGCTGCCGCCGCCGAACTTGGTTTGCACCGGGTGGCCCACGCCGGAGAAGAAGGCCCTATTGCTTATATTGAAGGTGCTCTCGACGTATTAAATGTTGAGCGTATCGACCACGGTGTGCGCTGCACTGACAGTGAGGCGATGATGACCCGCCTTGCCGCCGAAGGGATTCCATTAACCGTTTGTCCGCTATCGAATACCCGCTTAAAGGTGTATCAACACATGAGCGAGCACCCGATTCTGGAATTATTGCAGCGTGGACTGTGCGTCACCGTCAATGCTGACGACCCGGCGTTTTTTGGCGGCTATCTGCTCGCTAACTATCAGGCTCTGGCCGACCACCTGGGCATGACCCGTGGTCAGGCAGCGCAACTGGCTGCCAACAGTATTCAGGCCAGCTTTATTACGGTCGAACAAAAAACCTTATTGCTGGAAAAACTGGAACAGGTGATTGTTGCCTGAGGTTTTTACATCCGCTCGCGGCTTTATTTGCCAACCACGATAAAAAAGAAAACCGCATACCGGAAACGGAATGCGGTTTTTTTATGAGCGCAATAGCTTGCTCTGTACTGACGAAAAAAACATGTTCGTAAATAATCAGCAGGATTAATGTCCGATTACCTGCATTCGTTTTGCTGCTGCAGCCAGTAAGCATCTGGAATATATATGATGAAAACCACCCAGAGCATGAAAGAGAAAACTGAATTTTCCACTGGTGCGTGCCGGGAATACCGCAGAGCCAAAGTATAAGCGGGTTGCAGGTGTCTCTCCGTTCTTTAATGTCTCAGAAAGGGGTTCAACATAAAGCCATGAGCGCGTCTGGCCAAAGGCCAGCAAAATTTCGCGATCAGATCTCTGTTCAACACGCCATGCAGAAAAATCGTTGGCAGCACTATAAGCCAGATCACGCACCTGATTGTCACTGGATGGGCAAGCCAATATTTTAGCCAGCAGCCAGCGTTCGGTTTTAAACAGCCGTGTTGTATAAAAGGCTTCTATAAATTCAGCTAAACCCAAATTTCCAGGCACTGTGATGGTGTAACAATCGGTAAAGGCTCCGGAATCTTTACAGCTGGCAAGAAAAGAATGTTCCGGAACGGATGACAGAGCAGGCATCGAATATGACCTCTTAAAGGAGTGACGATTGCGGATAAATGCCTGTATTCATTACCCGGCAGACATTCAGGTTAAAGCCTAAAAGCGGCTGTCGCCAGTGGGAAGGCGACAACCTGATGCGGCTGGTCAGAATGTGCAGGCTCTCAGCCTGCTGAAAGTGGGAAATTGCAGGCCTCAGAACCTCAGCCGAAGTCACCCGGCTGGTAAGAGCCCACATCAGCACCAAATCCCACGGCAAAGCGGTTCCAGCTGTTGATATTGCAGATGGCCAGCGTCAGGCTGGTAAGCTCTGCATCGCTTAAGGATTTCCGTACATCATCCAGCAGTTGCTCTGCCGGATGCTGTTGCGATACCAGCGTCAGGGCTTCTGCCCAGGCCAGTGCCGCCTGTTCACGCAGGCTGAAAAAGGGTGCTTCACGCCAGGCGCTGAGCGTATACAGGCGCTGTTCACTTTCGCCTTCTGCGCGGGCATCTTTACTGTGCATATCCAGACAATAGGCACAGCCGTTCAGCTGCGAAACCCGCAGTTTCACCAGTTCCAGCAGCGATTTTTCCAGTCCGCATTCTTTCAGATATTGCTCACCGGCCATTAAGGGATTCATGGCGGCGGGGGCCGCCTGGTAGTAGTTAAGACGCTGAGTCATAAGGCTCTCCTTATTGCATTTGGTTAGGGCCTGTTGACACTAATTAAACAGGCCTGTTATCGGATAAAAATTCCTCAGACAAGGCGCTGAGAGTGTGGCCTAACGGGTTAAGCGAGCGAACAGCAACGAAGGATGAGGGATTTTTAGCCATAACCCTTCGGGCTGAGGCCAGTTTTCCCCACTAACTTCGTCGCTCGTCATTCATTTAGCCCGCTAATATCACTCCTCTCTCCTTGTTCTGAGAAAAACTGGCTCTCAGCAGGCCCGATTCACTTAGTGTCAACAGGCCCTAATTGTGATGAGGTTGAAATACCTGTGCAGAGTAACGGCCAGCTCACAGCGGTAATTGTAAAAATACGACATGCGCAAGGCTTTACGGTGCTGTGAGGCGCTTGGGAGGTTTGTTAGACTGGCAAGAACCGCCGCCTGCAATGCAGCGGCAGCAGCGCTGCACGGGGTTGGCAATGACACAGCATCTTACGCATCTGGGATTCCGGTTTTTCCGGCCAACAACGGCATTACAGCCGCTGGTTCAGTGTTATTGGCATATCCGCTGTCATGTGGGGCAGTCGGCACTGGCCGATGAATTTCTGCATCCGGAAGGGGGTTCCGGTGTGGTGTTTAATTTTGCTGATCCGCTGATTTTTAATGGCCAGCCTTATCTCAGCCCCTGTCTGTTAATTGGTCCTGCGCAACGTACCGGTACCCTGACACTGAGCGGTCAGGTCGATGCTATTGGCGTGCGCTTTTATCCTGGTGCGGCACATGCATTTTTTCAGCTGCCGTTGGCCGAGTTGCATGGTTGTCTGTTACCGGTAACGGATCTGCCTTTGGAAGCAAGCTGGCAGCAGGTGTGGGAAGCGGGGACGGCGGCTGAGCGGGTGCAACAGATTGAACTCTGGCTGCTGCGGCAGCTGGATGTGCAGCTACAGGCAAAAAATCCGTTGCTGGCGGTGCTGCCTTCATTGCCAGACAGCGGACAGTTTTCGACCGCCGAACTGGCCCGGCGTATGGCCCTGGGAGAGCGTCAGGTTGAGCGATTATTCCGGCAATGGGTCGGGCTGACACCAAAACAGCTGGCCCGTATCCGGCGTGTTCAGCATGCACGGGAATTACTGAAAATTCCGCAAACGGATCTGACCGGCACGGCCTATCACGCCGGTTATTTCGATCAGGCACATTTTATTCACGACTTTAAACAGGTGGTGGGCCTTACCCCCGGACAGTACCGGCAGCGACTGAAACAGCGCGATCGTTTGGAGTAAGCCGGGCGAAAAACAGCGGGTTTATTGCGGTAACAAATAAAAACGCCGGTTATTTAACCGGCATTTTTGCTCGGCTCAGCGGCAGTTTAACCGCCAGTTGTTAAACGGGTTATCCTGGGCATCTCTGAATAATTCAGTGTCCGCTCCGGCTTACTGCAACGTTCAGATCAACGCGCCTTTGTTCAGATCAACGCGCCTTTGTTCAGGTCAACGCGCCTTTGTTCAGGTAGGCGGAATATCCGCATTGAGCTGCTGTGTTGTGCGGTTTTTAATGAGACTGAACAGGGCATAAAGGTTCACAAGATTCAGGCTGGCGACGACTGTACAGAACAGATAACCAAAGAGCAGGGCATCGCCGAATAAAAAAACAACGACAACACTGAAATAAAGTAACCATCCACCTGCCGCTAATTGCGCGATGTTGTTCAACAGTTTCATCCGGTAAGACACCGGGTTGAGCAGGTTAAGGAACAGCGGTGCAAAAAAGGTAGTGATTAACAGGAATACTTCAATGAGATCGGTCGGAATCTGCGACATGATTTTATCGTAGACCACATAGGTTTCTGTCACCCTTTCGCGACTCAGTCCGTTGATACCGTCATCTCCGGCTGTGGGTGTCAGAATGATCATTTTTGTGCATTGAGAGAGTGGTGCAAACATAAATGCGATGATCATTAGCGTCAGTATCGTGCGTATTTTTCTCATAATGCTCCGTGGGCGCCGTGTTATTTTTACGCCCGGCAGGAAAAATTCTGAATGTTTAAATCAGTTTCTGATGCCATCCATTGCTGGCGTGCGGCCGTTTATTTTTCCGGGTGGCTTTTACTGAGGTAAAGGAACGGAATAAACCAAAGAGTAATCAGGATAAGAACAATATTCTGAGTTAAGTCTTTATCGGCAACGAAATAAGACGTCAGTAACATCGTCAGGGCGAATAAAACGGAAATGATAATATTCAACTGTCTGGCTTTTTTTGTGTTCATTGTTCCATTCATTGTTCCATTCATTGTTCCATTCCTTGTTCCGTACCCTGCTGAGATTCAGGTTAAAGCGTAGCGTTTCGCCTGTAACACGCGCTGTCGTTCAGGCTTAGCCTTGCTGATACCGACAACTGCGCTCATGTTGCAGGAGCAAAGTGCACCGAGAGGGATATCTGCAGACTGGATCGCTTTGCGAATCCGCAGTGCAGATTCCGCTATCCCTGCCTTATCACTGAGGGTACTGAGGTTGCCGGGTTCAATCAATGCCAGAAAGAGTGATTAGCAGAGATGGCTGGGGATCTGCAGATCTGCCACGGCGCACAACGGGAAAAACAGCGGAGAGTGTGTAGTACAGCATGGTTACCTGCTCCGGCACTCCGTTATACTGCGTCTGCTATCAGAAACCAAGAGCCAGTCATCAGGATGAAAACAGTCGTTGTATTGGGCGGTTATGGAAACTTCGGTAAGCGCATTTGTGAGACTCTGGCGCAGGACAGCGGTATCCGCTTACTGTGCTGTGGACGTCATTCTGATAAAGCCCGTGCCCTGGTTGCTCAGTTGCAGCCGTCAGCCAAAGCAGAATTACAGGCCGTTGTACTGGATATCAACGCGGCCGATTTCTGCGCACAGCTGCAGGATTTAACGCCGTTTCTGGTGATTCATACCGGTGGTCCTTTTCAGGGGCAGAATTATCGTGTTGCCGAAGCCTGTATTGCGGTTGGTGCGCATTATCTGGATCTTGCCGATGACCGGCGTTTTGTCTGCGATATAACCTCACTGAATAAACAGGCTGAAGACGCCGGAGTGCAGATCATCAGTGGTGCCAGCTCGGTACCGGGGTTGTCGTCGGCGGTTATTGAACATTATCAATCACGCTTCCGCCAGATCGACAGCATTGATATTGCTATCGCACCGGGTAATCAGGCTGAACGCGGTGAGGCAACGCTGCGTGGCATTTTGTCGTACACCGGCCGTCCTTTCTCTGTGTTTGAACAGGGGCGCATATGTACGGTGTATGGCTGGATGAATTCCCGGCGTAAATATTTAGGCCCAGGGTTAGGATGGCGTTGGCTGGCGAATGTGGATGTGCCCGATCTGGAACTGTTCCCGGCGCAGTTTGCGGTTACTGAGCGGGTACGTTTTCAGGCCAGTCTTGAGCTGACTTTTCTGCATTTTTCGATGCTGGCAATGGCATCACTGGCGCGTCTGCGCCTGATTAAAAACTGGGCACCTGTTACGGCGCTTATTTATCGGATGAGCCATTGGTTTAGTAAACTGGGCAGCGCTGATGGTGCGATGCAGATTGATATCGCCGGATTAAATACGCAGGGTGCAGCCAGCAGGCTGCGTTGGCGTCTGGAGGCTTATGATGGTATTGGCCCTTTTATCCCCACATTATCGACCATTATCATCGCCAGACAATTGCTGGCAGGGCAGGTACATCCCGGTGCCAGAGCCTGCAGCGGTGAATTTTCGCTGGCGGAATTTTACCCTTATGCACAGAGCTTAGGGCTGGTGATCAGGGAGGAGCAGGGTGACTGATTATTTTTTGCTGAAAACGCTGCACATTCTCTCGGCGGTCGTATTAATGGGCACCGGCAGTGGCATTGCTTTTTTTATGTTAATGGCGGTTCTCAGCCGCAGTCAGGAAACAATCCGTCATGTCAGCCGGATCGTTATTCTGGCGGATTGGCTGTTTACCGCTCCGGCGGTTTTAGTGCAGCTGATCACCGGTGTGTGGTTGATGTCTCTGCTGAATGTCAGTTTTACCTCGCCATGGTTTCTGACGGTCGCTGCGCTGTTTATATTGATTGGTTGCTGCTGGCTGCCGGTGGTCTGGATTCAGTATCAGTTGCACCGCGAAGCCTGTATGGAAAATGGCTTTTTAAGCGTACGCTTTAAGCGTCTGATGCGACTCTGGATTGCATTGGGAATACCGGCATTCGCTGCCATGCTGGTGCTTTTCTGGTTGATGGTGGCCAAGCCTCTGGCGGTGATATGACGGCATTGCAGCAAAGATTCGGTCGCTGTACGCTGAGCCTGCTTTGGCTTATTACGGCGCTGGTGTCGGTCGCGACGGCGCAGGATATCGGTCTGGTGATCTTACAGCAGGGTGGCGTAGCCGATGCTCTGGCTCCCTGGCTGCTCTATGGTGGCAGTATTGTGGATGCGCTTTTAGGACTCTGGCTGTTACTGCCCTGGGCGCAACGTCTGTGTTTTCAGATACAGCTGATCACGATTGCGGTTTATAGCGTACTGCTGTCGGTTATTGCCCCTGAGTTCTGGTGGCATCCGTTTGCGCCGGTGGTTAAAAACCTGCCGATTATGGTACTGATCTGGATTCTGATGCCAGGAAAATCGATATCCTGATCGCGGTCAGCGCGGCGTTTTATTCAGATCCTGTGCTGTGCTCAAACCGGAGCTTAAAAATAAAAAACCGCCGGTTGTTAACAACCGGCGGTTTTTTATTGAACGTCTTAAACAGGTTCAGTGTTAAAGCACCGCTGAATTATTTATTCGGCGGTGTTTTAACAGTACTGAGCTTATTTACCGCCTTTCAGCACGTGATTAATACGCGCCTGAGTTTCTGGTGTGCCCAGCAGGCCGGAGAATAATTCCATCTCCAGTTTAACGGCTTTATTCACACGCTCACGGTGGCCTTCAGCACGACCCAGTTTTTTAATGGCACGGATAGAATCCTGAGAATTTTTCAGTAATTCGTTGGCGGTAGCCATCGCTGTTTCCAGCGCTTTGCCGTCTTCAACGGCGGCGGTTAACAGGCCCCATTTTTCGGCTTCGGCGGCGGTAAAGAAACGGCCAGTGTACAGCAGTTCTGCTGCACGCTTAGGACCAATGGCTTCGGCCAGCAGTACCGAGCAGGCACCTTCAGAAGTAACACCGATTTTGGCGAATGGCAGGCTGTAACGGATACTGTTACCGGCGTAAGCGATATCGGCATGCAGCAGCATGTTAGCGCCAATACCGATGGCCACACCTTCCTGCGCCATAATCAGGGGCTTTTGCAGACCGGCGAAGGCATCAAAGATACGGGCAACGCCGTCCTGTACCGCAGGCAAATCACCGCCAGGCAGCAGGTCGGCCAGATCGTTACCGGCGGTAAAACGGCCTTCGGCACCGGTCATTACGATGACTTTAACCTCATCGTTGGCATCGCTGTCGTGCAGGGCGGCGATAACATCTTTGTAAGTCTGTACGCGGATGGCATTCAGCACTTTTGGGCGGTTCAGAGTAATCACGGCAATGCCGTTTTCCAGACTGTAGGTAATGTCCTGATACATAGGGATGGTCTCATCGGTTCAGTATGGCGGGCATGATGGCAAACCCGGAATAACAGAGCAATGATCAATATGCACAGATTGCTGGTTGAAACTGAGGTCTGGCATGCATCAATACCGGTATTACAGATCATTGCGCTGGCTGATTATGGAACTGTAATGATTTAGTTATGCCTTATGATGCTCGGATATCCACTGATCATTAACGAAAGGAATCTCAGATTATGAACAGGATGCAGAAATTAATATGGCTGCCCGGTATCACGCTGCTGGCCTTCATGCTGGCCGCGGTGCAGGTGAATGCCGGGGAGGGCAACGCCGCGGCTTTCCGACAGGAGCTGGTGGCGGCCGCATTGCAGCGTACAACTCAGCAGGTGCGCTATGACGGCGCTTACCAGAAAATTGCCTATCCCAATGGTGATGTGGCGCCAGACATTGGTGTGTGCACCGATGTGGTAATCCGCAGCTACCGCGCTCTGGGGATCGATTTACAGCAACGTGTGCACGAAGATATGGTGGCCGATTTTGCCGCTTACCCGTCGCGCCGCATCTGGGGCATGACCCGTACCGATACCAATATTGACCATCGCCGGGTGCCGAATTTACAGGCGTTTTTTCAGCGTAATGGCCGGACATTAGCCGTCAGTGATAACCCGGCCGATTATCAGCCGGGGGATCTTGTCACCTGGATGCTGCCGGGCAACCTGCCGCATATTGGTGTGGTCAGCGACCGTTATGCGCCGGGCTCCAAGACGCCGTTAATCGTGCATAACATCGGTGCCGGTCCGGTGCTGGAGGATATGCTGTTCCGTTACCGGATTACCGGGCATTACCAGTACCTACCGCAGAGGGGTGGGGAGTAATTACTCCCCGTTACCGGCTGTTTGCAGAATGATCAGGGCATTACCAGTATCTGCCGCAGAGGAGTGGGGAGTAATTACTCCCCGTTACCGGCTGTTTGCAGAATGACCAGCGCTTTGCCCGGACTGACGCTCTGGCCGGTTGTGCGCAGCACTTCCACCACGGTACCGCTCTGATGGCTGCTGACTTCAATTTCCATTTTCATGGATTCCAGCACCACCAGGGGCTGACCGGCGCTGACCTGATCGCCGGGCTTCACCAGACATTGCCAGACGTTGCCGGATACATGGCTGTCGATGCTGAATTCACCCTCTGCCAGCGGACGCTCATCGCTTTCTTCCAGCACCGCTGGTTCGCTGTCGTAATGGAATTTTCCTGAGGCTTTCCATTCCTCAAGTTCTGCCTGAAAGGCTTTTTGCCGTTCCTGCTGGAAGGCTGAAATGCCTGTGCCCTGTTCCTGTAAAAAGCGTTCGTATTCCGCGAGATTAAAGCGGGTTTCTTCAATTTTGATGGGGTACTGGCCGTGGGGAAACTGCTGGCGGATCGTCATCAGTTCGTCGTGGCTGACCTCGTAAAAACGCACCTGATCGAAAAAGCGCAGCAGCCAGGGCTGGGTAAATTCGCGGGTGGTTTTATAGCGGTTCCACATCTGCAGGGTACGGCCAACAAACTGATAACCGCCCGGGCCTTCCATGCCGTAAATGCACATATAAGCGCCACCGATACCGACGGAGTTTTCTGCTGTCCAGGTACGCGCCGGATTATATTTGGTGGTGACCAGACGGTGGCGCGGGTCCATGGGCGTTGCCACCGGAGCACCTAAATACACATCGCCTAAGCCCATCACCAGATAACTGGCGTTAAAGACAATGTCCTTTACTTCGTCGATGGAATTCAGGCCATTAATACGGCGGATAAACTCAATATTATCCGGGCACCAGGGCGCATCGGCCCGTACCGATTGCATGTATTTATTCACCGCCAGCTGGCAGGCTTCGTCGTTCCACGACAATGGCAGGTGAACAATGCGTGACGGCACTTCGGCATCCTGCAAATCACCGAGCTGATCTTCGGCGGCAATTAATATCTGCAGTAATTCCTGCTGGCTTAAACGGCTGGAATCGTAGTGCAGCTGCAGCGAGCGGATGCCCGGAGTCAGTTCCCACAGGCCGGTAATATTCTGTGTGTTTAAATACTGCATTAAGGCGTGGACACGGAAGCGCAAGCGGATATCCAGCTGCAGTGGGCCGTATTCCACCAGTAAATACTGGTCTCCACTGGGGCGATAAACGACACCGGTCGGGTGTGAGTCTGCCTGACCGGTATAAGCGATGCTGTGCACAATCGGGCTGTCCGGTAAGCAGCGTTCAACCGCACAATCCTCTGCCCTCAGTGTTGTCAGGCCGTTTTGCTGTGCGCGGTTTAAGGCCACCGCGGTTTGCTGGCTCACCGGTAAAAAGCGGATTTTATCACCGGCTTTTAACTGGCCGAGTTTCCATAAATCCGCGGTTATCACCGTGGCCGGGCAGACAAAGCCGCCCAGACTCGGGCCGTCCGGCCCTAAAATCACCGGCATATCACCGGTAAAATCGACGGTACCAATGGCGTAGGCATTGTCGTGGATATTGGATGGATGCAAGCCGGCTTCACCACCGTCGGCCCGTGCCCATTCCGGTTTGGGGCCAATCAGGCGCACACCGGTACGGCTGGAGTTGTAGTGCACTTCCCAGGTGTGGGCAAAGAAGCGTTCAATATCGCTGTCGGTGAAAAATTCAGGTGCGCCGTGTGGGCCGTAAATAACCCGTAATTCCCACTCATTGGCAATCGTGGGCAGCAAAGCCGGATCATTAAGAGTTGCAGGCTCCGCTTTATTATCTGCGGAAAAATGCAGCACATCGCCCGGTAGTAATGCGCGGCCGTTATGGCCGCCAAACTGGCCAAGCGTAAAGGTGGATTTTGAACCCAAGTAATCCGGACAGTTAAAACCACCGGCAATTAAACAATAAGCACGTGCTCCAGCACTGCCAACGCTGCCGCAGTCGAGAATATCGCCGGCATTAATATCAATGACCTGCCAGAATTCAATATTACTGGTTGTACTGTTGTGGCTCAGGCTGTCAGGGGGTAGGCCCGCGCGGGTCAGACTGGCGCTGGTGGTGGCACCGGCCAGTAATATTCTTGTCGGTGCGTTAAATTTAAGCACCGGGCCTTTTAAGGTAATTTCCAGACCCGCCGCCTGTTCTGCATTGCCGAGTAAACGGTTACCGAGAGCAAAAGAATAGCCATCGAACGGACCTGACGGTGGCACGCCAATATCCCAATAGCCAATGCGCGCGGGTAAATCCTGAAGGGTGGTTTGTGTTCCGGCGGTTAATACCTGCACGCTGGTGGGCTGGTGTTGCAGGGTTTTTAATAACTGGGTGTAGACGTCACCGGCTTGTACGCGCTTATCTTTAAGAATATCGAGCAGATAACGGCGGTTGCATTCCAGTCCGTACAATTCCGTGTTGGCCAGCGCTTCTGCCAGAGTTGCCAGCGCCTGATCGCGGTTGGCGGCGGTGGCAATCACTTTGGCCAGCATAGGGTCGAACAGTGCCGGTACTTCCGAGCCGCTTTCTACCCAGGTATCAATACGCAGTGATGGCCAGCCTGAAGTCTCCTTTATCAGAGGCCAGCGGACATTGCTTAATAATCCGGCGCAGGGCTGAAAATCCTGTGCCGGATCTTCGGCATAAATCCGTGCCTGAATGCTGTGGCCTTTGGGTATGAAATGCTCTGTCAGTGGCAGCGTTTCACCGGCACCGAGGCGCACCATCCATTCCACCAGATCAATACCGTAGACTTCTTCGGTAACGCCGTGCTCAACCTGTAAGCGGGTATTCACTTCGAGGAAATAAAACTCGCCGGAATCGGCATCGTAAATAAATTCGACCGTACCGGCACTGCGGTAATTAACCGAGCGGCCCAGACGCGCTGCGGTGGTGTGCAAGGCTTCACGTTGTTGTGCGGTTAAACCCGGTGCCGGTGTTTCTTCCAGCACTTTCTGGTTGCGGCGCTGGATAGAACAGTCGCGTTCGCCCAATGCCAGCACCTGGCCCTTACCGTCACCAAAAATCTGTACTTCGATATGGCGGGCTTTTTCGACAAATTTTTCAATAAAAACGCCATCGTTGGCAAAGTTATTGGCACTTAAACGCTTCACCGAGGCAAACGCCTGTTGAAGTTCGGCCTCGCTGTAACACAGCTGCATACCAATACCGCCACCACCGGCGGTGCTTTTTAACATCACCGGATAACCAATGCTCCCGGCTTCACGGATGGCGCTGTGAATATCGGTCAGCAGTTCGGTGCCCGGCAGCAGCGGAACTTTATTGTCCTGCGCCAGTGCACGCGCCGAATGCTTTAAGCCAAAGGCATCCATTTGTGCGGCGGTGGGGCCAAGAAAGACCACGCCAGCCTGATCGCAGGCATGGGAGAAGCCGGTATTTTCGCTTAAAAATCCATAACCGGGGTGAATGGCTTCAGCACCGCAGTCTTTGGCAATCTGCAGGATTTTTTCCTGATTCAGGTAGGTATCCGCGACCGTACCATCACCTAAACAATAAGCCTCATCGGCCTGCTGGACATGCAGCGAATGCTGGTCGGCCTGATGGTAAACTGCAACCGCCTGAATATTCATTTTTTTCAGGGTGCGGATAATACGGCTGGCAATGGCGCCACGGTTAGCGATTAAGACTTTTTTAAACATGGTCTTGCCTCATTCTTTAATGTCTTGTTGCACAAGAGGCAGGTCGTCCTGCATAAATACTGAAGCCTGCCGGTCGTCCGGCGGCTTAAGGCACCTCTGAATAATTCAGTGCCCGCTTCGGCTTACTGAAAAAGTTCAGATCAAAGCGCCACGTTGAAGGCATAACGGGTTACGCCAAAACGTGGCAACACCGAGCTGGATTTTTTCAGCAAGCCCCGAAGGGCGTGGGCTGCAGAGTGTTTTGACGGTGTTGTCGATTTTATAAAGGACTCGCCATTCACTGCAATCGACGCCTTGTCAAAAGCACTCTGCAGCACTCACGCGAAGCTGTGCAGAATTATTCAGAGGTGCCTTAAAATATGAGTTTTCTGATCGGCAGGCAGGATTACCAGACAATCACTTCAATCGGTGTCGGGTTATAGGCATTGCAGGGGTTGTTCAGCTGCGGGCAGTTGGATATCAGCACGATGGTGTTCATCAGAGCTTTCAGTTCGACATATTTGCCGGCATCGGAAATGCCATCGGCAAAGGTCAGTCCGCCTTCAGCGGTGACCGGTACATTCATAAAGAAATTAATATTGTGGGTAATATCGGCTTTATCCAGGCCGTATTCTTCATGCTCGTTAATGGCCAGCATCCAGCTGTCACGGCAGGCGTGCATGCACTTTTTTTCCAGACTGTAGCGCACGGTATTGGATTCGGTAGCGCAGGCACCGCCTAAGGTGTCATGTCGACCACAGGTATCGGCAACAATTTCCAGCAGCGGGCGGTTTTCGTTGGTCATTAATACCGAGCCTGCTGTCAGGTATACATTACCCTGGGCGCGGATGGTATCAGTCGCGCTGTAGCGTTCGCTGGGATCATCGGCATTATAAAACAGCGTATCGGCGGCCTGATTACCTTCCAGATCGAGAATACGCAGGGTCTGTCCGGCTTCTATACGGTGAATAAAATAGTCACCGGCGAGTACTGTCTGGCGGAAACTGGCATCCTGGGGCTGCAGTGTGCTTGCTTTAATCATGATTCGGCTCCTCAGGCTTCGCAGAAGTTATAGAGAAAATTGTTGTGAAAACCGCGCTGATTTTCTGCGCAGTGATTTTTACACTCATCATCGTCGGCAACGGCGGCGGCTTTGCCCAGATGGTAATGCACCGGCCGCACAGGATATTCGGCGGCATTGTTTATCGGGTGCGGACAGGTGTGCATGATCAGCAGGGTGTCCATTTCAAAGCGCAGAGTGATGGCATTTCCTGCCTTTGATGCATCGCCGATGTAGCGCATATTGCCCAGATCATCGGTCTGCACCTGACTGAACAGATTGAGGTTGGCGGCCATATCTTTGCGGGACAGACCGTATTTGGCGAATTCCACCAGAAAGCTGTCATAGCCGTTCTGTGTCCAGCCATTACGGGCTTCCTGATAGGTTTTAATGCCCCATTTTTCTGCCACCATGGCTTTATTAATATTGCCGCAGACGGTGTCGTGCCAGCCGCAATCATCCGCCACAACAGAGGCAAAAATACGGCCCATATCGGAATACAGACAGTGGCCCTGAGTCAGCTTAAAGGTATGCTGGCATTTTAAGGTATCCGGTGCGTTGTACTTTTCCAGCAGGTCGTATGGGTTAAACATTAACAGACCAAGATTGGCGCCGCCGTGCAGGTCGGTAAAGGTGATGACCGTGCCTTTTTTTACCCGCATCGACCAGTGGCAGCCGCCTCCCAGCGTATCCTGATAAACGGCCTCGCCCTGATAAAATTGCTGATGTTTTTTGCTTAACTGAGTCATGGTTTCTCCTTCAGGCACCTATTCCGGTACTTATACCTGCCTCGTCCTGCACACGGGCTGTGGCATGAACGGAGTGCTGAATATCGTTGTATAAAGAATGTTCCTGAGCGCTGTCGCCGCTTTTGGCCAGCTGGCCATGATTGGCCTGGTTCAGTTTTAAATCGTAGGTAATGGTCGCCCCCCAGGCATTGGGAGCCATAGGATCATGGCGGATTTTATCGAATACCAATAAACGGCTGCCGAGATAAAAACCCTCACCAATATCGTGGGTGACCATAAAAATAGTGGTGCCGGTCTGCTGCCATAAATCCAGAATTAACTGGTGCATATCGGCACGGATACCCGGATCAAGGGCGCCGAAGGGCTCGTCAAGTAGCAGGATTTTTGGCTCTTTAATTAATGCCTGAGCAATGGCCAGACGCTGCTGCATGCCGCCGGAAAGTTCATGTGGATACTTATTGGCGGCGCTGTGCAGTCCTACCCGCTGCAACAGATTCATGGCTTTTTCTCTGGCCTGAGCGCGGGCTTTACCAAACAGGCGGGCCAGCAATTTACTCTGGGCAAATTCCAGCCCGAGAATGACATTGTCCAGCACGCTCAGATGGGGAAATACTGAGTATTTCTGAAACACAATGCCGCGGTCGACACTGGGCTCGTCGGTTAATGGCTGACCATCCAGCAGGCACTGGCCTTTACTGGCGCTTTCCTGACCGGAGAGCATTTTCAGAAAGGTCGATTTGCCGCAGCCGGATGCTCCGACCATGGTCACAAATTCGCCTTTTTTAACGCTCAGATTGATATTGTCCAGCACCGGCTGATCACCGTAGGTTTTGCTGACTTTTTTAAATTCGATAAAACTCATACATATTCCACCTTGTGGTTATCCTGCGTCTGAAAATCAGTGCATTTATTGCGGCTGATACCAGGGGAATAATTTGCGGTTCAGTTGTTTCAGTAACTGATCAGAAATAATCGCCAGCAGGCTGATCCACACCACATAAGGCAGGATGACGTCCATTGCCATATAACGGCGTACCAGAAAAATCCGGTAACCAAGTCCTTCGGTCGAGGCGATGGCTTCGGCGGCAATTAAAAATAACCAGGCAGCTCCCATCGACAGGCGCAGTGCATCGACCAGGCGTGGCAGCATTTGCGGCAGCACCATGCGCAGCATTAATTGCCAGCTGTTGGCGCCCAGAGTCTGTGCCTTAATCCACTGTTCGGTCGGGAGTTCTGATACACGGCTTTGTAATTCGCGGATTAAATATGGCGTGATGCCAATCACAATCAGCACCACTTTCGATACTTCACCGAGGCCGAAAACAATAAACAGTACCGGCAGCAGGGCCATGGGCGGCACCATCGAGATGGCGGTGGTAAAGGGCGATAAATTTGCGCGCAGCAGCGGCAGGGCGCCCAGTGTTAAACCAAATAACAGAGCAATCGTTGCGCTGATACCAACGCCCATGGCCAGACGTTCAAGGCTGGCGAGGGTATCGACCCAGAGCAGAATATCGCCGCTGCGTTTATTTTCTTCAGTCGCCATGCGCAACAGGGTATCGCCCATAGTGCTGAAGGCAGGCAGTAATTTGTCGTTCGGATTTTCGCTCAGGCGCTCGGTTGAGGCTGCCATATAGAGCAGGATGGCGATAATGAAGGGCAGGGCGCCCAGAAAAAAAGCCAGTGGGCGGGAAATTCTCTGATTAATCAGCCGGCGCATAAGCGCACTCCTGTTCGGGTTAACGGAGCGGATACAAGGGGCATTGCACAGGCTGGCCTGAGCGAATGTTCCAGTGATCTCCCGGGCTTTTATCCCTCCGTGTAACCCCCGCACGCGGCTGAGGTCGGTTGCTCTCGGACCAGTCATTCGTGTTTTACAACACAAACCGGAACCCTAGCGACCTATTAACGGAATCAGTGTAGCAATTCCGTGAGCGATGCAGAACACCCCATTGTTTTCGCATCTGCTGAGTCTTTGCGAATGGTGTGCCAATTCTTACAAAGTGTGGCAATGCGTTGTTTTTGCACATGCGGCGTGCCGAAATGTCATAACTTGGTGGCTGAGAGAGTTCTCAGCAAAGCGTTTTCACCTTTTTATGCTGCATTTTGGGTCGTATTTTTTATAAGAGGTTTTATTTTGGTGCTTTTAAAGAGGGTGTTATGCGTCGTTATCTGAATCCTGCGGCGGTGCTGTTTCTGGCATCGGTTCTCTGGGGCAGTGCCTGGATACCGCTGAACGCTATTGAAAGCGCCGGAATCAGTCATTCATTACTGCTGCTACTGGCGTACAGCGTGGCCAGTGTTCTGACCGCGGTGATTCTGTGGCGTCAGTGGCACAGGGTGCTGGCGCACTGGCAGCAGAATAAAGCGTTGTTAGCAGGAATATTTCTGGTCGGTGGGCTGGCCAATGCCAGTTTTTCGCTGGCGCTGCTGGAAGGTAATGTGGTGCGGGTAATGGTGCTGTTTTATCTGTTGCCTGTGTGGAGCACCTTACTTGGACGATTATTTCTGCACGAAACCGTTGATGTCAGTAAAGCGCTGATGATTGTGCTGGCTTTATTGGGCGTGGTGCTGGTTGCGGGTATTCAGCCGGGTAGCGACTGGCAGACGAACTTACTGAAAACGCCCTGGGGAACAGGCGATACTCTGGGGCTGATTGCCGGTTTTACCTATGCAGCGAATAATATTTTATTCCGTAAAGGGCAGCAGGTTGCGCTGGTATTAAAAGCAGAAAGTATGTTGCTGGGAGCTGCATTTTTTATGTTGCTGAGCTGGCTTTGGCAGGCGGATACACAGAATGCCGATCAGCTGTTGCAGGTATCGGCAAGCGCCGTTTTGCTGGCCATTCTGTACGGCGCAACCTGGCTTCTGGCGGTATCCTTCGGGTCGCAATGGGGTGTCAGTCATTTACCTGCCAGCCGCTCGTCGCTGATTATTATTATGGAACTGGTCACCGCAGTATTGACGGCCTGGTGGCTGGGAGAAGCGCAGTTGAGTTTATGGGGCTGGTTGGGTTGTGTCTGCATTATGAGCGCAGCATTGCTGGATAGTATGAGTGCCGAGGTTAGTCCAGACGTAAAAACCTGGGTACCAGCATCAGGCCAATTCCGGTCATCACCATGGCGTAGTGATTAGATACAAAGTAGGGGTAAATCATCAGGGCAACGCCGCTCCACAGTGCGATTTTGTGGCTTTGACGCTTACCGTAAATAAAATAACCAAAACCAATGGAGCCGAAAATCAGAGACAGAAACAGTGCGGTCGTGTCGGTTAACATGGTGTATTCCTTAACGTCGATTCTTTTGTATTGAACCTTGCTCGAAAGTACTGCTGTTTAATCACCACCGCAGCCGCTGCTGCAACCGCTGTCGGAAGCGGATGAGCAACTGCTGGTGCAGCCGCCACTGCCGGAGCAACCGGAAGCGCAGCCAATATGGCTGGCACAATAGGGCGTTGTGTCATTTTGTGTTTTCTTGTTTGTGCCAGTGGCTGCCATCTGACAATTTAGCTGGTAAAAAAATCCGTCATCAATATTCAGCTGGGCATCAAGCGCAAACAGCAACGGCAGTTTGCTCGGCTGTTTGGCTGACAGCCATTCCCGGGCGCAGGCAATACGCCAGGCGCGTTTAATTCCATTCGCTGCAGTGGTGGGCGTACTCATGGCTTCGGCTGGTGTGTGGTGCAGAAAGCGGCCAAAAGACGAACGGCAGAATTCCTGATATTTGCGGGTAAACAGAATAAATTCATGCCAGGCGAGGTCGACCACCTGCGAGGGCATGGCAACGGGTTTACGCCCGGCAATATTACAGATCTGAAAATATTCGCGCAGTCCGTCCATTACCAGCGCCAGCTGAGCTTCGTCCAGATGGGGGTAGCGCTGTGCCACCTTGCGTTTTAAGGTGCCGGGAAAGGCGTAATCCTGTATATGCCGGGCACGTAATTTAATGGCGATTTTACGCCATAGTTTCCAGCTCAGGGTGATAATAATAATGGTCAGAATAATGCTGAACAGATTGGCGAAGATCCAGTTCATAAAGCGTCCTGTATAACTCTGCAATAGCAGACTGAAACTCTGATGTGAAAAAGCAGCATGCCAGATGGTTGCGCAAATGCCTACTCTGTCGCCGGTGGGAAAATAGAAAAGCGTTTTTATTAGCCGGATTAACGGACAGAAATAAAAACGGGCCCTGTTCAGGCCCGTTCTGTGTTATCAGCGTGGTATTTACACCAGCTGCATTAGCGATTTCTTATCGTAGTCTTCCAGTTCGTCATAGCGGCCTGCTTTTACTTTCAGTACCCACTCAGGGTCCTGCAGCAGTGCCCGGCCAACGGCAACCAGTTCAAATTCACCGGCCGCCATGCGCTGGCCAAGTTCATCGATGGAGGCGGTGGCGACACCGGAAGCGTCAACCATGTCGCGTTTGTCTTCATCAATAAAGCTGGCATTCAGACCAACGGAACCGACGGTAATCACCGGCTTACCGGTGATTTTTTTGGTCCAGCCGGCCAGATTCAGGTCGGAACCTTCAAATTCTTTTTCCCAGAAACGGCGGGTTGAGCAATGGAAAATATCGACACCGGCTTCGACCAGTGGCTTGAGGAAGGCTTCCAGTTCTTCCGGGGTTTCACACAGACGGGCGCTGTAATCCTGCTGTTTCCACTGGGAGAAACGGAAAATAATCGGGAAATCCGGACCAACACGGTCGCGGATGGCGGAAACAATTTCGCAGGCGAAACGGGTACGGGCAACCAGATCACCGCCGTATTCGTCGGTGCGCTGGTTAGAGCCTTCCCAGAAGAACTGGTCGATTAAATAACCGTGAGCGCCGTGTACTTCCACCGCATCAAAGCCAATGCGTTTGGAATCTTCAGCCGCCTGAGCGAAGGCTTCAATCACTTCCTGAATATCTTCTTTGCTCATGGCTACGCCATTTTCTTTACCGGCTTTCACCATGCCGGATGGGCTGTAACCCGGCACTGATGGATCAGGCTCCACGCCTTCTTTACGGATGGCGCCTACGTGCCACAGCTGTGGAGCGATTTTGCCGCCTTTGGCGTGTACTGCATCGACCACTTTTTTCCAGCCGGCCAGTGCGTCTTCACCATAAATAAAAGGAACGCGCGGATAGCCATTAGCGGCTTTATGGCCGACACAGGTGCCTTCGGTAATGATCAGTCCGACTTCATTTTCGGCGCGGCGGGCGTAGTAAGCGGCAACCAGCTCATTAGGGATATTGCCCGGCGAATAGGTGCGGGTCATCGGAGCCATAACAATACGGTTGCTCAGTTGCAGCGGACCGAGGGTGATGGGTTCAAACAGGGCGCTGACGGCGCCGTGGACATTACTCATATAAATATTCCTGTTGGCTGTTTTACTGTTGTCAGAAATGGTTAAAGGGTTGTGAATGATTGCGCCGCTTGTGCATCCGGCAGCCATTGTTGCAGCAGCAGCGACATGCTCTGCTCAAAGTGTTCGCGCCCTAACAGGCGGGCGTAATACAGCGCGCCTTTGCAGGCAAAAATAAATAACTGCGCCAGTTCCTGCGCACTGGCGGTGGCCGGAGCCTGCAGCTCGCCGTCTGCCAGCCCCTGGCTGAACACCGCAGCAACCCAGTCCACTTCGAGCCGGCTGAGGTCACTCAGGCGGGTGCGCATGGCATCCGGCAGCTGGGCCAGATCACTGTGCAGGGCGCTGAGCGGGCATTGCTTATGTTCGTTAAAGGTATGTTTGGCGGCGGCGCGCAGATAACGCTGCAGTTTGTCCGGTGCGTTGTGCCCATGCTGATCAAAGTGCGCGAAACCGTCACGCAGCCATTGTTCGGTCCAGTCACATAGTGCCAGGCCCAGATCGGCTTTCTGTGCGAAGTGGTGATGCACGCTGGGTTTGCTGATGCCCAGCTCACGCGCCAGATCCTGATAACTGAAGCCGGTATAACCACGGCGGCAGAGCAGGTCAGCGCCAACATCAATCAGCTGCTGACGGGTCTGGCGGGCATTGGCAGATTTTGTGGTCATCGCGGCATCGCTCTGGACGTTTGTTGGTATCGACTGTGATTAGCCTACCTACTGGTAGGTAGGCTTGCAGGGGGCATTTGTGCCAGAAGTCGGCAGATAGCCACTGCTTTTTGCAACGGTTCATGTTTCTGTCAGGTTTAAGCCGTTATAACTGGGGAAACGTGGGATGTGCGCGGTGCCGGTTTTGCAGCGTTTCGTTTCAGCGTTTCGTTTCAGCGTTTCATTGCAGCGTTTCATTGCAGCGTTACATTGATGTTTCAGGAGAAAACAGAATGCCGGAATTTCGTTACTGCCCGCATTGTGCGGCTGAACTGCAACCCGCGAAGGTTGATCAGCGCCTGGTCTGCATGCGCATCGGCTGTGGGTTTATCCACTGGAATAACCCGGTTCCGGTGGTTGCGGCAATTGTTTTGCACCGGCCGCAGCCAGAGGCGCAGGAGCATGTACTGCTGGTGAATAATGTCGGCTGGCCGGAGGGGATGCTGGCGCTGGTCAGTGGTTTTGTGGAGTCTGGTGAAACGCCGGAGCAGGGTATTGTGCGCGAAATTAAAGAAGAGCTGGGGCTCAGCAGTACAGCCGTCCGTTTTCTGGGTCATTACCCCTTCGCTCAGGCCAACCAGCTGTTGCTGGTGTATGAGGTGCACGCCGAAGGGGAAATCGTCATGGATACCAGCGAGCTGGCCGCCTATAAGCATATTGCGGTTAATAAGCTGAAGGCCTGGCCCATAGGCACGGGCCCGGCGGTTCAGGCATGGCTGGATCAGCAGAGCAGCAAAGCTTAGCGCGTTGCCGCTTCACCGAAAACAGCCTGCAGTTGTCGCGGAATAAAGCGGATGCCAAACACCGAGGCTTTGTACAGCAGTCCGGGAACAACGCTGGCTTTGCCTTTTATGACACCTTTCAGACCGGCGCGTGCGACCGAGTCGCTGCTCATAATAGCGAGGGTGCGCAGTCCTTCAATCTTCTGTCCGGATACATCCATAAACTCGGTGGCCGTACCGCCGGGGCAGAGAGCGCTGATGTGAATCTTATGCGGGCGCAGTTCCCGCGCCAGCGATTCGGCAAAGTTGAGTACATAGGCTTTGCTGCCGGCGTAGCTGGCGAACTGCGGGCCGGGTAAGAAGCCCAGCAGGGACGACACCAGCAGAATATGGCCGCCGCCGCGCTGCTTCATCTCGGCGGCATACAGCCAGGTCAGCTCGGTCAGGGTGGTGACCATCAGCTGAATCATCTGGCTGTGAACCGGCATCGGCACGTCGAGCAGATAGCCATGCTGGGCAAATCCGGCGTTATTAATCAGCAGATCGACGGGCAGCTGCAGCGCCTGAGTTTTATGAAACAGCTCTGTGGCCGAGCCGGGCTGAGCCAGATCCTGGCTGATCACCTGCACGCGGATGCCTGTGCTGTGCTCCAGCTCCTGTTTTAACGCCAGTAATTTGTCTTCGCGCCGTGCCACCAGTATCAGATGGCAGCCGGCGGCGGCCAGCTGACGGGCAAAGGATTCGCCAATGCCACTGGAGGCACCGGTAATCAGAGCGGTTTTGTTATGGAAGGTGCGCATGGCAGAACTCCGTTGGCTGATGCGTTTATTTTTATTTTGCGGCTGTTTATAGTTTGACAGTTGTCGAACTGACCGGATGCTAAGAAACAGTTTGATCATTGTCAAAGTGTTATCCTGCCATCGTGTTAAAACGACGGAGGCTGAAGTACACTGCCGCCCACTTTCCGGATGTTCACAGTGAATCTATGTGCCGACTGACCAATAAAGGGGTGAACCTGCTGGCCGATGCCTTTAAAGCACTGGCTCATCCCAACCGTTTGCAGATGTACCTGGAAGTGGTGCGTCATCATCAGGCGGAACAGCTCTTAACTGAGCACAGCCGCAGCGGCTTACCGGCCCCGGCGGCTGGTTGTGGTGTGGCTGACTTTATCAGCAAGCTCAGCATTGGTGCGCCGACCGTCTCTCATCACGTAAAGGCGCTGGTGGATGCCGGGCTGATCCGGGTCGAAAAACAGGGCAAATATGTGTCCTGTTTTTTAAACGAAGATGTATACCGCGAGCTGGGTGATTTTTTTCGTCCGCTGCCGTCGCAGGAGTAAGCATGAAACTTGAGAATATTGATAAGGCCCGCTTTAAAAAACACCTGAACCGTTTTCAGGCGGCACTGGTTGCGACGCTGCTGGTTCTGTCGCTGGGGTTTTCAACGCTGTATATCGCCCTGTGGGGCGGTGAAGAGTCCAATTTCTGGCTGAATGTTGCGGGTGTGGCAACGGCTGCAGCGTTGATTGCGTTGCTGATTAACCGTTTTAAACAGCATCCGGCCCTGACCGAGGTAATGTATGTCTGGCGTCTGAAGCAGGCGCTGAACCGGATTTACCGCGCCAGTGCAAAGCTGAATGCGGCGCTGGAGGCTGACAGCCCACTGGCGGTGACCATTCAATATTACTTTCTGCACGGTTCAAAGCATCTGCACCAGCTGGAAGACAACACGCTGACCATGGATGAACTGAATACTCAGATTGCCCAGCTGGATAAGCAGATTGAGCGACTGGGACTGACCGTGAGCGTGGAAGATTACCGTCCGGAGCTGCTTGAGCAGCTGTAGCTGGCCGTCGTCATTGAACAGGCCGCAGGCAAGATGCAGTGACGGCCTGAACCATGTAAACTACGCGCATTTTTTACCCACTCCTTTTCATACCTTTTGGAAGACACGCAGGCTTTCACCCATGATGAAATATATTTCTACCCGCGGTAATGCGCCGGAACTGACCTTTGAAGACGTACTGCTGACCGGCCTGGCCACCGACGGTGGTTTATATGTGCCAAAAGACGTACCGCAATTCTCCCTCGAAGAAATCGAATCCTGGCGTGACCTGCCGTACACCGAACTGGCGCACAAAGTGATTTACCCGTTCGTCGAAGGCTGTGTGGATTCCGCTGCGTTACAGAAAATGCTGAATGAAGTGTATTCCGGCTTCGGTCATAAAGCGGTTGCTCCGCTGCAGCAGATCGACCACAACGAATACGTGCTGGAACTGTTCCACGGCCCGACGCTGGCTTTCAAAGATTTTGCGCTGCAATTGCTGGGCCGTCTGCTGGATTACGTACTGGAACGCCGCCACGAGAAAGTCGTAATTATGGGGGCAACCTCCGGCGATACCGGTTCTGCCGCGATTGAAGGCACCAAAGCCTGCCGCAATGTCGATATCTTCATCCTGCATCCGCACGGCAAGGTATCAGAAGTTCAGCGTCGCCAGATGACCACGGTTAAAGGTGACAACATCTTCAATATCGCCATCGAAGGTAACTTCGACCAGGCGCAGGACATGGTTAAAGCCAGCTTTGGCAACCAGCAGTTCCTGCGTGGTGAGCGCAAACTGGTCGCTGTAAACAGCATCAACTGGGCGCGCATCATGGCGCAGATCGTTTACTACTTCTATTCCGCACTGAACCTGGGTGGCCCGCTGCGTCCGATGGCGTATTCCGTTCCGACCGGTAACTTCGGCGATATCTTCGCCGGTTACATGGCGAAGAAAATGGGCCTGCCGATTGAGCAGCTGATTATTGCCACTAACAGCAACGATGTTCTGCATCGTCTGATGAGCAAGAATCAGTACGAAGTACATCCGCTGCAGCACACCATTACTCCGTCGATGGATATCGCGGTATCCAGCAATTTTGAGCGTCTGCTGTTTGACCTGTACGACCGTGACGGTGCCAAACTGGCGGACCTGATGGCACGCATGAACGCCAAGAAAGATGTGGTCTCGCTGGACGAAGACAAGCTGGCCAAGGCACGCGCGCTGTTCGACAGCTATGCGGTCAACGAAGACAGCACCGTTACAACGATGCAGGAAGTCTTCGGTGAGACCGGATATCTGCTCGATCCGCACACCGCCATTGGCGTGAAAGCGGCGCGTGAATGCCGTCGTAATCCACGTATCCCAATGATCACCCTGGGGACGGCGCATCCGGTTAAGTTTGAAGACGCGGTACTGCGTGCCGGTTTCGACATGCCAAAACTGCCGCACCACCTGACCGATCTGATGGCGCGCGAAGAGCGTATGAATGTTCTGCCTGCTGATCTGGCAACGGTACAAAGCTTCATCGCAGAGCACACCTTCAAGGATTGATTCCTGAACGGTTGCAGCGCACAGGCCACCTTTTAGGTGGCCTTTTTTATGCATGTGATTCGTGTGGGTATGCTGCGTTAGTCTATTATGTGAAGCAGAGATCCAGATTGTACCGCTCGCTACTGCCGCACAGGTATGCGTATGACCAATAAGTGTGGTCCGGAGCTGCTCAGTTATCTGAAAGCATTCGACCAGCTGAAAGACGCCATTTACATCGTTAATCCGAGAACGGCCGCTATCGTTGCGGTCAACGACGAGGCGTGTCGCCAGCAAGGCTTCAATCGTGACGAATTTGTTGGCCGTACGGTATTGCAGCAGCAACGCGATATTAAAGACATACAGCACTGGCGGCTGGTGGTGAAAGCCATCCGTTCCGATCCGGATTATGTCTTTGTCGGACGCCATCTTCGCTTTGACGGCAGCGAGTTTTTAGTTGAAGTCTCCAGTCATATTGTCCGTTGGGACAACACCGAATACCTGCTGTCATCGGTCCGTGACATTACCCAGCGTGGCGCCGTAGAAAAGACCCTGCATAACCTGGAACCCATTATGCGCTTTGTGCTGAACGAGGCCTCCGATGGTATCTGGGAGTGGGATCTGACCACCAACGACGTGTTTTATGCGCCTCAGCTGAAGCGCATGCTCGGCTATGGCCCTTATGAAGTGCAACACAGTCTGTTTACCTGGAAAGACAGTCTGCATCCCGACGATGCCGAACGCATTCTGGCCGCAACCGAAGAATACGTTGGCGGAAAACAGGATCTTTACGATATCGAATACCGGCTGAAAACACGCAACGGTGATTATCTCTGGGTACATGATCGCGGTTATGTCTGCGCCCGAGATGCCAATGGCCGTGCTCTGCGGGTGGTTGGTATGGTGCACAATATTAATGAGCACAAACGACTCGAAGAAAAACTGCGTGAGCTGGCGACCATTGATGAGCTGACCGGCCTGCTGAACCGCCGTGCCGGTTATGCGGTGTTTGAACAACAGCTGCAATTAGCGTTGCGCCAGCGCACCGAGATGACCGTTGCTTTGCTGGATCTTGATAGCTTTAAAAACATCAATGATCAGTTCGGTCATCAGGTCGGCGACAAAGCACTGCGCATGGCATCGGATATTTTCCATACGCGCATACGTGCCAGCGATACGTTAATGCGCTGGGGCGGTGAAGAATTTCTGCTACTGATGCCGAATACCACTCTGCACGCTGGATTGGGGCTGTGTGAGACGCTGCGCAAGCAGCTGGAGGTCGCCGATCTGCGCTCATCCGGTTGCCATGTACCGCTGACGGTCAGTATCGGGCTGGCAACATGCCCGGGTCATGGTAAAAGCATCAAAACACTGGTGCAGAATGCCGATAAAGCGCTGTACCGGGCCAAATCGTTAGGCCGTAACCGGATTGTCGGCTGACGCATTTGGCTGTCTGTTCAGGCACATTTTATTATTCCCCGCTGATGAATTCCGCAGTTGTGACTGAAAATGTTACTCTTATGCGTCTTTAACGCTGTGAGTCTGTATGAATTACCTTGCCTGGCCAGATTACAAACAAGGCTGGATTTTCCGCCACCGGGAGTTGCCCGTTGCTGCCGAAGATCTGGAGCATATTAAACCGCTGACTGCTGTGGCTGCGTTGCAGTTCTGGCGGCAGAACATCAGTAAAGAAGCGACCCATGCTAGCCACTTTCTTGGCGATGACTGGCCGGCGCGTAATGGCGTCTGGGCGGAGCAGGGCGACTGGCAGTCATGCTGGGATCGTGACTGCAATGAATTGCCGGAACTGATTGCTGCCCATTTAAGCTGGGATGACAACACCGTGGTGTATTTCTGCTATCACTCGGAACATGTCGTGCAGACCAGCTGGAAAATATTCCGCCGTTACTGGAAGAATTTTTTATTCTATGACGATGAGCCTTTTCTGTTAGGGAAGAAACGCTCCCAGGTTGTGCAATTTCACTCCGATGGCAGCTTCCATATCGGTACCAGGCCTAAGGATCACTGACCCTTTATCACGGGGTCTCAGGAGATTGCTTGTCTGTTACCAGTGCAGGTAATAATCAAAGTCATTTATATTGTCTTCTTCTGCTGCGGGCTTGCGCTGCTCAGCACTAATTCATAGACTGGTTTATTCAGTTTTTAAGGAGCGCGGCCATGAAGGGTGACGTCAAAGTGAATGAGTATCTCAATCAGATACTTGGCATCGAACTCACATCGATTAATCAGTATTTTCTTCATGCCCGCATGTTTAAAAACTGGGGTTTCTCTGAGCTGGATGAAAAGGCCTACAAAAAATCCATTAAGGATATGAAGCAGGCTGACAAGCTGATTGAGCGCATTTTATTTCTTGAAGGTTTGCCGAATCTGCAGAAACTGAATCGTCTGCGTATTGGTGAAAACACCGCCGAAATGTTGCAGTGCGATCTGGAGCAGATTATTGAGCAATTGGAAGTACTGAAAGAAGCCATCGCTTATTGTGAATTGGTTAAGGATTACGTCAGCCGCGAGTTGCTGGAAGATATTCAGGAATACGAAGAAGAGTATCTCGACTGGCTTGAAACCCAGCAATCACTGATCGCCCAGGTCGGTATCGAAAACTATCAACAGTCCATGATGTGACAGGAGGCCAGATATGAAAGGTAACCCGCAGGTTATTGCCAAATTAAACGAGTTACTGGCCGGCGAATTAAGCGCCATGGATCAGTATTTTATTCACTCCCGTATGTATGACGATTGGGGACTGAAAAAGCTCTATGAGCGTATTGATCATGAGTTTGAAGACGAAAAAGAACATGCCTCCAAGCTGATCGAACGTATTTTGTTCCTCGGTGGCACTCCGGATATGGTTACCCGGGTTCCGCTGAACATCGGCAAAGATGTTCCGGCGATGCTGAAGAGCGATCTGGATCTGGAATACAAAGTGATTGTGGACCTGCGTGATGTGATGGCTCTGTGTGAGCAGGTTCAGGATTATCAGACCCGCGATATGTTGCAGGTGCTGCTGGATGATACCGAAAACGATCATACCCACTGGCTGGAACAGCAATTGGGCCTGATCGACAAAATCGGCCTGCCTAACTATCTGCAGTCGCAGATGTCCTGAGCGGAACACATTGTTGCTGTAAAAAAAGCTCCCATCGGGAGCTTTTTTGTTATGGCTCGGTCGAACCACGCCAAGAGTCGTGCTCTGTTGCTGCAGAAGTGTGTTCTCAGCACTGTGATGGGTCAGTATCACTGTAAATAACGCGGTAAAAGGTTGTACCTGTGTTCAGATTCTCCCGCTTTCTGTGGTTAAATGCCGCACGCATTTCTCTGTTGGTGGAGGTTGTTATGCCCCCTCGGGCATCGTTTTTCCTCATAGCTTGTATTGCCCTGATCAGTTCGGGCTGCAGTGTCTGGCCTGGCCCTGAACATCGTGATCTGACGTTGGCAGACATTGAAAAATTGCTCGATCAAAAGATCCCGGCTGCTGAGCCAGCTCCGGCAGTAACAGCCTGTGCTGATGTCGCGGCGTTGGACGATAAACTGCGGCGTCAGCGTTTGCAGTTGGTCCGTATCAATAAGCAGTTGCAGTCACTGACTGCGGCTTCGCCGACCTTTTCCGGTACGGAATGTCCGCCACGAGAGGCTCCAGCGACACTGATGGACGGCAAAACCATTATCGGTGCCAGTGAGTGGATTTATATTTCTCCGCCAGGACATCACTATCAGGCGCGAATTGACAGTGGTGCTGCCACCTCCTCGTTAAGTGCGGTCAATGTGGTGCGCTTTGAGCGTAATGGTAAGCGTTGGGTTCGCTTCTGGTTGCAGCATGATGACGAAGCGGAGCCGATCGAAATTGAAGCGCCATTAGTACGTCATGTACTGATTCGTCAGGCATCCAGCGATGAAGTTGATCGCCGGCCGGTGGTTTCGCTGACGGTGAATCTTGGTACCGCGCTGCAACAGGACACCGAGTTTACCCTCACCGACCGTTCACAAATGACGTATCCGATTCTGTTGGGGCGTGAATTTTTGCGTGATGTCACTCTGATTGATGTGGGGCGTCGCTTCTTACACGCCAAGTTTGTTCCGGACACCACCCCGGCCGCCGCTCCGGCAACGTCACCGGCAGCGCCTGCGGTGAAAAAACCTGCGCTGAAAAAGCCTGCGGCACCAGCGGAGCAGGCACCGGCCGCTGCTTCAGCGCCAAACAAAGAAGCAGAACCGGGCAAAACCAAAAAAGCGAAAGCCGCAGAGCCGCACAGCGGCCAGGCAGCAGACGTTTTGCCGCCGCCTGCCAGTACTGCAGAAACCCCGGTGAACACTGAACCGGCTCCTAATACTCCGTAGCCTGCGACCCCATTATTATGAACATCGGTTCCTTTTCATTTACCCGTGCACCTTTCTTTTTGCTGGTCGGATTTTTACTGGTGATTGGTATCGTGCTGACACTGCACCGCCATTGGATGTATGAAGTTCCTCTGGTTTACGGTGAAACACAGACCATTTGGTCGGTGGAAGCGAAAGTCGAATTCAATGCCCATGGCGGGCCGGTGAAAGTATCGATGGCACGGCCTTCGGCGCAGGATGGTTTTACCGTTTTAAAAGAAGCCGGTGCATCGCCAGGTTATGGCCTGAATTTTATGGATGGCAATGAGCCGCGCGCAGAGTGGACTGTGCGCGGTGCAAAAGGGAAGCAGGAATTATTTTATCGTGCCGAGATTCTGGTCAGCCAGATGCAATCCGGTGCTGATCTTCCGCCGCCTGCGATTGATCCGGTCAGCTGGCCAGAACCTTATGCCAGTGCGGTGAATGAAGTGTTGGCCGGCGCTTATGCAACGTCGGCCGATAATTACAGCCTGACTCGGGAGCTGCTGAAGCGCTTTCAGGAAGATGAAACCGCCCAGCATATCGAATTACTGCGTACCCATTATGCCGATCAGCTGCCTGAGCTTTGGGTGGAAATGCTGCATAAAGCGCGGGTTCCGGCTTCGGTGGTTTATGGTCTGAATTTGCAGGATGGTCGTCGCCGTCAGAATCTGATGCCGTTGCTGCGGGTGTGGAATGGCAACGACAGTCAGATTTTTGAACTACCCGGTGAAAAAAGTAATGCCTCGGTTCTGCTGGCTGCTGATACACCGTTACTGCTATGGGAACAGCGCGGCGCTCCGGTACTGGACGTTACCGGAGGCACCGATTCAAGCATTCGTTTCTCGATGCTTAAACGTGAAGAATCGACCTATGCAAACATCGCTGAAAATCTTTCCAGTCAGCATGATTTCCTGAACTTTTCAATTCACAGTCTGCCGGTCGAAGAGCAGGCAATGTTTAAAACCATTTTGTTGATTCCCATTGGCGCACTGATCGTCTGCATTCTGCGCATTATTATCGGTATCCGTACTTCAGGTACCTTTATGCCGGTGTTAATTGCGCTGGCCTTTATTCAGACATCGCTGGTGACGGGGTTGGTTGGTTTTTTGTTGGTGGTCGCCACCGGGTTGTTTATCCGCGGTTATTTATCGCGTCTGAATTTATTGCTGGTGGCGCGGATTACGGCGGTGATTATTACCGTGATTGCCATCATCAGTATTTTCAGTGTGTTGTCTTATAAACTCGGCCTGACGGAAGGCTTAAAAATCACCTTCTTCCCGATGATTATTTTATCCTGGACCATCGAGCGTATGTCGATTCTGTGGGAAGAAGAAGGTGGTCGCGAAGTCATGGTGCAGGGCGGTGGCAGTTTGCTGACTGCGGTGCTGGCATACTGGGCCATGAGTGATCCCTGGGTACGGCATTTAACATTCAACTTTATTGGTATTCAGTTTATTGTGCTGGCGCTGGTCTTGCTGATCGGTTCTTACACCGGTTATCGGCTGCTGGAGCTGAAGCGCTTCAAAGCGTTCGGGAGCTGACGTGTTTACCTTGCCATGGCGTCTTGAACGGCGCGGAATTCTGGGCATGAACCGGCGTAATATCAGCTATATCAGCCGTTATAACCCACGCCGGTTGTATCCTCTGGTCGACAATAAACTGAAGACCAAATTACTGGCGCAAAAAGCGGGTATTACCACTCCGGCATTAATCGGCACCATTCAGAGTCAGCACGATGTTTCTTTACTGGCGGAACTGCTGCGCGATGTGCCGGGTTTTGCCATCAAGCCCGCGAAAGGCAGTGGCGGTAAAGGTATTCTGGTACTCAGTCGTTATGACGACACACAGTATGTAAAAAACAGCGGAACGCTGGTGACACTGACGGAATTACAGCGTCATGTATCGAATATTTTGTCCGGACTCTACAGTCTGGGTGGCAGTCCGGATATTGCTATTATTGAAGAGTTGATCGAATTTGATCCGCAACTGGGTGGCTATTCATTTGAAGGCGTGCCGGATATCCGCGTTATTGTCTGCCGCGGTTATCCGGTAATGGCTATGATGCGTCTCTCTACCCGCAGTTCTGATGGTAAGGCTAATTTGCATCAGGGCGCGGTCGGCGTTGGGCTGGACATTGCCACCGGCAGACCATTAAAAGCCGTACAAAATGGTTTGAGTGTTGAACGCCATCCGGATACCGGACGGGAATTATCAGAGTTGGTTATTCCGCAGTGGGGGCAGCTACTGGAACTGGCTGCGCGTTGCTACGAAGAAAGCGGGCTGGGGTATCTGGGGACGGATATGGTTCTCGACCGGCGTTATGGTCCGATGTTGCTGGAACTTAATGCCCGCCCGGGCCTGACGATCCAGGTCGCGAATGGCTGTGGCCTTTTACCACGGCTGGAAATCATTGATGCATTAAGTGATGCGGATGTTGCCCGTCCTGCCGCCGAGCGGGTTGAGCTAAGCCGTCAGTGGTTTGGTGCAGAATCAGAGTTGCGTACGGAGACTTCGCTTTAGCGAGGTCACCTCTGAATTATGCAGAGGTGCCCAGGAATAAATAACAGACAAATAAAAAGGCTCATTTGAGCCTTTTTATTTGTCTGTGTGACAGCATTCAGCGTGTTGTATGGCAGCCAGATAATTCAGGCTTTTTTGCCACAGGCCTTATTCCAGCAGGCTGTCGAGACCGGATTCCAGCGAATTGGTTTTGGCAACATCCGCGTAGGCACGGGTGGTATCCATACCAATCGCTTCAGCTACCGCCAGAGGGAAATGCTCAATAATCTGCTCATCAGTCCAGTCTTTTTCGTGGGCTTCTTTCAGATATTTGGCGATGTAGATGACCCCGGCCAGTTTTGAATAAGGTTGATCGGTTTCAGGGTGATGCTGCTGCAGAATCGCCTGTTGCATCTCTTCCGGAAACTTCCAGCGTTTCGCCAGTTCCGCGCCAACGTCAGCGTAGTTATAGCCCAGCAGGCTGGTTTCCAGCGTATCACGCTTGCCGCCCATCGCTTCGGCATCATCAATGCTCTTAATTTCATCGGCCATCACCATATGCATCAACAGCATACCAATGGAGTGCAGCATGCCGCAGGTGAATGCGGTCTCTCTGTCGCAGTCTTTAACGTAAGCGGCAATCCATTTGGATAACGCGCCAATGGCAAAGGAATCATGCCAGAATTTGCGCTGATCAAATCCTTCCGGGGCTTTGAAAGCGCCGGTGACCCCGGAGGCCAGCACCATGGTGCGCAGGGTATTAAAGCCGAGCAACATGATGGCATCGTGCGGGTTGGAAACGGTGCGGGATACCCCATAGTGGGCAGAATTAGCCAGGCGCAAAACCTTTGCAGTGAGTGCCTGATCCAGCGCCACTTTATTGCTTATTTCGTCGACATTAACGTCATCGTCGCGGAAACTTTCGATTAATTCCTGTACTACTCGCGGAATGTGGGGCAGTGCCTGGGACTCAGCGAAAATGTTAGCCATGCTCATAATTATACTTCCTTTGGGTTTCACTGAGATAAAGCATAGGCGAGGAATACGGAACGGGTAATTTGAGGTAAGTTCTTTATTGTAATGTTGTGCATCTGTCCTGATGGGAAACAGAGCTACCTGAATCAATAAAAAATGACGGATAAAACTCACACAGCGCCAATAAATCAACATACAGTCGCGCTAAGTCTTTGATATTATTGAACGACTTCGGGAGATCAGTTATGCAGCAACAACGAATTGGCTTTATTGGTATGGGCTTGATGGGCGTGCCTATGAGTTTGCGTTTATTGGCGGCGGGGTATTCCCTCAGTGTCTGGAATCGCAACGCCAGTAAAACAGAAGCGGCGCGTCAGGCGGGAGCCCGTGTTGCCAATTCTGTTGCGCAGTTGGTGGCAGACAGCGATGTTGTAATGCTCTGCGTAACGGATACCGCAGCGGTTGAGGCGATTGTCTTTGGCGATGACGGCATTGCCGCGAATGCTCGCAGTGGTCAGATTCTGATCGATTTTTCCAGCATTGAACCCGAAGCAACCAGACAGATGGCGGCCCGCCTGACTTCTGCGTGCGGCATGCATTGGGTTGACGCACCGGTTTCCGGTGGTGTGGCTGGTGCAGAGCAGGGCATGCTGGCGATTATGGCCGGTGGTGATGAAGCGTTAATTGATCGTTTGCGTCCTTTGCTGGCGCCGCTGTCGCAGCGCGTTACGCGTATGGGGCCGGTGGGCGCAGGACAGGTAACCAAAATCTGTAATCAGATGTTGGTAAGCTGCAATGTACTGGTTATGGCTGAAGTCATGGCGCTTGCCGAAAAAGCCGGTGTTGATGCTCTGCAGATTCCGGCTGCGCTGAAAGGCGGATTTGCCGATTCTGTGCCTTTGCAATTGACCGGCCCACGCATGGCAGAGCGTGATTTTGACCCCGTTAAGTGGCACGTAAAGACGCTGTTAAAAGACCTGGATATGGCCAATGATCTGGCCAGAATAATGAAAAGTGCCATTCCAATGGCCGGACTGGGTGCAGAACTGATGCGTCTGCACGCAAGCCAGGGTAACGCAGAGAAGGACCCCTGCACTCTGGTGACTATGTATACGGAGAAATAAGGGTGAAACTCACCGCAAATCTGTCCCTGATGTACACTGAGCTGCCTTTTTTGCAGCGTTTTGCGGCAGCGCATAATGATGGTTTTGGGGCGGTAGAAATCCAGTTCCCTTACGATACGCCGATCGAGCAGATTCAGCAGGCGCTGAGCGAAAATAACCTGCGATGTGTGCTGATTAATGTACCGGCTGGTGATCTGATGGAAGGTGGCGAAGGTCTGGCTGCTGTACCAGGAAAAACCGCTGAATACGCCGCCGCGATGGTCGAGTGTCTGTACTATGCACGCGCCTTAAAAGTATCCTGCGTGAATGTTCTGCCAGGGCGTTGTAACGATGAAAACAAGCGTGTTTTTTATCTGGATACGTTCAAAAAGAATTTACTGAAAACGGCAGAAAGCCTCGCACCTTTTGGCATTACCATCACGTTTGAAGCCATTAATACCCGCGACATGCCGGGTTTTTTGATTTCTACCGGGCAGCAGATGCTGGATATTATTGCTGAGCTGAATCATCCGGCGATTAAAGCGCAATTTGATATTTATCATATGGCGCTGATGGGGCATAACGTCTGTGATTTTATTAATCTGCATGCGGCTAAAATTGGTCACATTCAGTTTGCGGATATTCCAAAACGGGGTGAGCCTGGCAGTGGTACGCTGGATTTTCCCTCTATTTTCCGCTGCATCGAGACATCTGGCTATAAAGGCTGGGTTGGCGCCGAATATAAGCCAACGCGGACAACGTCGATGACTATGCAGTGGAAGCGCGATCTGGCGGTTAATGTCGCTCTCTGTTCCTGATCAGCGAAACATATCCAGCTGAGAATCGTCAGCCTTGCGCGCTTTCGTTGAAGATTTTGTGCGCTCTTTGGCTGGTGCTTGTTCTTCCTTATCTTTATTTACTTCCGCGCTTTGCTCTGCGGTTTCGGCCGCAAACAAGCTGCTGGTTTCCCCGCTGGTGGACTCTGCCGCGCTTGCTGCCTGCCTGTTCTGTGGCTCCGCTGTGGGTATTGGTTCAGATGGGCTGTCACGCTCAGCGATGACGGCCGTCTCTGTATTGATGCCGATGACGCTTGGTAGCTCTGGCTTTTCCTGGCGTGCAGAGTCTGGCTGCGGCTCGGTTTCTGGCACTGGTTTGGCTTCAGGTACTGGTTTGGCGGTGGCCGCGGCAAACAGATCCAGTTGCGGTATGGCGCTATCGTCTTCTTCGGCGACAGCGGTTTGTTGTTTTGCGCTGAGTACTTTCAGGCGACGCTTTTCACACAGATTAACGACCAGTTGCTTCTGGAATGTGGTGAATTGATTCCAGTAAAGGCGCTCGTCACGACTGCGGAAGCAACCCTTGCAATAGCCACGGTTATTCAGTTCGCAAATGCGGCGGCACGGACTGGGAATGTCAAAAAATTCGCCTTGATCAATCATGGCAGTTAACGTCAGCTGATGATCACTCAAGATTAACAGGTTCTGCGCAGCAGGAAACCGTTGGGCAGGCCAATTCTGTGCAGGGGGTCAGGAAAGATGCGTGTTGGAGAAGGGTAGGGGCTGGTTGCGGGCAGAGGGAATCTGAAGGGGGGCCTAAATGAAACAGCCCACAAACACCGGAGTGAATGTGGGCTGCCAGAAGATGCTCAGTCTGGTCCGAAGACCAGACCAGGCTAAAAGGCTTACAGAGGAGTAACGTTTTCCGCCTGTGGACCTTTCTGACCAGTAGTAACTTCCATCGTTACTTTCTGGCCTTCTTGCAGAGTCTTACGACCGCCGCCGTTGATAGCACTGAAATGTACGAATACATCTTTGCCAGATTCCTGCTCGATGAAGCCGAAACCTTTTTCGTCATTGAACCACTTGACGGTGCCTTGAACTATATTTGCCATGCTTTTTTTTCCTGAGTAATGCGCCAATCAACGATCGGCCTTGCTATATCTTCTGGCATTTTCATCGATACTGGCCGGCGAACCGGGAAGACAATCAATAAATGCCGCTATCGACCAGTATCTTGCATATCTTACGAATATGGAGCACTCGCCAACACACCTGCACACCTGTACAGGCACAATTATAGTATCTTACTTATTCGCCCTTACCAAGCCTTAGCGGGGCAGTTTGGCAACTATTTGCAGCATGTGCGCTGTTACAGGCGTTAACGGCCGTTTTTTGCTGAAATAAGATGCGCAAAATCACAGGAAATCCCGCTGTTCCGGCATTTTTCGTGGCCTGCCGACGTTCTGGCGTAACGGCTTTTCCCTCGTCAGTGGGATCGCTGACCCTGCTCAGAACGTCTTTCGGTCGACCGCCGGCGCTTGAAAAATGGATCATTTTGTCACTCTGGGCAGGTTAACAGTACTCTGTCGGGCTGCGATAACCCCGGTTGACGGTCTCAAATGCCGCCGGCCAGAGCCGGTGATGGTTGGGGAAGATGGCTCTGCTGTGTCTGAAAGGGCCAACCTGCCGGTCGTGAGTGAGGGCAATGAGGGCTGTGATATAGGTTCGTGATGGAAGCTCAGGCCGGGCGCGGCTTAAAGGTACTGCACTTCCGCTACCAGCCCAGAGCCATACAGCGTGTCGCCGCTCAGAAATTATGGGCGTCGGCGCGTTTCTCAATCAGTTCAATCTTATAGCCGTCCGGATCTTCAACAAAGGCAATCACCGTGCTGCCACCTTTAACCGGGCCGGCTTCACGCACCACATTGCCACCATTATTACGGATGCGTTCACAGGCTTCGGCAGCGTTGTCGACTTCGATGGCAATATGGCCGTAGGCGCTGCCCAGATCGTATTCGCTGGTGCCCCAGTTATAGGTCAGTTCCAGCACCGCACCTTCGCTTTCCGGCTGATAACCGATAAAGGCCAGGGTGTACTGGTATTCTTCGTTGTCGTGTTTGCGCAGTAGGGTCATGCCCAGCACTTTGGTATAAAACTCAATGGCGCGGTCCATATCGCCGACGCGCAGCATGGTGTGTAACAGTCGCATGGGAAGCTCCTAGTCTGATGTCTTTTGTTTGAATTCGCACAGGTCTTCGATGATGCAGGCGCCGCATTTGGGTTTGCGTGCCACGCAGACATAACGGCCGTGCAGGATTAGCCAGTGGTGAGCGTCGAGCTGAAATTCTTTTGGCACGACGCGCATCAGGCGTTGTTCTACTTCATCAACATTTTTACCCGGCGCAATTTTCGTGCGGTTGGACACGCGGAAAATATGCGTGTCTACCGCAATGGTTGGTTGGCCAAAAGCGGTATTCAGCACCACATTAGCGGTTTTGCGCCCGACACCGGGCAGGGCTTCCAGCGCTTCACGGGTTTGCGGCACTTCGCCGCCATGTTGTTCAAGCAGAATCTCGCACAACCTGATGACGTTTTTGGCTTTGCTGTTAAACAGGCCGATGGTTTTGATGTATTGCTTTAAACCTTCTTCGCCCAATGCGCGGATGGTCTCTGGCGTGTTTGCCACCGGATAGAGCTTACGTGTGGCTTTGTTGACGCTAACGTCGGTGGCCTGGGCTGATAACAGTACGGCAATCAGCAGCTCGAACGGATTGCTGTACTCCAGTTCGGTTTCCGGATGTGGATTTTCGGCCTTCAGGCGGGAAAAAATTTCGATGCGTTTTTCTTTATTCATGCGGATAACAGGCTGACTGAATCAGCGCGTATCATAACGCCGATCCTGTTCTATTTCGCCTTTTCTACCCGGTTGCGGCCATTTTCCTTGGCTTTGTACAGCGCTTTGTCGGCGCGTTTCATTAAATCCTCGATGCTTTCGCCGCTGTTGCGACGTGCCGCGCCAAAACTCATGGTGACATTCAGAGTCTTGCTGTCGTTGTTCTGGCCGCGTTGTTTTTTCCCCTGACGCTGGGTCTCCGGGCGCTGCTGACGATTGCGCACCATTAAAGGGTAGGCGGCGATGCGTTCACGGGTTGCTTCAATAAAAGGCAGACATTCATTCAGCTCGGTGGCCGGGAAAATCAGGGTGAACTCTTCACCACCGTAACGGTAAGCGCGCCCACCGCCACTGGTTTTATTCAGTTGAGCGGCAACCAGACGCAGCACGTCATCGCCGACATCATGGCCGTGGGTATCATTGAACTGCTTAAAATGATCGATATCCGCCATCACCAGCAAATAGCGGCCATGACGGTGTTTCAGATCATTCATCAGTGCCCGGCGACCGGGCAGGCTGGTGAGTTCATCAATAAAAGCAAGATGATGGTTGTTAATCAGCAGCGTGGCGAATAACAGCAGTAACGACAGACTGCTGACCAATACGGAGATTTGGCTGGCATCCAGGCGATAAAACAACCAGCCGTGCAACAGCAGCAAGGCCAGCATCGCCAGCGGGGTATCACTCTGGCGTGGCAGGCGGTTAACCATCAGCGCGGTACCCAGAGTAAAACTGATCCACGCCGGCAGCGGCAGCAAACCGGCGCTGGCCTGTTGGCGAAAGCCTTCAACCCAATCCAGGCTGGCGGCATACCAGGAGCTGATACTCAGGCTGCCAAGCAGTAATAATTGCAGTGCCAATATGGCCGGAAATAACAGACCTCCCAGCGATAATGGCCGCCGATCCGGCAGGTAGCGGATTAATGCCGCATTGAGTGGCCATAACAGGCATAACCAGAAAAACAGCCAATAGGTGTCGGGATCGCTGAGTTGTACCTGTAACCGCTGTTGCACCAGAGCGTAAGTGGCCAGCGTCAGAATGGCCATCTGAGCAATACGGCCCTGGTTAAACAGCTGCGCCAATAACAGCAGTAGCACACCTAAGCCATACGGCAGAGCCTGCAGCAACAGGGCGTAGTCGGCATTCCAGCGCGGCATATAAGGCAGGGAAAACCAGGCTGCCAGCAGAACAATAAACGGCAGGGCTGCCGGACGAAGAGAGCGGAGGTAAGGCACAATTAATCTCAAAGTCATTAATAGTGAATCAGGCTCTAACTATAGACGCCTGTGCTGGCCGCAATTGCAACATTGTGTTGGAGAATGGCAACGAATCTGCGATAAAACGCCTATTTTCCTCCGGAGCAGAAACCCTATGCAGATTGGTGACCGTTACGAGCTGGAAGTGGATATTACCGCGGCGTATACGGCGCAGGGATTGTGCACAACAATAGAAGAACGTTTTCCTGAGGTACTGGCAACAGCCAAAATGATTGCCCTGATGGAGCTGGCAGCGTCACGACTGATGACGCCATTATTGGCTGCGGGTGAACTTTCGGTCGGAGTGCATGTAAATGTGACCCATATAGCGCCGACGCCAGTCGGAGCGAGTGTGAAAGTCAGTGCTGAGTATCTGGGCAAACCGGCCGACTTTTACGAATTCGAAGTCCGCCTTGAAGATGCGGCAGGGATAGCCGGGGCGGGCACCCATGGCCGTGCCATCGTAGCCGAAGAGCGCTTGCTGCAAGGAGCTGAACGGCGACGTTAATGTGTGACATAGACCGCTTTTACGGCAGAATTTTCAGGTGAAGGTGGCTTCCCCCTCGGATATACTTCGCGGCTTATCAATAAAGCGGCTTCTGTCGTTTTCAGGATGGCGGCTCTGCTGTCAGCAGCGAATGCACAATGGACTACAGGCCCGGTTAAGGGTACTTCTAAGGACTACATCATGATCAGCCCACGTCTGGCGCTTGTCGCCATTATTTCCTCCGCTTTATTGCTTGCCGGGTGCAGCGATAATGATTCCGGCAGCTCGTCAGCCAGTTCTGCTCAGGCAGTCAGTGAGCCGTCACTTGATCAGGTAGCCGAGGCTCCAGCGTCGAGCGCCATTCCGGCTGAATCCGTTGCTCCGGCAGGTACAAAAGCCCAGGCCGATGCTAAAGCCCCCGGCGAAAAGCTGACAACGGCCGAACTGTACGCCGGTGTGCCGTTACAGGTAGCGGATATCAGCGAGCAGAATTACGACGATGGTAGTGCCATAGGAATTACCTTTTCTGTACCGCTGGATGGCAGTAAGAACTTTCAGGGATATTTACTGGTGGAGCGTGAGCTGAATAACAGCAAGCGTGAACCCGTTGATGGCGGCTGGATCTTATCCGACGATGGCCGCACCGCGTATTTTGAAAGTGTTGAACCGGACAACCGTTACTGGGTTACCGTTGATTCTGGCATCCGCGCGATTAACGGTGAAACCCTGCACAAACCCAGCCGTGGTGATGTGAAATTCGGCTCGTTGAGTGCCAGCCTTGCCTTTGCCAGTAACGGCCATTTCTTACCATTAAATCTGCATACCGGTCTGCCGCTGTATGCCTTAAACGTCAGCGAAGCCAATGTGGCTTTTCACCGGGTAAATGCCGATCAACTGGTGCGTTTGCTTAACTGGAAAAACCGTGGCCAGAGCGAAAGCTATTACCGCCTTGATGAGCTGCCACAATTTTCTGAATTAGTGCACGAAGGGCGTTTTACTCTGCCTGCCGAGCGTAACAAGCGCCGCCAGATTAATTTACCGCTGCAGGATATTCCGGCGCTGCGTGAAGCGGGTGTCTACCTGGCAGTGATGGCACGTCCCGGACAGTATGATAACCAGCTTGCCGTTACCTATTTTATGGTGACCGATATCGGCGTGCATATCCGCAATTACGGCAACGGCTTTGATGTTTATCTGAATACTCTGGGCAGCCCGGAGCCGGTCGAAGGCGCACAGGTTCAGTTATTAAACAGCAATGGCAGTGTTGCCTTTGAAGCAACCAGCAGTGCCGCAGGACGCGTCAGCGTACGCCGTAAAATTGATTACGGCCAGGTGCTGGTGGTGCGTAAAGATGAATCCGTCAGCCTGGTGAATTTAAATACTCCGGCCCTCGATTTATCCGATTTCCGTCTGGCCGACCGTCCATACAACAGTGCCGAACTCTTTATTTATGCACCGCGTGATATTTACCGTGGCGGTGAGACTGCCACCTTCAGTGCTTTGTTGCGTGATGATGATGGCAAGAGTGTTAATTCACGGCCATTAAAAGGCCGCATCATCCGCCCGGATGGTCAGAAAGTAAAAGACATCAACTGGCAGCCGGCTGCCGGTGGTTATTACCAGTATGAATATCCGCTGGCCGCCGATGCCCAGACCGGTAACTGGCGTTTAGAAGTTGAAGGCGTGAGTAAAAACCGCGTGGTGTATCAGTTTAAAGTCGAAGACTTTATGCCTGAGCGTCTGAAGCTGACCTTTAATCCCGGACAGAATACCACCCGATACTTCACCAGCCGTGAGCGTCTGAATATTCCGGTACTGGGTGAATATTTATACGGTGCACCGGCGGCGGGTAACCGTTTTGATGCCAGCATCCGTGTATCGTCACTGGCACATCCTTTTGAACAATGGCCGGATTTCCATTTTGGCAATGTGCGCGAAACCGACTGGAATCAGCAGTTTATTGAAAACGGTGCTGTGCTGGATAAAGACGGCAAGCTGAGCCTGAATATTGATTCCCGCTGGGATGGTGCCAAATCGCCGCTGGCGGTAACCGTTACCGGTAGTCTGTTTGAATCCGGCGGTCGCCCGGTGGTGCGCCGCCATGTTGCCCGTGTTTTACCGGGTAAAGAGCTGGTCGGTATCCGCCCGCTGTTTGGCGATCGTGCAGCACGTAATTCACAGGCAGAATTTGAGCTGATTAAAACCAATGCCAAAGGTGAAAAACTGGCGGCCGATAATTTGCAGGTGCGGTTAATTAATCAGAATCGCCGTTACCACTGGCGCTATTCCAGCAACCGCGGCTGGTATGTGGAAACCAGCGAGCGTGAATTCAGCGAACTGACACTGACACGCAGCATCAGTGCCGGTAATACCGAAAAACTGGCGCTACCGGTCAGCTTCGGCAGCTATCGTCTGGAAATTACCGATAAAAGCACCGGTTTAATCAGCAGCATGACCTTTGATGCGGGAGAAAACTGGTATTGGTACTGGGAAGATGCTCAGAATGCCGAGCAGGGCGCACGCCCGGATAAAGTTGTATTGGCTCTCGATAAAGCCGCGTATGCCGCCGGTGATGTCGCACGTCTGAAAATTGTACCGCCAGCGGCCGGTGAAACCCTGGTGGTGGTCGAAAGTAATCAGCTGTTGTGGAGTGCCCGGGTAACCACGCCCGCCGAAGGTGCCACGCTGGATATTCCGGTCGATGAATCCTGGAACCGTCACGATATTTATATCAGTGCGCTGCATTTACAGCCGGCCGACAACAAACAGCGCATTACCCCGACCCGTTCAGTGGGGCTGATGCATCTGAAACTGGATCGTGAACCACGCCGTCTTAATATTGCCCTCGATGCCCCAAAAAAGTGGACGCCGAACCAGCGTGTCGTCACCGAAGTGACAGTCAGCGATAGTAACGGTGGTGCCGTTAACAGCGCTTGGGTAACCCTGGCGGCGGTGGATGTTGGTGTGCTGTCGATTACCGATTTTAAAACCCCCGATCCTTTTGCCTGGTTCTTCAGCCCGCGCCGTTATCTGGTGGATATGTACGATATGTACAGCCATTTAATTGGTCTGAATAACAACCGCATGGCGACTCAGCGTTTTGGTGGTGATGCGCCGGAATTAAGCCGTGGCGGTAAAAAAGCCCGCGCCGAAGTACAGATCGTATCGTTGTTTTCCGGTCAGGTGGCGGTGAAAAATGGCGTTGCCCGCATTCCGCTGCAATTACCCGATTTTAATGGCCGTCTGCGGTTAATGGCGCTGGCCTTTGATGACGAACGTTTCGGCAGTCTGGAGCAGGAAGTCACGGTCGCAGCGCCGGTGGTTACACAACTGTCTTTACCGCGTTTTGTCGCCGTGGGTGATGAGACCAGCGTGGCGCTGGACGTTACCAATTTAAGTGGTGAGCAGCAGGTATTAAATCTGCAATTCAGCCTCACTGGCCCGGCAGTCGTGCGTGATAACACACCATTAACCCAGCAGCTGACGCTGGCTGATGGTGAAAAACAAACCCTGTTATTACCTCTGCGTTCAGAGTTCCCGGCCGGGCAGATTGAAATTGGCCTGCAATTAACCGGTGCCGGTGATTACTCTCTTACCCAGAGCTGGAAACTGAACAGCCGTGCCGCCCATCCGGCATTGACCAAAAAGAAACAAGTGGTATTGCAGCCGGGCGAGCGTCTGGTGTTGGACGGCAGCGAGATGGATGGTTGGATTCCGCAATCACTGGAAGCGCTGCTCAGCGTTAATAACCGCGTGAATTTAAATCCGCGCAGTCAGCTCGAATACCTGCTGCATTATCCGTACGGCTGTCTGGAGCAATCGTTAAGCTCCACTTATCCGTGGATTTATGCAACGCCGAATCAACTGTCGGACCTGGGCCTGAAAAATACCACCGGCCGTAACCGCGACAGTGCCCTGGACAGCGGCATGGATCGTATTGTTAAGCGCCAGATGAATCATGGCGGTTATGGTTTGTGGTCTAACCACGACGATTATGAACAGCACTGGTTAACCGCTTATGCCGGTGATTTCCTCACCGATGCCCAGGACGAAGGTGTACGTGTTGATGCCGATGTACTGCGTAAAACCCTGAGCCGTTTGCAGGAATATCTGCGTGGTCGTGGTAATTTCAGCGAACGCTGGAATGACCGTCCGGAACTTTACCGTCAGATTTATCAGAGCTATGCCGCCTATGTTCTGGCGCGGCATAAAAAAGCATCGCTGAGTGATATCCGTCGCCTGGCGGGTGAGGCGCGTCTGGATTTACCGGCCCTGCCATTACTGCATCTGGCACTGGCGGCAAAATTACAGGGCGACCAGCAGCTGTCTGATCAGTTAATGGAAAAACTGAAAACCGTGCAGCGTGAAGAAAATTATTACCTCGGTGATTATGGTTCACGGGTGCGTGATACCGCGCAGGTGGTACGCCTGTTACTGCAGTATCGTCAGCAGCAGAGTTTTGCGCTCAGCCGTGCTGAAGCGCTGGCGCGTATGCTGGAGCGTCGTACTTACCTGAGTACGCAGGAACGTAACGCCATCTTTATGGCGGCGGTGCAGCTGGATCGTGTGCCGGGTGATGAGTGGAGCGGTGAGCTGAGCATGGGCAGCGTATTAAAAACCCTGCAGCAGGCCGGTGAATTTAATCTGCTGGAAAGTGGCAGCAGCCTGCGTGATGGCGTAACGCTGAGCAATACCAGCAGCGATCCGTTATTCGCCACGCTGATGTATCAGGGTCACAGCAAACTGGCACCGCCGGCTGAAAGTAATGGTGTGAGTATTCAGCGCCGTTATTTCACCACCGACGGTCAGGCAATTATTGCGGATGACGGTGCACTGCGCATGAAAGTCGGTGAGCTGATGCTGGTGCAGCTGGAAGTAAAAGCCGATAAACGCCGTCCTGATTTATTGCTGGTGGATTTATTACCGGCCGGTCTGGAGCTGGAAAATCAGAACTTAAGCGCATCGATCAAGCTGGATGAGATCAATATCGATACTCAGCCGGTGGCCGAATGGCAGCGCCGTTCGCGTATTTCTCATCAGGAATACCGTGACGACCGTTATGTCGCCGCCATTGATGCCGATTCTTACAGCACCACCCGGGTATTTTATCTGGTGCGGGCGGTAACGCCGGGTAATTATCAGGTGCCGGTGCCGCTGGTTGAAGATATGTACGACCCGGAAACCCGTGCGCTGGGTACTACGCCGGATATTCTGTTTGTTACTCAGCCCTGATTCTCTGATGTTGAATGTGTCAGTCAGAAGAGTCCTCTGAGTGAGTAACATACCCGCCAACCGTGCCGCGTTTAACGCGGCACGTTTTTTCCGCCTGCCACAGAACAGAGCCACCCGATTTGTGCTGTTGCTGGCAGTTTTTTGCCTGCTGTTAAAAAGTGCCGATTGGTTATGGCCACTGGCCGTACCCGATCCGCAACGCCAGACAGAAGGTGCGCAGAATGATTTTGCCCAGCTGGTGGTTGATCACCATGAACGGCCGTTGCGTGCCTTTGCCGACAGCAATGGAGTCTGGCGTTATCCGGTAGAGCTGAGCGAAGTATCGCCTTTTTATAAAGAGGCATTACTGAATTACGAAGACCGCTGGTTTTATTATCACCCCGGAATCAATCCTTTTGCGCTGCTGAGGGCTACCTGGCAAAACTGGCGCTGCGGTTGTGTGGTATCCGGTGGCTCGACCATTTCCATGCAGGTGGCACGGCGTTTTCATCCGCACTCACGCTCCATCGGCGGTAAGCTGGAACAGGCCTTGCGGGCATTACAGCTGGAGTGGCATTACAGCAAAGATGAAATATTCACCCTGTATTTAAATTACGCGCCTATGGGCGGCGTGATTGAAGGGGTAGGGGCGGCCAGCCGTTTATATCTGGATAAACCGGCACTGGACTTATCGCTGGCCGAGTCGGCATTAATGGCGGTATTACCCCAGGCACCGTCGCGTTTGCGCCCCGACCGCTATCCGCAGCGGGCATTAAATGCACGTAATAAAGTGCTGCAGCGCATGCTGGAATTTGGCGTGATTACCCAGGCCGATTATCAGCAGGCGTTGCTGGAACCGGTATTGGCCTATCAGCCGCATACACCGCAGCTGGCACCGTTACTGGCGCGGGAATTACGCCGGCAAAATGCCGATAAAAGCCTGATTAAAACCACGCTGGATGCCGATTTACAGTACGAGATAGAAGATTATCTGGCGCAGGAAATTCAGCGTTTTCCGCCCAGTCATTCTGCCGCCATTCTGGTGCTGGATAATGCCAGCCACGAGGTGCGCGCCTATGCCGGTTCGGCCGATTTTGCCGACGATTCACGCTTCGGCCATGTCGATATGGTGCAGGCGCAGCGCTCGCCGGGGTCAACCTTAAAACCTTTTATTTATGGACTGGCAATAGAAGACGGGCTGATTCACTCCGCCAGTTTATTGCGCGATGTACCACGCTATTTTACCGATTATCAGCCGGAAAATTTTACCCGCCATTTTTCCGGCCCGGTGTCGGCCACCGAAGCGTTACGGCAGTCACTTAATTTACCGGTGGTGCAGGTGCTGGAGGCTGTTACTCCGGAACGTTTTGCTGCAGCCCTTGCCAATGCCGGAGCACGCTACCGTATTCCCGGTGATGGTAAGGCCAACCTGAGTATGGCGCTGGGTGGCGGCGGATTATCGCTGGCGCAGCTGGTGCAATTGTATTCTGCACTGGCGAATGGCGGTCAGGTCTGGCCGCTGCGTTATCTGAATGGGGAGTCGCCATCCGTCGCAGGCTCACGTTGGTTATTTTCGACAGAAACGGCCTGGGTATTAAACGATATGCTGCGAAGTCCGCGTCCGGACCGTGCGCGCAGTTATGCCCTGCAGGATAACGACCGCAGCATCGCCTGGAAAACCGGCACCAGTTATGGCTTCCGAGATGCCTGGGCGGTGGGTGTGACTCCTGCTTATACCATTGGCGTGTGGTTTGGCCGCCCGGACGGCACGCCATCGCCCGGACATTACGGCGCGCTCAGTGCACTGCCGGTGCTGTTCCAGTTATTTGACCGCATTGAACATAAACCTGGGGTCCTGCCACAGCCGGAGCAGGTCAGTCAGGAAACCATCTGCTGGCCGTTGGGTAAGAGTGCCGCTGAAACCGCAGCCGATCAGTGCTTCCAGACCCATAAAGCCTGGCTGGTACGGAGTCAGCTGCCGCCGACCTTACGCGATGAGCGCAGCGATGGTTTATGGCGCAACCCGTTAACCTACTGGACCAGCGAACGCGGCTTATTGGTCGATAGCAGTTGTGATGTGCCCGCACGCACAGCGCACCAGCTGGCACTCTGGCCACGGCCGCTGGAACACTGGCTGCCGGCCAGTCAGCGCCTGCGTAACCGTTTACCCGCCGTTGATCCGCGCTGCAGCGAGCCTCCGGCTCTGGCACTCGAACCGCTGCAGATTACCGGTATTCAGGATGGCCTGATTCTGCGCTCCAGCCGTACCCGTGCCGGCGGCAGCGCTGCCTTACCGGAAATCTCGCTGCACGCTCAGGGTGGATTGGGTCCGCGCGACTGGTATGTGAATGGCCTGCACGTAGGCAGTAGTGGTGAGGCCGAAACCCTCAGTTACCGCTTCAGCGTGACCGGTGAGCAGGAAGTGGTGGTGATGGATGCTCAGGGCGAGCTTGACCGGCGTACACTGCAGGTAGAATAACCTGACCCTTATGCTTTCCGGTTGCGGCAGGCTGTTGGTTTAAGCGGACGCGTGCTATAACGCGCGCGCTTCGTATTTATTTACTCCGCTGCCGCTTTCTTTTGTGGATACCACCATGCTGACGCCGTCTTCCGTCTTTAACGATGTGTACATTATTGAACCCAGAGTCTATGAAGATGAGCGCGGCTTCTTTATGGAAACCTTCCGTCAGGAATGGCTGGACGATCTGACCGGAGGCGCGGCGTTTGTGCAGGATAATCATTCGGCTTCCCATCAGGGCGTTTTGCGCGGCCTGCACTATCAGCTGGAGCAACCGCAGGGCAAATTAGTGCGCGTGGTGGCAGGCCGTGTGTTTGATGTGATTGTTGATATGCGCCGCACTTCACCAACCTTTGGCCGCTGGCAGGGCTTCGAATTATCCGCTGACAACCGCCACCAGTTATGGGTGCCGCCGGGTTTTGCCCACGGCTTTTATACCCTGAGTGAACGGGCCGAATGCCTGTATCGCTGTACCGGTTATTTTCACGCACAAAGCGAACGCATTCTGCGCTGGGATGACGCGGATCTTGCTATCCGCTGGCCGTTACAGGGCGAACCCAAATTATCTGAAAAAGACGCCAGAGGCTCCTCTTTTAAACAGGCCGATTATTTCGTATGACGCCGGTTAACGTATTACTGACCGGCGCCGGCGGCCAGCTGGGCCGGAGTCTGCAGGCAAGCTGCCCGGATTGGATCAGGCTGCGCGCCTGTGATCATCAGGCACTGGATATCTGCGACGACAACGCGTTGCGCCAGGCCTGTGACGGACAGCAGCTGGTGATTAACTGCGCCGCGTTTACCGCCGTCGATCAGGCAGAAATTCAGGCAGAAAAAGCGTACCGCGTAAATGCTGAGGCTGTTGCGGTACTGGCAGAAATCTGCCGTCAGCAGGGCGCGCGTTTACTGCATCTTTCCACCGATTATGTGTTTTCCGGATGCGGCGATACACCACTGATATCCGAGGCTGAAACCGGCCCGCTGAATATTTATGGTCAGTCTAAATTAGCGGGTGAACAACAGGCGGCCAGTATTTTAAAAGATGATCTGTTGGTTATCCGCAGCGCCTGGCTATACAGCCATTATGGCCATAATTTTTTACGCACCATGCTCAAATTAATGCAGGCCGGTCGTGATCTGCAGGTGGTTAATGACCAGTATGGCTCGCCTACTTCCGCAACAGAGCTGGCTGAGGTTATCTGGCAGTCGGCGTGGCTGCTGTATAACGGGCAATTACAGGGTATTTATCATTGGGCGGGCAGCGGTGTGGCCAGCTGGTATGAATTTGCCTGTGAAATACAGCGGCTGGCGCTCAGCCTTGGGCTGTTAACACAAGCGGTCAGAATTACTCCGCTCAGCAGTACTGCCTATGCCGCAAATAATCCGGCCATCCTCGCTCAACGTCCGGCATTTAGCGCACTGGACCCGGCCCCATTACATGCCCGGCTGCAACGTCAAGCTGTCTGCTGGCGCACAAGCCTGCAGCGTTGTCTGGAATCTCTCTGATGAAACGTTTACTGGTAACCGGCGGTGCGGGATTTATCGGAGCCAATTTTATTGAATACTGGCAGGAAGAGCATCCGCAGGATTTTATTGTGGTGCTCGATATCCTCAGTTACGCCGGTAATAAAGCCAATTTAGCTGAGGCGTTAAAACGGCCGAATACGGTGTTTGTGCAGGGCAGTATTAACGACCGCAGCCTGATTGAATATTTACTGGCTTTTTATCGTCTGGATACGATCGTTAATTTTGCCGCAGAGTCCCACGTCGACCGTTCGATCAGTGCACCGGAACAATTTGTCGAAACCAATATTGTCGGCATGCTGAATGTATTACAGGCAGCGCGTCATGTGTGGATTGAAGAACCGCTTAACGCTGGTAAACCAGTGCTGCCGCATCGTTTTCATCATGTTTCAACCGATGAGGTTTTCGGTGATCTGGGTGAAGAGGGTGAACCATTCAGCGAGCACAGCCGTTATCAGCCGAGTAATCCTTATGCGGCCACCAAAGCGGCGTCTGATCATTTGTTAAATGCCTGGGCGAGAACCTACGGGCTGAATGTGAGTTTATCGAATTGTTCCAACAATTTCGGCCGTTATCAGTATCCGGAAAAACTGATGCCACGGATGATTACCAACATTCTGTTTGAGCGGCCTTTAACGGTATTCGGTAATGGTCAGCAGGTACGCGACTGGTTATATGTGAAAGATCACGCGGCAGGTATCGATCGTATTCTTGGCGCCGGAAAAACAGGCTGCAATTACAATATCGGCGGCCATAATGAACAGACCAATCTGCAGTTTATTCAGTTGTTGTGTGGCCTTATCAATGATGAGTTTGCCCGCGATGCTTCATTAGCAGAACATTATCCGCAGGCCCTGAGTGCCATCGACGGACGTTCGCAACAGCTGATTACCCATGTGCAGGACAGGCCGGGGCATGACGTGCGTTACGCCATTAATGCCGGAAAAATCAGCAGAGAATTAGGATTTATGCCGCAGCATGATTTTGCCGCGGCGATGCTGGATACCGTGCGCTGGTATCTGCAGCATCCGCACTGGTTTGCGGCTCATTAACGGGCTGAGCAGAACGCTCAGCCGCGTTAAATTCTGCAGCCTCAGTTGTTGGCGTGCAATTCTTCGTTGAGCTGAATCGCGCTCTTGTTAGTAACGCACTGAACGGCACCGGTGATGGAATCACGACGGAACAGCAGGTCGGATTTACCGGCCAGATCACGGCCTTTAACCACTTCAACCACGTTTTTCTGATCGTCCAGTACCTGAATTTTGGTACCGGCGGTGACGTACAGACCGGCTTCAACGGTGCAGCGGTCGCCCAGTGGGATACCGATACCGGCGTTGGCGCCGAGCAGGCATTTTTCACCGACAGAAATAATGATGTTACCGCCGCCAGACAGTGTGCCCATGGTGGAGCAGCCACCGCCCAGATCAGAACCGTCACCCACAACCACACCAGCAGAGATACGGCCTTCAACCATAGAAACGCCCATAGTGCCGGCATTAAAGTTAACAAAGCCTTCGTGCATGATGGTGGTGCCTTCGCCAATGTAAGCGCCCAGACGCACACGTGCGGTGTGTGCAATACGCACGCCTTTCGGTACCACGTAATCGGTCATGCGCGGGAATTTATCCACGCTGTTGACGCTCAGCAGGTCGCCGTTCAGGCGGGCTTCCAGTTGTGCAGCTGGCAGCTCATCCAGATCGACTGCGCCTTTATTGGTCCAGGCCACGTTGGGCAGCAGGCCGAAGATACCGCCCAGATTCAGACCGTGTGGTTTTACCAGACGGTGAGACAGCAGGTGCAGCTTGAGGTAAACCTCTGGAGTAGAAGAGGCCTGTTCATCGGCGGCCAGAATAGTCACCACAACCGGCTTTTCGCTTTCGGTACAGGCGCGGGCCAGGGCAGCCTGCAGCGGATCGGCGCTGTCGAGTGCTGCAGCAAAGGCTTCCAGTTCGCCACCGTCAACATCCAGTGCAACGTTGCCTTCTTCATAGCCCAGAGCGCTTTTGGCGGCGTCAATCAGAGCGGCAGAAGGGTTCAGCAGTGGCTGCGGGTAAAATACTTCGAGCCAGTCACCTTTGCTGTTTTTGGTGCCGACACCAATGGCCAGGGCAAATGCGTTTGTCATAGTCATTCCTCAGATCGGGCGCGAATGCGCGTTCTAACGTAATTAATGAAATATTCAGAATTTCAGTTCGGTGTATTCGGTAACGCTGAAGCCAAGTACTTTGGCGCTGCCGGTATCCAGCAGCGGACGTTTGATAATGGACGGGTTATCCAGCATCACCGCACGGGCGCTTTGTTCATCAATATTGTCTTTGATGTCGTCCGGCAGTTTGCGCCATGTCGTACCGCGCTTGTTCAGCAGGGCTTCATAGCCCAGCTCGCGGATCCAGCCATCCAGTAATTCAGCGCTTAAGCCGTCTTTTTTGTAGTCATGAAACTGATAGTCAACACCGGCGTCTTCCAGCCACTTGCGGGCTTTCTTGATGGTGTCGCAGTTTTTGATGCCGTACATGGTAACCACGGTGCGCTCCTGTTTTCTGGACGAAAATTCCGGGTGAAAGCTCTGCGCCAGAGTTCTGGCAAAAAAGAGGCGCAAGGATACCAGAAGGTGGCCAGCGGTTCAGCCGCTGGTGATTCCTATGGGGGAAACTAGGCTTAAGCAATACATCGCCGCTCACGGCAGGTGTTTCGTGGGTGATAGGGAGATATCAGCGTGCCAAACGTTATAAACAAGGGCAAACATCGCCAGCTCTGGGGCTGGGCGCTGGTGGCTCTGGCGGCGGGGCTGCTGATCAGTTTGTTGTTGTCAGCCAAAATCGGACAGCTGAACGATGAGCGTCTGCACGAATCTCTGACCAAGCAGGCATACGATCTGGCAGATCAGGCAGAGGAACGCATTGAGCTTTACCAGTACGGTCTGCGCGGTATGCGTGGTGCCATCCTGACCGCCGGTGAGGATCTGAGCCGTGAGCTGGTGAAGCGTTACAGCGCCACCCGCGATGTCGATATTGAGTTTCCGGGCGCACGCGGGTTTGGCTTTATCCGCCGTGTAGCGCTGGCCGATGAGCCACAATTTATCCAGGCCGCTCAGTCCGATGACTGGCCGGATTTTAAAATACGCCAGCTGGGGCCACGCGCCGATGAGCGTTTTGTTATCCAATATATTGAACCGGTTGAGCGCAATGACGCTGCGGTTGGGCTGGATATTGCGTCTGAACTTAATCGCCGAGAGGCTGCCTGGTCATCTTTACTCAGTGGTGAGGTGCGCTTAACCGGCCCGATCACCCTGGTGCAGGCCACCGGCAGCCCACAACAGTCATTTCTGATTCTTATGCCGGTGTATCAGGGTGGTAAAACCCCGCAGACGCAGGCCGGACGCGAACAGCTGGGCTATGGCTGGAGCTACGCACCGTTATTAATGGCCGAGGTTATGGCCGATCTGCGTATGCATGAGGATGAGCTGGCGCTGGAAATTGTCGATATGACCGATGCGCAACAACCGGTCAGTTTTTTTAATAACCAAACCTCCGCCGAGTTTGCTCATGTGGCCGGCTATCAGATTGAACGCACGATTTATGGTCGTCACTGGCAATTCCGTTTTCAGGTATATCCATCCTTTATTCATGCGTTAAATCTGCCTTCACCAGAGATTGTCTTTGCACTGGGCTCTCTTATCAGTGTGCTTATCAGTGCGTTATTGGCGTTGCTGGTAAGCAGCCGCCAGCGGCGCAGAGAATTTTTGGCACAACAGGAACGGCTGGCCTCCATTGTTGAAAGTTCGGCCGATGGCATCATCAGTCAGGATTGTCACGGTCATGTACAGAGCTGGAATCCGGCGGCGGCGAGGATGTTTGGCATTGCCGAAGCGGATGCTCTGGGACGGCCATTAATGGAGCTGATTCTTCCCCCCGAATTGCAGGAAGAAGAGCACCGGGTGTGTGTGGCGGCTTCACAGGGAGAACATTTGTTACCGAAAGAAGGGCAGCGCTGCCGCGTCGATGGCACCTTATTGGATGTGTCGGTTTCTTATGCCGTCATTCACAACGCGGAAGGGAAAGTGGTAGGGGTGTCGGAAAGCATCCGGGATATCTCAGCGCAAAAAGCCGCTCAGGAAAAAATTATCGAGCTGAACAGCAATCTGGAACGCCAGGTGGAAGAGCGTGCCGGTGAGGCCCAGCGTCTCAGCCAGCTGTTGCAAAGCGTGCTGGATTCCGCTTCTGAAGTTTCCATCATTGCCACCGATCAAGAAGGCACGGTCACCCTGTTTAATCAGGGCGCTGAACGTATGCTGGGTTATCGTGCGGCAGAGTTTGTCGGTGTGCAGTCACCGGCGGTGTTGCACGTCGCGGAAGAGGTTGAAGCCTGTTCAGTTGAGCTGGAACGGGAATACGGTGAAAAAATCCGGGGCTTCCGGGTGTTTGTGTACCGCTCGGAGCTGGAAGGTGCCGAAACCCGTGAATGGACGTACATACGCAAAGATGGCCAGCCGTTGCTGGTTAGCCTGTCAGTAACCACGATGCGCGATAGTGCCGGTGAGATCGTCGGTTACCTGGGGATTGCAATGGATATCAGCGAACAGCGGGCGCAGCACGATGCTCTGGCCGCGACCACGGCACAGCTGGCGATGGCGGCCGACGTCGCGCAGATGGGGATTTGGTCCTGGACTCCGGCCAATAACGATTTGCAATGGAATGACCGCATGTTTGAGCTGTACCAACAGCCGCTCAGCTTACGCGACAACGGCCTGAACTATGACCACTGGCGCATGCGTATTCACCCGGATGATCTTGAGCGTACCGAGACGGCTCTCAACAATGCCGTTGCTGGTATCGGCGTGTACGACCCGGTATTCCGCGTCGTATTGCCGGATGGCCGTGAGCGCAGTATTCAGGCTGGAGCTCAGGTTGAATATGCGGAAGACGGTACCTTATTGCGGGTCACCGGGATTAACAGCGATATCACCGATCAACTGCAGTACGAAGCCCGTCTGCGCGAAGCCAAAGAAGCAGCCGATGCCGCCAGTGCGGCTAAATCAGCCTTTCTGGCCAATATGAGTCACGAAATCCGTACCCCCATGAATGCCGTACTGGGCATGTTAAAACTGGTATCGCAGACCGATCTCAGTGAGCGGCAACGGGATTATGTGAATAAATCTCAGGGCGCAGCCGGCTCGTTGCTCAGCCTGCTGAATGACATTCTCGACTACTCAAAAATTGAGGCGGGTAAGCTGCAGCTTGATCGTCAGCCCTTTAACCTTGATGAAGTGATGCGTAATCTGGCGGTGGTGATATCCGGCAATCTCGGCAATAAACCGGTTGAAGTACTGTTTGACCTGGACGTTTCACTGCCGCAAACCCTGATGGGCGACAGCAATCGTCTGCAGCAGATTTTAATTAATCTGGCGGGTAATGCACTGAAGTTTACCAGCAGCGGTTATGTCACCGTCCGGGCGCGCAGTGTAGCTACCGATGGTGAGCAGATCCGTCTGCGCATAGAGGTCGAAGATACCGGCATCGGCATCTCAGCCGACAACCAGCAGCGTATTTTTGACGGGTTTACCCAGGCCGAAGTATCGACCAGCCGCCGTTTTGGTGGCACAGGATTGGGGCTGGTTATCTGTAAGCGTCTGGTGTCGTTAATGAACTCTGAGCTTCATCTGCACAGCGAACTGGGCAAAGGCAGTTGCTTCTGGTTTGAACTGGATTTACCCATTGTCGTGCCAGAGCCTTACGCCGCTCCGCAGTTTGAACCACCGTTACGGGTACTGCTGGTTGAAGATAATCCGGTGACGGCCGAATTATTACAGCGTGACGGATGCTCATTAGGCTGGAATGTGGAGGTTGAACAAACTGGTGCTGCAGCATTGCAAGCGGTGGTCAGGGCGGATCAGCAGGATAAGCCCTATCAGGTGATATTACTTGACTGGCAGTTGCCCGATAACGAGGGCACGGCGGTTGCCCAATCTCTGATTGACCGTCTGGGGAACGATGCCCCACCTGTTATTTTAATCAGTGCTTATGGTCGGGAATCTCTCAATGACGTGCTGTGCGGTGATAATCCACCATTTTGTGATTTTCTCAGTAAACCCATCACTCCGGTGCAGTTGTCAGAAGCGGTGATGCGCGTATTGCACAGCCCTGGCGAACCGGTGATGCCGTTACCGCCAGTCGACAGCGAACAACGCCTGGCCGGAATGCGTATTCTGGTAGTGGAAGACAATGAAATTAACCGCGAAATTGCATTCGAATTACTGAGTGCCGAAGGTGCTGTTGTCGAGTTGGCTGAGGGCGGCTTGAGTGGTGTTGATCACGTATTTGCCACGGAAGATCCGTACGACGTGGTCATTATGGATATGCAGATGCCGGATATTGATGGTCTGGAAGCCACCCGGCGTATCCGTGCCGATGGTCGTTTTAACCATCTGCCAATATTGGCGATGACAGCCAATGTTGCTGAATCTGACCGGCAAGCCTGTTTTGCCGCCGGTATGAATGCGCATGTAGGCAAACCTATTGACCTCGATAATGTTGTGCATTCGTTGTTGCAGCTGACCGGCCACGCCAGCGCTCAAGTCTCGCTGACGAGCGATGAAACAGCCCTGGCAGCATTGGAAAACCGCGATATTTTGCTGCAGCGCTTTGGTAATAATCAGTCGCTGCTGGTGAATATGTCAGAGCGCTTTATGGTGGATATGACCAGCCTGCTCTGCCAGCTTGATCAGCAATGGCAGGAAGGGCGCTGGTCTGACAGTGCCGCCAGCCTGCACACACTGAAAGGTACGGCGGCGACCATGGGTGCTGTGACTCTGGCGCGACGCAGTGGCGAGCTGGAGCAGCGTTTTCATAACATAGCATCGGCCCCGGCTTCAGCCACAGAGAACGATGTTCTGCCGAATGAAACGGAACAAACCGCAGCAATGCTTGCTGAACTGCAGGCGTTGCTATCGGCCTCGTATCAGGCGCTGGTTAAGATGACTGGTGTTGCGGCCGATACAGTGGCCGATACTGTGGCCAGTGGCGGGCTGCAAAGTCACACACCGTCAGAACCTGCAGTGTCTGAGCATTGGCCGGATGAACGCTGGCGTGAAGCCTTGGTGCAGCTGCATGGGCTGTTACAGGACAATAATATGGCGGTGCTGGAGTTGATTGAACAGTTGCCGCCGGCAGGTTTTCCGGGCAATGGATCACTGTTTAAGCAAATGCTTGAACAGATTGAACAGCTGGATTTTACGGCCGCCAAAAGAACGCTGATCCGTGTGCAGGAGTGGTCATGAAGTCAGGTAAAACACTGGCAGAATTAATCCCCGGTCTGACGCATAAACCGCGTCTGATGATCGTCGACGATCAGCCGCTGATTATCCGCAGTCTGAATGAAATTTTTAAAGCGGAATTCGAAATCGTCATGGCGACCAGTGGCCGGCAGGCACTGGAGCTGTGTGCGGATAATAAACCGGACATTATGCTGCTGGATATTATGATGCCGGATATGAATGGCTACGATGTCTGCAAAACGCTTAAGGCTGACCCGGTAGACAATGATTTTCCAATTATTTTTGTCACGGCTCAGAATGAAGTGGTGGATGAAGTCCGTGCCTTCGATACAGGTGCTGTCGATTTTATTACCAAGCCTATTAACCCGGTGGTGGTTTTTGCCCGCGTCTGTACCCACGTTACGGTGAAATTACAGCGTGATATTTTGTACTCTATTGCGATGCTGGATGGTTTAACCGGTGTTGCCAATCGCCGTCGTTTTGATGAACAGTTACAGGTGCATTGGCGTCAGGGACAGCGTGATAAAAAGCCATTATCACTGATTCTTATTGATATCGATTTTTTTAAACAATACAACGATCACTATGGGCATGTGGCGGGCGATAAAGCGTTGCAGGAAGTTGCTCACGCTCTGCGCACTGTGTTGTTGCGGCCACATGACAGTGTTTCGCGTTATGGTGGCGAAGAGTTTGTCTGTCTGCTGCCCTGCACCGACAATACCGGGGCTATGCTGCTGGCAGAGCGCCTGCTGGCGGCGGTTGCAGCATTGACTATCCGCCATGAAAAATCGTTAGCAGGCGATGTCCTGAGTATCAGCGCCGGGGTGGCGACCGTCACGCCTTCGGTTAAGCATAACGCCGGGCAGCTGATTGTAGCGGCCGATGAACAGCTTTATCGTGCCAAACACGATGGCCGTAACTGCGCCCGCTCCGCTGAGTTATCAGATTAATCCCCTCTGTTAGTGTTAACAGGCCACGGCCACTTCAGTCTTATTCCTGATTAGATGCCCGCCAGCAATGATGTGTCTGAGGCTTTTGTCGTATCTGTCATTCTGTCTCCCTGTGAGTTTTGTCAGCGAGTCTATTCTGAATGCCAGACACCATTTTCACCGGGAGAATCCGCATGGGACTGCTGAAATCATTAAGTGTTAAAGGCAAGCTGCTGCTGTTAATTGCTGTGCCTTTAGTGGCGTTGTTGTTATTGCAGGGACGCTGGTTGCTTGGCAGTCTGAACCATATGGATGAGCTGTCCGATGTGCAGGCTCTGGTAAATATTTCAGCGCTGAACAGCGCACTGGCGCATGAGCTGCAGAAAGAACGGGGCATGTCCGCAGGTTTTCTTGGCAGTAAAGGCAAAGATTTTGCTACTGCCCTGCCACAGCAGCAGAGCGTGGCGGATGAACGGCTGCGAGGCTGGAATAACTTTCTCAACCAGCAGGATTTCAGCGTTTATCCGACTCTCAATCAGGCCATAAAAGATGTTCAGAGTAATCTGAAAAAGCTCAGTACTTTGCGTCAGGGAGTGCAGGCGCAGTCGGCAGCGTTGCCTGATGTTCTGGCGTTTTATACCCAAACCATAGACCGGCTGTTGATTGTACCGGCGCTGGCCAGCAAATTTACTGGCCATGGCCCAACGGTGCGTCAGTTGCAGGCTTATTACAGCTTTTTGCAGGGTAAGGAGCGTGCCGGTATTGAACGTGCCGTATTAAGTAACGTATTCGCTCAGGATGCCTTTACACCGGCACTGTTCGCCCGCTTTGTGCGACTGGTATCGGAACAGGATGCTTTTCTGCAGAGCTTTGAACGCATTGCCGATGCGCAGGCTCTGGCTGCATATCGTCAATTTCAGCAGTCTGACGTGGTTGTTGAGGTTGAACGTTTGCGCGAAAAAGCGCTACAGAGCAACCGTGGTTTCGGCGTTTCCCCGACTGACTGGTTTGCCGCTGCAACGGCCAGGATAGAGGCTTTAAAAACACTGGAGGATGAGCAGCAGAAAGCGTTATTGGCTAATGCCAGCGCGGTCCTGAGATCGACCCAGCATGAGATTTGGCTGGGGGTGCTGATTGCAGTATTGGCGGTCGGTATTACGGCCTCGCTGGCGTTCTGGCTGTCGTATCTGCTGTACCAGCAGATACGACAACTGCATATTGGCCTGACCGCCGCAGGGGATGACTTGTGTCTGCATCAGCGTGTACCGGTATTGCTGGATGATGAACTTGGCGAAGCCGCGCGGGCCTGTAATCAAATGATGGCGCGGATGGCATCGATGGTGGAGCATATTAATGCGATCTCTGAGCAGTTGACGCTGATTTCGATGCAGAATCACGTCACTATCTCGCTCAGCACTAAGGGGATGGATTTACAGCAGCATGAAACCGCGAAGGTGGTTACTGCAATAGGCCAGCTGGAAGTGGCGACCAAAGAAATTGCCGGCAATATTCAGCAGGTCGCTAACCAGTCAGATGAAGCAAATCATACCGCCGACAAAAGTGGTGAAGCGGTGCAGAGCAGTCTGAATTATATCGGCCAGCTGGATGAAAAAATGCATCAGGTTTCAACTGTAATCCGCAGCTTGCATGACAGCAGTGGTGCCATTGGTGGTGTGCTGAATGTCATTAAATCCATCGCCGAGCAAACCAATCTGCTGGCGTTAAACGCCGCCATTGAAGCCGCGAGGGCCGGTGAACAGGGGCGGGGCTTTGCTGTTGTGGCTGACGAAGTTCGGACGCTGGCGCAGCGTACGCAGGATTCAACTGCAGAAATTGAAAGTATTATTGGTCGCTTCCAGCAGGAATCTAAACAGGCTTTTGTGGCGGTAGAGTCATCACAGGAGGCGGTACAGCATACGGTAAAACTGGCCTCATCGCTGGATGAGGAACTGGGCCATATCCGCAGTGCGGTGCGCACCATCCGCGATATGAGTGATCAGGTCGCGGCGGCGGCTGAGGAACAGGTTGCCACCAATCAGGAAGTGGCAGGCAGTGTGCGCAGCATCTATAAAATTGCCGAGCACACCGTTGCAACGTCTAACTTTATGCGAAAAACCGCCAAAGAGCAGCGAGATCTGGCGGGTAAACTGACCAGCCTGGCGGCTGAGTTTATACTCAGCCCGAAATAGCCTCTAAACCGCAGCGTTGAAGCAGCGGCCGGAAAAACGGCCGCAACCTTCAATCTCCTGCAGACACACTTCATGCGCCATCGGGTAACGATGGTTTTCGGTATTGATGCCAGACTGTGCCAGCAACCGGCTGGCTTCTTCGCCCAGTTCCGGGCTGACCACACCATCATAATCACCATGAGCAATCAGCACCGGCAGATGCTGATTGGCGGCGTTTATCTGCAGTGGGCGGGCAATATAGGTTGATAACGCCATTAACCCAGCCAGAGGTTGCGGATAGCTGAAAGCGGCTTCATAAGCGACAGCACCACCCTGAGAGAAACCGGCCAGCAAAATACGGCGACTGTCGATACCAGCGGCTATTTGTTGATCGATCAGTGTGTGGGTGCGTCGTACGGAGTCGCTCAGTTGCTGGTCATCAATCTGACGTCGCGGGCTGGTGGCCAGCAGGTCGTACCAGCTGGGCATCACCATGCCGCCATTAATGGTTACCGGCTGCTGTGCTGCATGCGGATAAACAGCACGCAGCACGGGTGGCTGAGCGGTATTGAGAGCCTGTAACAAATGCGGCAGCAGCGGTACGAAATCATCACCGCTGGCACCCAGGCCATGCAGCCAGATAATGCAGCTGTCGGCGGGCATTGAAGGTTCAAGTACGATACGGTCGGGAAAATTCTGACGCTGATAGGTTGGGCGGGTCATAAATGGCTCCACGAATTAGGTGGCCAGTATAACCGCTTTGCGGATGCAGGATGATGGTGCCGTATGGGCGTAGTTCAGAGCGCGCGGCGTAATAATGGCTTACTGATAAACGTCGGCAGTATGCGTGCCAGACGGATCAACCAGCTTAATGGGCCGGGAAACAGATAATCGTCGCGGCCGCTCAGCAGGCCTTTAAGCATCAGCTCTGCGCCTCGGGTTTCGCTGATGGCAAAAGGGGCGGGCATATCGTATTGGTTAACCCGCGCTGTCTGCACAAAGCCGGGGTAAAGCGAGATAAATTTCAGGCCTTCCGGTTCCAGCTCAATCCGGCAGCTGTCCATCAGTAAGCGGGCAGCGGCTTTGGCGGCACTGTACGGTCCCTGCAGTGGCAGGCCAAGAAAACCGGCCAGAGAATTGGTATGGGCGATGGTGCCACGTAATCCGCGTTTATCCGCCTGCTGGCTGCGCATCGCAGCGATCAGCGGCGGCAGAAAATTCGCAAGGCTCAGATAATTCAGTTCCATGCATTGGCGGATATCGGTAACGGAGGTTTCTGCCATGCGCTGTTCAGGGCCGGCGCCGACATTGAGTAATGCCAGATCAATGCGTCCGAACTGAGCCATTGCCAGAGATACGGCATTGTTAGTGTCTTCTTCCCGGCAGGCATCACCGCAGACGGTCAGTACCTCACACTGCAGTGCGCGTAACTGATCTGCCAGCTCCTGCAGTTCGTGCCGGCGGCGGGCAAACAGAATAAAGCGGTTAGGCCTCTGTGCAATTAACAGTGCCAGCTGGCGGGCCATGCCGGCGGAAGCGCCGGCAATCAGGATGGTTTTATGCTGCAGGTCGCTGTTTGCACACCGACTGAACATCTCAGGCGCCAAGCAGCCAGCGGGTAAAGAAGGCGACACCGACCCCGAGATAATTTCCGACGATATAGCCGATGATCGCCGCGGCGAAGCCCGGCAGAATGATCTCGCGGTTTTTCAGTGCTCCGGCAATCACCGGAATAAAAGGCACCGACATAATGGCGGCCGATGAGGTGATTAAAAAGGTGTCGGTATCAATATCCAGAAGGCGACAGATAATGGCCTGCAAAATCAGCGAGCCGATCAGAATAATGCTGATATAGGCAAACAGGTCGACGTTCAGGTTGGTAACAATACTGGTATCGGTCATGGTGCCGGTGGTGAAACAGAACACCAGAATCAGGTACATCCCCAGCTGAAAGCTGTTGGGCAGGTTACGGATGGCCGGCACAAAAGATGCCAGCACGCCCAGCGTGGTGATGGTAATGATGGTCACCGCGGAACTCATACTGCCAGGCACCAGTGAAGCCACGCCCAGCGCGATGACGACGCTGACGGCGGACAGCAGCAGAGCCAGTGCGGTCTTTGGCAGCGCTTTGACATTGGCCAGCACTTTATAGGCGTTGGCGGTTTCATCAGCCATATGACCAAACTTTTCTTCTTCGCTGTGATAGGCGTGTTCGCCCTGACTGCGGTAAGGGCGCAGGAAGCGGCTGAAAATCGGCTTGGCCAGGGTCATCACAAACATCAGATACAGCGCCGACAGCAGGATGTCGTAAGTGATCATGGTGGTGAAGATGTTTTCGTCAGCCCCGATCGCCGTTTTAATGGCCGCCATATTCGGCCCGCCCCCGGTGTAAGCACCCACCGACATACCGGCAATCTGCCAGACATTGGCGAGAGAATCGGCGTAGATAAAAGCCCCGGCGGCGCTGGCAATGATGACCGCAATTAAGGCCACACCCATGCTTTTCATGGTGTCACCGGCCATGCCGAACGAGGCTTTGACATCAATCGAAAACACCAGCAACGGCAGGGCGAGTGCAATGGCAATTTCTGACAGATTGGTTTGTACGGCTTTCAGTGTTTCGGCACCTGCCAGATCCGGTAGCATTCCGGTAGCGGCCAGAGCGATGCCGCTGGCAAATGACAGCACAACCACGCCAAGCTTATCCAGCCAGCGAACACGCTGACAAAGAACAACAAGCAATGCCGGAACAAGCAGATAAGCAACCAGGGTAAGAGCAGCGGACACGATGATTCCTCAGTTTTTTATTATTTCAGATACGGAAGATCAGGAAGATATTTCAGCGGCAGCACTGTGTCTGCGGGCCTGAGCCGTCGCCGGAAAGGCTTCCGGATAATTGAATACCGGCCACCATTCACTGATGCGGCCCTGTTCGTACAGCGCGATATTCCCGAACTGCAGGAAGACCGATTCGCTCTGACTGGGGCGGAAGAACAGATAATCGTCAGGGCGGATACGGTGATCGTCTGGCAACTCGTACAGCTCCTGATTACTGGAGTGACCAAAAATACTGGCGCGTTTACACGGCGTTGGATAGCAGGGTTGCGCCAGCCAGTTGCCACCGTAAATAAAACAGGCCTGATGCGGTAAACGACCAAATAAACGCAGTAAACGCGACAGACCACTGGCCATCGGAATGTCAGGATCTTTCACCACCTTCAGTACCGGTGCGGCAATAAACACCGCAGGCTGGTGGTGTTCCAGTGTCGTGACATCAAAGTCGGTCGGCATGACCAGTGCTGAGGCGGTAGCGATTTCGTTGACCAGCCCGACGCTGTCCTGATCGTACAGCGGATAGGTCGAGCTGCCGCCGGTGTTCAGGCAAAGGCCATCCAGCGCATCGTTGCCCAGGGTCTCTTTAATCAACGTAGTAAAGTGGCGATAAGTCTCCTGCGTACTGCGCAGGGCCTTGTCGAGGCCGCCGAGGAATCCCGGAATTTTACTGATATGTGCTTCGTAGCCCATCAGGCCGGACAGTGTCAGCAAGGGGGAGGCGGCAATGGTTTTTAAGGCGTTAATAAACTGCTGGTCGGGCAGAAAACCACCACGATGCAGGCCAACGTCGATTTCCAGATTAATGCGTAAACGCAGATTATGTCGCTGTGCCAGTGCCTGATACTGCTGCAGGCGCTCGTGACTGTCGATCAGCCACTGCAACTGCAGTTCCGGAGCAAAGCACATGCTGCTGGTCTGCTGGCTGTGCCATTGATAAAAATGCTCGGCTGCGGCCACAGGCATCGGCTTACCCAGCAGTACATCCGCGGCCGGAATATGCTCGACCAGATGCATCAGAAACGGCAGATGAAAACTCATCAGCCGTGTGGTGCCGGTGCGGCGCATGATGTACTGCAGTAACGGAACAGAGGGCAGTGACTTGGCCACAATACGGTAATCGAAGCCGCGGTTAAGCACATCAATCAGGTGATCAATGTTGCGATCCAGGCGTTCTTTATCCACCACCAGGGTTGGCGTGCAAATGCCGGCCTGCTGTAAACCCTGGGTCAGATTCTGAAAATACATTTGAGTCATAGATTATTCCGCTATAAGCATGGGGCCGATCACAGACGCTTTATTTTTATTGGTGGTACGTTTGTACCATAATTTTTTCGGCGCGTCATGTGTCAGTTATGCCACAAGGCGGTCATCAATCCTATGCGCTGACCGCAGATGACTTCAGGTTGTCCGGCCGTGCTGAGCTGTGGGCATTTTCGTGGCAGGCAGGCATAAAAAAAGCGCCTTTTAAAAGACGCTTTTTTTTATCAGCAGCGGGATGTTTACAACCAGATCGCGCGGAAGATAAAGAAGAAAATAATCGACAGCAGAGCACCCGCCGGTAGCGTCACCAGCCAGGAGACAAAGATGGAGCCAATTTTGCGGTAGTTCAGCGCGTCGGTGCCCATCGCCAGGCCCACGCCCAGAATGGCTCCGACCAGAACATGAGTGGTGGAAATTGGCAGGCCGGTGCCGGAAGCAACAACAACGGTGGTGGCGGCGGCCAGTGTTGCGGCAAAGCCACGGCTGGGCGTCAGTTCGGTAATGCCGGAGCCAACGGTGGCGATCACACGATGACCAAAGGTCACCAGGCCAACAACGATGCCTAAGGCACCCACCAGCAGAATCCACATTGGCACCGCAGCCTTGGCAGTGATTTCCCCACTGTGGCTGACCACGCTGTAAACTGCGGCAACCGGGCCAATGGCATTGGCAACGTCATTGGAGCCGTGGGCGAAGGCCATGGCGCAGGCGGTAAAAATCATCAGTACGGCAAAGACTTTTTCAACGTTCGCCAGATGAACTTCTTCGGTGAGCTCCGGGTCGGCGTGGATACGTCCGACAAAGAAGCGGCCAATGGCCATAACGGCTACGCCAATCAGCAGAGAGATCCAGATGGCATCGGTAAAATCCAGCTTCAGACCCAGATGCTTGAGGCCCTTGAGCAGGGTGACCATGGAAATAACAAAGCCAACCAGCATGATGTAAAACGGCACCAGGCGCTTGGATTGAGCAAAGGGGTCCTGGGTGTCGTGAATAAAGTGCTTTACGCTTTTGTAGAGTACATAAGAAATGGAGCCGGCAATGACCGGGGATACGACCCAGCTGGCGGCAATGTTACCTACCTTGCCCCATTCGACGGCATCCATCGAAATGCCGACGGCAGCAAAGCCGACAATGGCACCGACAATAGAATGGGTAGTGGATACCGGCCAGCCTGCGTAAGAGGCAATTAACAGCCAGGTGCCGGCTGCGAGTAAGGACGCCAGCATACCGAATACAAACAGTTCGGGATGACCTGACATCACCGCCGGATCAATGATCCCTTTGCGGATGGTCTCGGTGACTTCGCCTCCGGCAAAAAATGCACCGGCAAATTCGAAGACAATGGCAATAAAGACAGCTTGCTTGATGGTGATGGCTTTGGAACCAACTGACGTTCCCATGGCATTGGCAACATCATTTGCACCAATTCCCCAGGCCATAAATACACCGAAAATGCAGGCCAGGATGATAAATATATGTCCCTGGTCGGCTATAAGTTCCATTGTGAACTCCTCGAAAAAAAGCGCGCGCATTCTAACGCAGGCATGGCAAAGTGCCTAGAACTTGTTTCTTAGAAATAGCGCTACTTTTGTCAGGAAAGGTGCGGCTGCGGTGGCCGGGTCACCGCAGCGCAATATCAGAAAATCAGACGGGGGTAAGGGGGATCAGGCGGGCGCTGTGCTTCTGGCCGTAGCGGCGCATCTGCCACAGGCTAAGACCGATAAAGGCGATACTGCCACCGACCCACAGCAGGGAGCTGAGCGGGTGCTGAGGCAGGCTGCCAAGCTGATAGACAATCACCGCAGTGGTATAAGCCAGCCCGGTACTCCAGCCGGCAACAAACAACATCCAGCGCAGTCCGGCTTCCCGTACCATGGCGCCGAGTGTTGCGACGCAGGGCGTATAAAGGAGGACAAACACCAGATACGAGAAAGCGGCCAGCTGGCTGCCGAACAGCGCATCCATAGTGGAGAAGGTGGTGCTGTGTACGCCTTGTTCTTCGCCCTGATCGGCACTGATCAGGCTCAGCCCCAGCGGATCGAGCAGGTTGTCGGCGAGGTCGGCGACATTGGCCGGAATGGTTTGCAGTGCTTCCAGCAGACCGGCGCTGAGCGAGTATTCGCTGTCGGCGCTGGTTTCCGGGCTGTAGAGCGCATCCAGCGTACCCACTACGGCTTCTTTGGCAAAAATACCGGTGATGATACCCACGGTGGCCGCCCAGTTATCCTGCTGTACGCCCAGAGGAGTAAAGACCGGCGTAATGACGTTGGCGATTCGCGACAGAACTGAGCTTTCTTTGTTCTGATTACCGAACGAACCATCGGTACCCAGCGAGTTAAGAAAACTCAGCACAACAACAACGGTAATGATGGTTTTACCGGCGCGCAGGCAGAAGGATTTAAGCCGCTCCCAGGTCTTGATCAGAATGCCTTTTACCGTTGGCACATGGTAAGCCGGCAGTTCCATCACAAAGGGGGTCAGGTCCGGTTTGAACAGCGTGTTTTTCAGTGCAATACCGGTCAGCAGTGCCATGACAATGCCCAGCACATAGAGGCTGAATACCATAAAGGCACCGTTCTCGGTAAAGAATGCCGCCGCAAACAGCGCGTATACCGATAAGCGTGCGCCACAGGACATAAACGGTGCCATGGCAATGGTCAGCAGACGGTCTTTGTGGGTGTCCATGGTGCGGGCAGCCATCACTGCCGGTACGTTACAGCCAAAACCAACAATCAGCGGCACAAAAGATTTGCCTGGCAGGCCGACGGCGCGCATCAAACGGTCCATCACAAAGGCCGCGCGGGCCATATAGCCAGAGTCTTCAATGATCGACAAAAACAGATACAGTCCACCGATGACCGGAATAAACGTAGCAACCAGCTGAATACCGCCGCCGAGACCATCGGCCAGCAGGGTTGCCAGCCATTGCGGCGCACCGATGCCGTCCAGCAGGTAATGAGTACCGTCGACAAATACCGTGGCAAAGGCAATATCGAAGAAATCAATAAAGGCACCACCGACATTGATGGCGAAGGTGAACATCAGGTACATCACGCCAAAGAAGAACGGAATGCCCAGCCAGCGGTTCAGTACCCAGTCGTCAATGCGTTCGCTCAGCGTGCGGCCTTTGGTATTAACAGTCAGGGATTGCTGCAGAATATGCTGGATTGAGCGGTAGCGGCTGTTGGCCATTAATACATCAATCGGCTGCTGGTGTTGATTTTCCAGGGTTTGCCGCAGCTGCTGCGCCAGTGCGAGGACTTCGTTGCGGCGCTCCAGCGGCAGTACTTCGCTGGCGTACATGTCGTTTTCCAGAACCCGCGTGGCACTCCAGAACGGATTGGCGACGGTTCCCTGCAGCCGTTCTTTCAGTTGATTCACCGCCTGCTCAAAATCGGTATCCAGGCGCAGCAGCGGCGTCGCCACGGTTGCGTGCTCCAGATGATGAGCAAGGATACGGCACAATTCTTCAATGCCGCGTCCGGTGGAGGCGACAATCGGCACCACCGGCACACCGAGCTGCTGCGACAGCAGTTGAGTATCCACATGAATGCCTTCGCGCTCGGCGACATCCAGCATATTGACGGCACAGATAACCGGTACGCCCATATCCAGCAGTTGTGAGGTTAAAAACAGGTTGCGCTCAAGGTTGCTGGCATCAAGGATATTAATAATAAGTTGCGCTTCGCCGCTTAAGGCAAATTCGCGGGCGATTTTTTCATCGGTGGACAGTTCATCGTCGTGACTGTCGAGGGCATAAGTGCCCGGCAGGTCGACCAGTTTATGGCTGACACCGCGCAACACCAGATTGCCTTCTTTGCGTTCAACGGTCACGCCTGGCCAGTTGCCCACTTTTTGTTTGGCACCGGTCAGGGCATTGAATAGGGTGGTTTTGCCGCAGTTCGGATTGCCGATGACACCAATAACAGCTCGGTTCATACGATGACTTCTACCTGAATAATGGAGGCTTCCTGCTTGCGCAGACTGACAGAGGCGCCGCGTAGCTGAATCTGCATCGGATCGCCCAGCGGAGCAAAACGCCGTACTTCAATCTGGGTGCCCGGCATTAATCCGAGGGCCAGCAGTTTACGGCGGAAGTTGGCTTCGGTAGCGGTAAATCCGATGATACGGGCCTGGGTACCAACGCTGAGCTGATCAAGAGTTTGCGATGTCATGCTGATCCGGCGGGAAGGAAATAAACAGAAAAGATGATAATGTTTATCATTTGATTGCACAAGGGGCGCGATGCTTATTCAGAGCTTCCCTTGCGTTATGGCAAGGTGGAACGATTAATCTGTTTTTTGTCGATAAGTTCCGCCGTTATTAAGGCGTGTTTATAAAACAGTCTGTTGTCGTTTATATGTCGTGTTTTATTGATTGTTTAACGCTTACTGGCACCGCTATAATCGCAGCGTGACATAATATCTATGAACTGTGCGGCCATTGCCGTAATAGTCCGCGATAATACCCTATTCTTAGTATTGATATCTCAACGGGATATCAGTCTATCGTTATGCCGTTAAAACACAGAGGTTAAGCAGTGAGCGTATTTGACATCGATATTGATAAGCAGATTAAACAGCACCAGCAAAAAATTCATGAACTGGAGCAACTGCGTAAAGATCAGGAACATAAGCTGGAAGGCCTGAAAGAGTTTGACGTTACCATCAAGCGTCTGTGCAATCAGAATCGTCTGAACGAAGATGAGTTGTACGTTTCCCGTTCAGAGCAGATTGAAGCCTGGATTATTGGCATGGCCAAGCAGGACAATCCTTCTTCTATTTATAACAACCTGAAAAAGCATTTTGCCCGCACAGCGCCACGCGGACCAAAAGCCGCTAAAGCAGAAAAAGAATCATCTCTGCCTAAACCAAAGCTGCCGGTAGGTACTTACCGCAATCCGGCAACTCAGGAAAAAGTAGAAAAAATTAAACGCAATCCACGTCAATTGGATGAATGGATCGAACTGCACGGTTTTGCCGTGGTTCGTACCTGGAAAATCGATTAATCCGGATAGCGATTAGCGGTCAATAAAAAAGGGAGCTGAGCTCCCTTTTTTATTGCCTGCTGTTTATTACCACGTGTTGCAGCGGCGATTACACCAGAGCAAAACGCGCTATGCGTGCCTGAGGTTGTACGTCCGTCAGCTTTACCCGTACGGCCTGGCCCAGAATAAAGCGTTGCTCTTCATTACGATGAGTCAGCGTTTTGGTTTCAAAGGTCCAGCCGTTACCGGCTTTACGGCGGTCGATTGTTCCTTCTATGCCGGTGTTATCCAGACGCACGGTAAAGCCTGACGAATTCATGTGCACAATGCTGGCGTCATACAGCTGTTCTTTATCCTGCTGCGCAAGCCACAGCAGTTTCAGCCAGGTTTCTGCCTGATTGGCGGCCATGCGGGCATTGCTTTGGGCGCTCTGAATCTGCAGCAGAATACTTTCATCCGGCAGTTGGACGCTGCTGTCTGTCAGCAAGGCTTTTACAATGCGGTGAATCAGCAAGTCATTGTACTTACGCAGGGGCGAAGTGAAGGTGGTGTAGTGCGCAAAGCCGAGGCCCATGTGTGGCTTGGCATGCAGTGATAAATTGCTGCGTTCAAGCTGACGGGTAATGATCATGCGCAGGGGTAAATCGCTGTTGCTGGCATCGGCCTGCTGCATCAGGCTGACATAATCTTCCAGGCTGTTGAGGCTGGGTTTTTTCTCCAGCGGCAGATGTTCTTTTAATAACGCCGCCACTTCCCCCTGACGCTCGGTGCGCACACCGGCATGTTCAATAAAGAAGCCACTGCCTTTTTCTGCCAGCCAACCGGCCACCGCGCGGTTACAGGCCAGCATGCATTCTTCCACCAGACGATGTGCCTGATTGCGCTCAATGCGGACGATGTCTTTAACTTTGCCTTGCTCATCGGTGATGAGTTTAAAGTCCGGACGGTCTTCCATCACCAGGCAATGGTTCTTACGGTAAGCCGCCAGCGTACGGGCACAGTTATCAAGATGCACCAGATGGCCATGCAGTTCGGCCGGAATATCATTGCTTTCGCCATCAATCAGTAGTGCTACCTGGTTATAACTGAGTTTGGCGCGGCTACGAATAATGGCGTTATAAATATGAATCTGTTCAATTTCACCGGCTTCACTGATACGCAGTTCGACGGTCATGGCCGGGCGCAGCTGGTCAGCCTGCAGCGAACAGAGCTGTTCAGATAATTCCGCTGGCAGCATAGGCACTACCTGATCGGGGAAATACACCGACGTCGCGCGTTGCAGGGCGGCATGATCCAGCGCTGTGCCGGGCTGAATTAACGCCGCCGGGTCAGCAATGGCGATCCACAATGACCAACCCTGGCTGCGGGCTTCGGCATAGAGTGCATCATCAATATCGCGGGTGCCTGCCGAGTCGATAGTAACAAATGGCAGATGAGTCAGGTCTGTGCGCTCGCTCAGAACATCGTCCAGCCCTTTAGCGGTCAGCTCGGCGACCTGAGCGCTGACGGCATCGTCAAACTCCGTGGGTAACTGCCACTTGGCCTTGATGAACGCTTGCTCGATATAAGCGTCGGTTGGTTTACCGATAATGGCATCGATATCGGCCTGTGCTTTCGCTTTCGGAAACGGATGCTGACTGATATGGGCTTTGACCAGATCGCCGTCGGCGGCTTTCAGGCGCTTGGCTGGCGGTACAAAAATCCAGCGGTTCAGGGTGGGGTGATCCGCTTCAACGAAGTGACCTTTGCCCCGCACAATGTACTTGCCGAAGAATTCGTTCAGCTCGGTGCTGAGCAGTTTTTCAATGATTGCCTGCTCTTTGCCTTCACCTGCAGGTTCTACCCGAAATTCAATTCGATCGCCGGGCAGGACTTTATCCATTTCATCCGGGGCGAGAAAAAACTGTTGGCCATCGTCGGTATTGACGAAACCAAAGCGGCCACCGGTAGAGCGTACCCGGCCCTCAAAGTGGGGCGTGCTCAACTGGATTTCCTGCTTCAACGACTGTAATTGCGAGAGGGCGTTTTTATCGAGCATCCGCACTGGACCATGGCTGAAAATAAAGGAGCAGGAGTTTACTGGATCGGGCCCTTCAGGGCTACCGCGGAGCAGGAGGAACATCGGATTGTGAAACCGTTCCGCTTTAAGTGGTTCATTTGTACCAAATGCACTCACCTAAGCGGACAGGGCGGTGCTTTATTGAGCCAAACCCTATTTTGTGCTGGAAAAGAACGGGCCCTTGTAATACTTCTGACATGGAAAAGTCGTCCTATACGCACAATAAAACCAGACAATATAAGGTTCCTCCGAATGTCTAACCGAGCTGATCTGAGCCGCCGTAGTTTTTTAAAGTCCGTTGCCGCTGGCGCCGGTGCTGTTTCTGTACCCGCCGCTTTAACCGGCTGCTTTGGTGATGATGACGATAACGACCGTGATCTGACCGTGTTTGTGTTTGGTCATGGTGTGGCCTCCGGTGATCCGCTGGCCGATGCCGTGATCATCTGGACCCGCGTAACGCCATCCGATACCAGCGCTGACGCCCAGGTGGGCTGGGTCGTGGCCAGCGACGAAGCCATGACCAACGTGGTGGCCAGTGGTTCTGTTTACACCGACAGCAAGCGCGATTTTACCGTGAAAGTCGATGTTACCGGCCTGAGTGCTGATACTGTTTATTACTACCAGTTCGCTGGTAAAGACGGCGCGGTGACGCCTGTTGGCCAGACCCGCACTCTGCCAGTCGGCAGTGTTGATAGTGTGAAACTGGCGGTGTGCTCCTGCGCTAACCTGCCCGCCGGTTACTTCAACGTCTACAACGAAATTGCTAACAGCGATGCCGATGTTGTGGTGCATCTGGGTGACTACATCTATGAGTACGGTGCCAATGAATACCCAACGGCGGCTTCTCTGGTTCGTGATCCGGACCCGCTGGTCGAAGTATTAACGCTGACCCATTACCGCGCCCGTTACGCCAAATACCGTACCGATACCGCGCTGCAGCTGGCACATCAGAAAAAGCCGTTTATCTGTGTCTGGGATGACCATGAACTGGCCAACGATACCTGGAAGGGTGGCGCTGAGAACCACAACGAAGATGAAGGTTCTTTTGAAGAACGCCGTGCCGCCGCCATTCAGGCTTACCACGAGTGGCTTCCGATCCGCAGCGGCAGCGATACCGCCAAAATCTGGCGTGCCTTTGAGTTCGGCAATCTGGTCAACCTGACCATGCTGGATACGCGTATGTATGCCCGCGATAAAGTGCTGTCCTACTCTGATTACACGACGATTGTGGATGGTAAGCCCGTTATTGATGCCGTAGCCTTTCAAGCAGCGTTGGCCGATCAGGGGCGCGGTTTGCTGGGCAGTGAACAACAGCAGTTTGCCATTGGCTCAATGTTTAATAATAACGCCACCTGGCAGGTGCTGGGTCAGCAGGTGCTGATGGGACGTATTTTTATTCCACAGGAATTGCTGGTCGGTCTTGGCCAGATTGAGGCAACCATTTCAGCAGGTGGTGATGCCTCGGCAGCCCAAGCGCAGGTAGCAGCCTTGCTGGTAGAGCTGGCAACCATCAAAGGACGTATTTTGGGTGGCGATCCATCCGTCACTGCAGCGGAGCGTTTAAGGGTTGAGAAGATGGCTCCGTACAATCTGGATGCCTGGGATGGCTATTTCCCGGCCCGTGAAGAAATTCTGCGTCGTGCCCAGTACTTTAATAAAAACCTGGTGGTACTGGCGGGGGATACCCACAACGCCTGGGCCAGTGATCTGTATACCGCGAATGACAGCGGAGAGGTGCAGCGTGCTGCGGGTTCCGTTGGGGTTGAGTTTGCTACTTCCTCGGTCACTTCGCCAGGTTTTGAAACCTATGTTGGTTTTGGTACGGATACGGCAATGCAGGCTGGTTTTGAGCAGGCAGTAACAACATTGGTGGATGATCTGGGGTATCTGAATTCTGCCAACCGCGGCTATATGCTGGTGGAATTTACCCCGGCAAAATCCAGCTGTGAGTGGGTTTATGTGGATACCATCACCAGCGAAACCTATACCGCCTCGGTACAGAAGAAGATGGAAGTTAAACCTGGTCAAGGTAAACGTACCCTGATTGACGTTCCTCTGGTTCCCTGATCCGGTGTATTCAAGGTAGATAAAAGGCCGCAAACGCGGCCTTTTCCTTTTATGCCCGGTACAGATTAACCCAGCGGAATTCATCCAATTCGTCGAGGTCGGGCACGGTAAATGATTCACTGCGCCCGGTGGCCTGATAAGGCGGAAAATGAAAGTCCTTAACGCGTGAGTCGGCGACGATCACTTGCTGCGCCTTCTGGCGAAACACTTCCAGTAATGGCAGGTTGGCGCGGTCGTACAGCACGTCAGCGGCAATCAGCAGGTCGAGGTCTTCATCAAAAGCGAATAAGTCCGGATGCAGGCGGTAACCGACGTTATTCAGCCGTGCATTGGCGGCGCAGGATAACAGCGCATCGGGGTCGATATCGCAGGCGATGACTTCGCGCGCACCGGCTAGCACACAGGCAATGGCGACCACACCGGAACCGGCACCGAAGTCCATCACCTTTTTGCCGGCGACCCAGTGCGGGTTGGCAAGAATCTCCCGCGCCAGCACCTGACCGCTGGCCCAGCAGAAGGCCCAGTAAGCGGGGTAGGTCTGAATACGCAGGATTTCTTCCTGACTGAACGCCCGGCGCATGCTCTCCGGTTCAACCAGCCAGAGGCTGATTTGCGGACACTGTGGCAGTGACTGTGCGCTGACGCGAGCATCGTCGAGCATGGTGCTGATGGCCTGATTCAGCTGCTGCTCGTCCTGCTCTTTGTGGTGTGGCTGTGAGCTGGTGTTCATGCGTTGCTTTCCGTGCCAAGGCTGATGCTGTCGCCGGGACGTGCAACCTGATAACCGGCCTGCTCCAGCGCCGCGGCGGCCTGCTCATTGGCATAGTGATAAAGCACAAAGCGCTGGCGCAGTGCGGGCGGATATTCGCGCGCCAGATCGTCCAGACCGGTATGGGAAGGATTGGGCTCCAGGCCGCAGTCGTGGAATATCCTCTCCTGACCGCTCAGCTCATGGCAGAGAATTTCCGGTATCGGGCGGGTGTCACCACTGTAAAAAAATACGCCTGGCAAATGCAGGGCATGGCTGGAACCGGGCTGGTGATGGCGCGTGGCGTGCATCCGGAAGGTCAGATCCTGATGAATAAAGGTATCGGTAACCGGCAGCAGCTGAAACGATTGCCAGAAGTTGTGCCCGCCTTCCGCCATGGCTCCGGGGTAGGTGGCCAGTCGTTGATGCAGTAAGGTAATCAGATTAAGCGGCACATATAAGCGAATGGCAGGGTGCTGTTGCAGGCGTGCCTGGACGGTCAGAATCTCCAGATCGGCGATATGATCAAGATGGCCGTGGGTAATAAAGATGGCGTCCGGCAGACGGTTATAGTGACGACGATAAGCACTCAGCGTACCGTAGCCGCAGTCAATTAACAGCAGGGGTTGCTGGTTCAATTCCAGCACGGCGGCGGAGCAGCCCATGTCGGGTTGGCCACCGCTGCCGGTTCCCAGAAATTTGAGCGAATAATCGGATGCGTTTCGGGTCATAATAGGCCATATCAGCGCAGAGAAATGAGGTGCATTATGTGGCGTCCAAAACTGATGTCTATCCCTACCGCCGATCAGGCGTTGCCGGGCAGAGCAGAATCGTTGTATCAGGTGCCGCAGCAGCACCATGTGAACGGTAACCGTATTGGCGGAGAGCGTCCGGCGGGGTTAAGTGAAGTGCTGCTTGGCATGGGCTGCTTTTGGGGAGCTGAGCGCAAGTTCTGGTCGTTGCCCGGAGTTTACTCGACGGCTGTCGGTTATGGTGCCGGACATACACTGAATCCAACCTATGAAGAAGTATGCGGCGGCATGACCGGCCATAACGAACTGGTGCGGGTTTGGTTTGATGAACAACAGCTGCCGCTGGAGCAGTTGCTGGCGGTGTTCTGGGAAAGTCACGATCCGACTCAGGGCATGCGTCAGGGGAATGATATCGGCACCCAGTACCGCTCCGGGATTTATCTGCTGTCAGAAGCTGACCGCACGCGCGCGGAGAGCACTAAAGCGCATTATCAGCAGCGCCTGCAGCGTGCGGGTATGGGCGACATCACGACCGAAATTATGGTCAACGTGCCGTTTTATCTGGCTGAAGGCTATCACCAGCAATATCTGGCCAAGAACCCCAATGGTTATTGCGGGCTGGGCGGCTGTAACGTCAGCTTTGACTGACCACTGCGGGCGGCGGGGTTTTTAACAATGGCCGGAATGTTTAACAAGGAGTAGGTATGCGGGCAATGGCTGTTTATCAGCTGAAAGGCGGGGTCGGTAAAACCACCACCGCCGTTAATCTGGCGGCACTGGCTGCGCGGGAAAAAATCCCGACACTGTTATGGGACCTTGATCCCCAGGGCGCGGCCAGCTGGATTCTGGGTATTGATAAAGGTCATAAGCAGGATGAGTTGTGGAACAGTGATGAGCCCATCAACCGCTATATTCAGCCGAGCACCATTCCGCGCCTCGATGTGCTGTCGGCTGACAGCTCATTGCGTAAGTTTCATCAAAGCCTGAGCGGTAAAAAAGAAGCACGCCAGCGTATGGCCGAAGTACTTGATCGGCTGGCGGAAGATTATGGCCTGATTATTATTGATTGCCCGCCAATGATGACGCCACAAATGGAAGGCGTATTGCGCGCAGTGGACCGTATTCTGGTTCCGGTTGAGCCTTCTGTGTTATCGATCCGCGCTTACGAACAAATCCGGGCGCAGTTTGATTGGGCGAAAAAATCCCAGTGGCTGCCTTTTGTCACCATGATTGATCGGCGTAAGCCCGCGCATTTGCGCTGGGTAAAGAGCGGGCTGGAACATTTTCCGGAAATTTTGCGCACCTTTGTTGCCTACTCCGCCAGTGCTGAGCGCATGCTGGAGTTGCGCAGCCCGATTGTCGAGCAGCAGCCAACCGTACCACTGGCACGTAATTATCAGGCTTTATGGAAGGCGCTGAAGCCCAAGCTTAATTTGTGCTGATTTCGGGTTGGCGTGCCGTCGTCTGGGCCGGAGCCAGCGGGCAAGGGCTTGGTTTGGACGAGGTCGCTGCGCAAGGCGTTGCGTTAGTGTGTCTTACCTGTGGGAACGCCAGATACACCGCCCAGGCAATGGCGGTGGCGTAGGCCAGGTTGGTGATGAGTTCGATATGCGGGTTATTCAGGAATTCGCGCTGTGAGGCCAGACCGCGGATTTTGCTGGCCAGATCCGGGTGAAACGCCAGGTGCTGATTCCAGACTTTCTGGTGCAGTCCAGCGTCGATGGGGTAGATGCCTTCGGTTCGGCCCTGTGGGTGTTGCTGTTGCCATTGGGCAATCGCAACCAGAAGATTCTCTGAAGCATGGCAATGCTTACCGAGATAATGCAGGGTGGGGCGTACAATGCGCTCACGCAGTTCTTGTGAAGCCAGTTCCATGGGCCGTTCCGCAGCAAAACCTCGATTATTGATAGCAGACTACCGGTACATTCTCCATCAGTAGAATGAAATTTTTGCTTTTAATGTGGCATTGCCATGAATCAAATCGATGACTGAGTCTATGAATAGCATTCCACCGCACTGGTTCGACAGCCACTGCCACTTTGACTTTGCCGCGCTGGATCATGAGCGTGAGCCGCAGTGGGCGCTGGCACAACGCTCAGGTGTCAGCGGTTTGTTGATTCCCGGTGTGCATCGCCAGCAGGGAGAGTATTTGGCCGCGTTCTGTCAAAACCGGCCGTTTTATTACGCGCTTGGCCTGCATCCGTATTTTTTATCCAGACATAAAGAAGACGATCTTCTCTGGCTGGAGCAGGCGCTGCAGCAACCGGATGTGATTGCGGTGGGGGAAGCCGGTCTCGATTGGATGCTGGCGCTAACGTCAGGGCAGCGGCAGCAACAATGGTTTTGGTTCCGGGCGCAGGTGGCGCTGGCGCAGACATACGAATTGCCCATGATTCTGCACATCCGTGGCGCCCATGATGAGGCGGCCTCTTTCCTGCGTCAGCAGCGTTTTCGCGCGGGTGGCATGGTGCACGCGTTCAGCGGCAGCGAACAGCAGGGTAACGCCTGGCGTAAGCTGGGGTTCCGACTGGGCATCGGTGGGGCAATGAGCCATCCGCGAGCACACAAGTTACGGCGCACCGTAGCGGCCTTACCTCTGGATTCCTGGTTGCTGGAAACCGACAGTCCGGATATGCAACCAGCCTTCTGGAACGGTGTTAATAACAGTCCGGCCAGTATTCCGTTGTTAGCGGCGATGCTGGCGAGCCTGCACCGCGTCAGTCTGACTGAGCTGGCGCTTCGTCTTGAGCAGAATCTGCTGCAGACCTTTCCCCGTATCGCCGCACGGCGATAAGACCGCATAAGCCATTCCGGTGCCTGATATTGCTGTAAGTGCTGAGCAGTACAATTTTTAGACAAGCTTATTGCATAAAACGCCCCCGCCTTGCTTTGTCTGCTAAGAACGCATAATCCTTGTAACGTAGTCACACAGAGAGGTGAGCACTATGTTTGCAAATCACATGTTCGGACTGCTGTATCATCCGCGCCGCGAGTGGGATGAAATTCGCCGGGAACGGGCAGGCTCCATTCTGGAAGTTTTTGTTCGTAACCTGATCTTTCTCGCACTGATTCCGCCGGTCTCACTGTTTATTGGTACAACCCAATATGGCTGGAGTATTGCCGGTGGTGATGTGGTGAAACTCAGTACCGAAAGCGCCCTGCCTATGGCCGTCGCCTTCTACTTTGCCCTGTTATTCGGGGTCGCGATGGTGGCTTATGCCATGTTCTGGATGGAGCGGACCTTCGGCGTCAGTGCCAGTTATGAACGCTGCCTGATTTTTACCATCTTTACGTCCACTCCGATGTTCTTAGCCGGATTTATCGGACTGTTACCCATTCTCTGGCTGGATGTCATGGTCGTGTTGGCAGCCGTTTGCTACAGCGTCTACCTGCTGTATTCGGGGGTTCCCATCTTTATGGATATCCCGGAAGAGCGCGGCTTCATTTTCGCCAGTTCCATGTTGACCGTTGGCCTCTGTGCGTTGGTCGGCTGTATGGCCGTTACCGTGATCCTCTGGGGGATGGGGGTGGCGCCAGCATTCGTCTGACTTTCCGTTGTACTGTTGGTTACCGGAGGGCGTTTTACGTCTGGCGGTGACCGACAGAGTTTTGTAGTCATTTTGTAACATGTAGTTGATCATAGAATCACCAGTCAGTAGCCTGCACGCCCCCAGAATATGCCTCGATGGTGATGTGATGAAACGACGGTTTTTGTTTGCTACGTTGATGTGCTTTGTTTTTCCGGCCACAGCTGCCGTTGCACCAGAAGACATTGCCCGTCTTGGTAAAGATCTGACGCCGGTCGGTGCTGATAAATTGGGTAATGGCAAGGACATACCTGCCTGGAAAGGTGGCCTGCCACTGGACACAAGCCATCAGCCGGGTGCTTTTCATCCTGACCCTTTTGCGGCGGATAAGCCCCGCTTCCGTATTACCGCAGCCAATGTGGCTGAACACCGCTCCCGCCTGACGGATGGCCAGGTTGCTTTATTACAGCGTTTCCCTGATTTGTACTTTGAGGTTTACCCAACCCATCGCTCTGCGTCTTACCCGGATTATGTCTACAAAGCGATTAAGACCAATGCCGGCCGTGCTGAACTGATGAAATACGGTGCCGGTGTTACCGGTGCAACCATGTCGTCTCCTTTCCCGGTGCCGCAGAATGGCCTGGAAGTTCTGTGGAACCACACCCTGCGTTTTCGTGGTCATTCCATGGCGTATACCGCAGTTGCTTCGTCGGTGACGCAGGGTGGACAGCGCATTGATGCGTTGCGTGAATACGAATACTTTATTCAGTACAGCATTCCGGGGGCGGAACCGGCAGACCTGGATAATAAGATTTTCTTTCTGAAGCGTAAAACGCTGGCGCCGGCACAAATGGCGGGGGGGATTACGCTGGTGCATGAAACGCTGGATCAGGTGCGTTCACCGCGTAAATCCTGGATTTATGTACCGGGCCAGCGCCGTCTGCGCCGCACTCCGGATCTGGCCTATGACACTGCGGATTCCAACACCAACTCCATCCGTACCGTTGATCAGGTGGATATGTTTAACGGCGCACCGGATTACTATGACTGGGAGCTGAAAGGTAAGCGTGAAATCTATATTCCATACAATGCTTACAAGGTTCATCAGGGCAATCTGAAGATTGATAATATTCTGCAAGATCACCACATTAATCCGTCTCTGCTGCGCTACGAAGCGCATCGCGTGTGGGTGGTGGAAGCGAAGCTGCGCCTTGGTTACAGTCATCGTTATTCAACCCGTCGTTACTATGTTGATGAAGACTCCTGGTCGATCATTTACGCTGAAGAATACGATGAAAAAGGCGAGCTGTGGCAGGTGACAGAAGCTCACACCATCAACTACTACGATATCCAGCTGGTGTATCCGACGCTGGAAGTTACCTACGACCTCGAAAGCGGACGTTATTACGCTGAAGGTCTGGATAACGAGCGTGGTGCCACGATCAATTTCAGCCGTGAGCTGGATGCTAACGACTTCTCCCCTAATGCCATCCGCCGTGAGGCTGTGCGCTGACATTCAGCGTTATGACGATTACACTGGGCAGCAATCTTTGTTGCCCGTGTACTCTGTGACTTTTCTTCCCGTCCGTATTTCTTCTCTGCTGCACTTCTTAAGGCTGTTTCTGCTGTGTTACAGCGTATCGGTGATCGCTGATGATGGCCGCTTGCCGGATAATTTTGCTGACCTGTCGGATGATGTGCAGGCGGTTATTCTTGAGTACGCTTTTTTTTCAGAAAAAGCCAATCAGGTCTGGGGACAGGATTTTGAAGAAGCATCGGCTCATGCCATGGTCAAATATCTGGACGATTATCACACCCGGGTACATATCGACTTTGCCGCCGGTCGCATCCGGGTGGAAAGTGAGCGCAGCCAAACGCCGTTAAAGGCGATTCGTCAGGCGTTGGTCGCGACATTGCTGACACCGGCCGACCCATCGGCGGTTGATCTGTATACCGCGGCCGATATGGGCATTACCGGTAAACCCTTTCTGGCCGGGCAAATACTGGATCAGGATGGCAAAAGTATTGAGTATCCCTGGCGCGCAGAACGTTTCGCGCAATACCTGATTGACCATAAATTACGCCATAAAGGTGCGCGTTATTGGGTTGACGTGACGATGGTTGGTACTCATAAACAGCGCAGTGCGGAAGGCTACCGGCCATTGGTTGAACGTGCCGCTAAGCGTTATAAGCTGTCGCCTGCGTTAATTCTGGCGGTGATTGAAACCGAAAGCAGTTTTAATCCGTTTGCTGTTTCTCATGCCGGAGCTTATGGTCTGATGCAGGTGATGCAGAATACCGCGGGGCGGGATGTGTATGAGCGTATTTATGGCCGCAGCGATCGGCCTACGCGTAATTATCTGCTGAATCCCGCCAATAATATCGACGCCGGCAGTGCGTATTTATCGATTCTGCGGGATGTCTATCTGCGGGATATTCAGGGCTGGCAAAAGCGCGAGTACTGCATCATTGCTGCGTATAACGGCGGTGCAGGTAATTTACTTAAAGCGTTTCATTCCGACCGGAAAAAAGCCATACAACGGATTAATGCGATGTCAGCAGAGGAGGTGTACCGCACGATAGTACACAAGCATCCGAAAGCCGAGTCGCGCCGATACCTGGAAAAGGTCACGGATTTTAAACGTCACTGGTTTTAAATCTACGGGTTTTAAATTTCACGGATTTAAACGCCGGGTCCTAATAATCGTTGGTTTTACGTTTTTATGTCTTCAGATCGTTCACGTCTTACTCATTTACAACAGGCACTGATTTTACCGCAGGCGCAGCTCGTGGCTGAGCATCTCGCCGCTGAACAGTTACAACTGTGGCTGCTCAGCCTGCCTGACTCCGAGTTAACGCTGGACAGCCAGGCTATTGGTGCCTTCTGGCAGCATCTGCCGTATTGGGCGTTTGCCTGGGCAGGCGGGCGTGCTCTGGCGCAATGGATTGTGGCTAACCCTCAGGCGGTTGCCGGCAAGAAAGTGCTGGATTTTGGCTGTGGTTCAGCGCTGGTTGGCATCGCTGCAGCTAAGGCCGGAGCTGCGGAAGTCTGGGTTGCCGATCTGGACGCAAATGCTCTGCAGGCTGCAGCCGAAAATGCCGCCCTGAACGGGGTGGAGGTTTTACCGGTAAAAGGGGAGTGGCCACAGGTCGACCTGCTGCTGGCCAGTGATGTGCTGTATGACATCAGCTCCAGTGCCGATCTTAAGCCGCTGATGCTGAGTATTCCCGACTGGATTCTGGCCGAAAGCCGCTTTGTTGCGCCGGATTTTGTTGCGCTGGATTGTCTGCATTCCATGGTCAGTTCGACACTTCCCGCCATTGGTGATTTTGATGAGGCGGTGGAGGTTGAGATTTATTGCCGCGCCGGTCAATCTCGACTAACGTAACCGCTTTATCAATAATAACGCTTTAATAAACACTCTCAGGGAGATACCCATGCGCATCGTTATGACGCTGTTGTTCAGCTTATTGGCACCACTGGCAATGGCCGCTGATCTGACAGAAAAAGATGTAAAACACTGGATGGAAGCCATGCCAGCACTGGAAAATTGGCTGACACAGCATGAAGATCAGTTGCCGGATGAAGATTTCAGTGCCGGTGAAACCAGTATTGATGCCATGTTCAACAAAGGAATAGAGCAGCTGAAGGCCGCTGGTCTGCATGACGATTTCAGCAAGCAGGTAAAAGCGGGTGGCTATAACAGCATCGAGCAGTGGGCCGAAGTTTCCCGTCGTGTGACCATGGGCTATATGGCGCTGGAAATGGAAAACGAGCAGGTCAGTCTGTCGCAGCTGGAAGCGCAACTGGAACAGATCCGCCAGGCAGAAGGAATGCCGGCAGAACAGAAAATGATGATGGAACAAATGATGAGTGCGTCGCTGATGATGATGCGTGCGGTGGAGAATGTCAGCGAGAAGGATAAAGCCGCCGTACGTCCTTTCCGCCAGCAGTTGGCTGATCAGTTTGCCGAGTCTGATTCCGGCGACGAGTAATCTGCCGTCTGGCATCCCGGCTTGATCCTGCGCAATGGCGCATACAACCGTGGACGCTATGCTGTAAGCATCCACTGTGTTTGTGGCCTTGAGTCACATACCTTTGGGTAGAATCTGCGGGTTACCGGCCTGTGGAACACACGGGTGCTTTGAGCAGGGAGCAGAAATATGAGTTATTCCACGGTCAAAGATGTGCTCGAATACAGCCGTCGCCTGCACGAGCATGCGCGCAACCTGTATCAACAGCTGCGCGATCAGACTCAGCGTGAGCGGGTCGATATGATGCTGCAGCTGTTGGCGGCGCATGAAGATACGTTGGCAAAGTCGATGGCCAGTATGCAGGAGCATGTAAGCCAGAAAGTCCTGACCGAATGGCATCAGTTTGAACCCGGTTCGATCAGTGATGCTTTGCAGGGCTGCAGTGAATTTCATGCGGATATTTCGGTTGATGAACTGGTCATGGTGGCGTTGAAGATCGACGACTACATGATCGGCCTGTACCAGCAGATGCTGAGCGAAGCGACTACCGCAGACTCGCGTCAGCTGTTCCAGAATCTGATCGCACTGGAAGAGTCTGAGAAAATGCGCACCGTCAGGGCGGCACTGTCTGCCGGTGACTGGTAATAAGACTGAAATACAGAACAATAAAAAAGCGGCCAATGGCCGCTTTTTTATTGTGGGTAGCTCAGCCGTTAATCGGCTTCGGCCATTTCGGTCACCGCTTCGCTGCGTGAACGACAATTGCGCCGGTAGGCCGCCGGAGTTTCACCGGTCCACTGTTTAAAGGCCCGCTCAAAGCCCCGGCGATCAGAAAAGCCCAGCTCGATGGCCAGTTGCTGCACATCGGTGTGACCGCGCTCCAGCGCTTGTTTGGCTTTTTCCAGACGCACGTCGCGCAATAATGATGAGAACTGGCAGTTTTCTTCCTGCAGGCGGCGGGTCAGGGTACGGCTGCTGGTGCTCAGCAGGTCGGCTACTGCCTCTTTGGTGATCGGGATGGAGTCCGGCCACTGATACAGAATATGCATGACCTTACGGCTGAAGGCCTGCAGCTGGCTGAAGCGGGTGGTCGACAGTTCCGCCTGGCGGCGCAGCGCATTAAACAGTTCCGGATTGGCCTGAGCCAGCGGTTTATCCAGCAGTTTGCCGGAAAACGAAATCCAGTTATGCGGCTGATTGTAGAGAATCGGTATACCGAAAAACTGCTCAAGCCGGTCGCGGTAAGAAGGGGGTGGAAAGCGAAAGCCAACCCCCTGAACCTGATAGTAATTACCGCCAAACGCCTTGCCTGCTGTATGAATGCTGGTGGCAATAAACTCACTGCGGGCATGGCTGCCAAAGGCGCTGCCGTCTGCAACGTAATACACCACCTTAATGCTTTCATGGCCGACAAACAGATCGGGCGAGCGGGTATCACTGATCAGCGAATAATAGCGGCGCAGAATGGTCAGGGCTTCGCGGCCGGTCTGACAGCTGCTCAACAGGAATCCCAGCAGGTAAAAACTGGGCAGGTCGAGGTGCTGTCCGGCGGCAAGGCCGATGGCAGGTTCGTTCAGCAGTTTGCTGGCCTGTTCCAGCAGCCGGTCAAACTGGCTGATGGACATGCGCTGGCTGGAAACATGCTCGGTTCTGGCCTCCTGGCCTGGTGACAGCAAATCCATGCCGGAGAAACCTTTGCTTTCCAACAAACGCAACAATGGCTGCAAAGCCGCCGTCGTCAAAGTATTGGTCGGATGCGAACTCATATGCTCGTTTTTATTGTTGTTATTTTTTGTTCAGATAACGTACCACCTGTATTCCACACACGCCAGACGGTGAAGCAACTTTTCTGTAAATTCCTGGTCGTTGCGGGAAAAATACCTAAAAAACAAAATGTTAGGGTTGACAGGGTACGGGGGTATCCGTATTATTCGCAGCCTCTGACGCGGGATGGAGCAGTCTGGTAGCTCGTCGGGCTCATAACCCGAAGGTCGTCGGTTCAAATCCGGCTCCCGCAACCAACGTTTTTTGTGGTCAGAGCAGTAGTGTTTAAGTCTCTCTTAGCAGAGCAATTTGTCGCGGGATGGAGCAGTCTGGTAGCTCGTCGGGCTCATAACCCGAAGGTCGTAGGTTCGAATCCTGCTCCCGCAACCATTTAAAAGAACCCAGCCTTGTGTTGGGTTTTTTTATGCCTGAAATCCGCATGAATGCTGGGTTTCGCCATTCAGGCCCCACTGTTGGGCTGCCCCCTCTTTCGTTCCCCCTGAAAAAATCGTCTGACCTTAAGGCTACTTTGGGCACAGCGCTGTGATTGGTCAATTCTTGTCCAGATAGCTCTGTTCACCAGCCAGTTTTCCATCGTCCGGATACATCCGAAAACACTCAGATTTACCCCACCAAACGGTCGCCCAAAAAAGAGCAAAAACGGGCCTGTGCCCATTTTGTGCCCAAGGTGTGCCCAAAAATTTCAAACATCGATGTGGTTGTTTTTTGACCTGACCTTAAGGCAACTAAAGGCACAAGGAGATCAAGACGGGGAGATCGAGCGGATGAGTGATCCAGGGATCACTCTTTGATGTAGGTAACGAGGTCTTCGATTTTGCAGTCGAAGTAGGTGCACAGCTTATCGAGGTTGTCGGTAACCGTGCTGTGGCCTGGATGGTTCAGAATCTTTGACAGAGTCATACGATTGATCCCGGTCTCTTCCGAAATCTCCGCAATGGTGATGCGCCGCTTTTCAGCAAACTCTTTGTCCGCAATCAGCTTTTTCAGATGAAACCGGATCATAGAATGCACCTGTGATAATAAAAATTATCAAAAAACACTTGAAATGCCCCCAAGTGTGATTATATTAATAATCATCTGATAACTTAAGTTATCATTCGATGATCGCAACAGGAGCAAATATTCTCATGAATATGACATATCTGACAACCGAAGAGCTTTCTGCACGCATCAAGTACGACGCGCGCACCATTCGTAACTCACTGAAAGACAATGTCTTGCTGGAGGGTAAGCATTACATCCGCCCGTTTGGTGGACGCAAGATCCTGTATTTGTGGGAAGCCATTGAACAGGAAATGCTAAACAACACTGCCGATACGGTCGCCATTCCTATGGCGCGCGGAGGTGTATGCCATGGCTAAGGTAAGAGCGCGCCCGGAAACCAATAAGCTGTTTCTGGATTTTCGCTATAAAGGGCAGCGTTACCGAGAGCAAACGCTACTCGATGATATCCCTCGCAATCGGAAACAGCTGGAAACGCTGATGCAACGTATCGAAGCCAAAATCATTCTGGGGGAATTCAATTACCGGGAGTTTTTCCCCAACAGCCCCAATGTGGCCAAGGCAGAAGCATTGGAAGAGCGTTATCAGCAGGCACCCGCTGTGGGAATCAAAAAAGGCCCGGCCATACCAACCTTCGCTGAGTTCTGCCAACAATGGTTCACAGAGAAATCCATTGAGTGGCGGGCATCGCATTTGCGTAACGTACGCTCGCTGCTCGACAGCGCCTTACTCCCGGCCTTTGGTGATCAACCGCTGAATCAGATCACCAAAGAGGATCTGCTCAACTTTCGCTTGCAGCAGGCGGCGATTCCAGGGCGTTGCGGCAATGCCACTCTGTCAGCCAAGACACTCAACAACCGGATGGGAGTGTTGCGGATGATCATGGATGAAGCATGCGACCGGTATGGCTTTGAAAATCCATACCGGAACATCCGTCCTTTAAAGATGAAGAAAATCCACATCGAGCCTTTCTCACTCGTCGAGGTGAACAAGATCCTCGAAAACGTGCGTGCCGATTATCGCAACTACTACACCGTGCGTTTTTTTACCGGCATGCGTACCGGTGAGATAGATGGATTGAAGTGGCAGTACATCGATTTTGAGCGCCGGCAGATTCTGGTGCGTGAAACATTAATTGCCGGCCAAACCGAATACACCAAAAACAACGGATCTCAGCGCGAAATTCCCATGCTTGGGCCGGTCTACGATGCCCTGATGGCGCAGCGTGCCAGCACCGGACGCATCAGCCCCTATGTGTTCTGTAACTCCGCCGGAGAGCCACTGGATCAGAACAACGTCACCAAAAGAGTCTGGTATCCGCTGCTGCGTTACCTGGGCCTGGCAAAGCGCCGGCCGTACCAAACCCGCCATACCGCCGCCACCTTGTTTCTGGCTTCGGGGGAGAACCCTGAGTGGGTGGCGCGGGTATTGGGACATTCTTCTACGGAAATGCTGTTCAAGGTGTATTCGCGCTACATCCCGAACCTGACCCGCATGGACGGATCAGCGTTTGAAAATCTGGTTGGTAACCGTTAGGAGGTGTTTATGATTCAGCAACAAATGTACAGCAGCATCTGGATTCCTCCTAAGACATACGATCTGGCCGAGTGGCTGATACGCAGCTTCAACATTCAGCCTGGGTATGGGCTGGCCCGATATCTGGGTGTTAGTCGCCGTTATAATAATTATCGTGCAGTGCAGGTGTGGGTGTTAGAGCAGCAGCGCAACTGGCCTGCAGAGAAACGCACAACAGGACAGTTGCGTAGGGCTTTTTCTGCGTTGTTACCGAATGATCAGTTTTAAAAGTATGTGCATTTAATTTTTAAGCTTTCTGTTATTCCTTCGAATGTTAATGGGGTTCTTCCAATATGACGAGGATGTATTGAAGACCTGGTAGAGCACCGCCGCAAGATCGTGTATCTCACCTAATCGTTCAGCAACATCAGCGACACTGTGGCCGGCAACGGTCACTTGCTTAACGGCTTCGATCTTGAATTCTTCGGGATAGCGTTTGTTGCTCATACTCACCTCTGTTTGAGTCATTTTCTCTAACTCAAAGGTGTCTAGCAAACTGGTGGCGATTCACCTGGGCACGTTGCACTCGATCGCATTGACGTTTGGTTTCAAGATGAAGCCCGCTTTGGCCAACAGAATACCACCACCCGTATTTGGGCTGAGAAAGGGACCCGTCCAAGGGCTGTAAAGCAGCGACAATTTGAATCAGCGTATCTATATGGCGCCGTGTGTCCGGCAACGGGGGCGACACAAGCGATTATTGCCCCGCATGCCAATAGCGAATATATGAACGAGCATTTAAAACTGATTTCAACCGCCACCGCATTTGGGCGCCATGCGCTGGTCATCATGGACGGCGCAGGCTGGCATCAACAGGATTTGGCCGATGACTTTGATAATCTGACGCTTCTCAAGTTGCCACCTTATTCACCGGAGTTGAATCCAATAGAGCAGGTATGGCAATGGCTGCGTCAAAATGTGTTGGCCAATCGTTGTTTTAGTGGTTATGACGATATTGTCGAACAGTGCTCTATCGCATGGAATACCTTCATTGAGAAAAAAGCAAGAGTGATAGAATTGTGTACTAGACCTTGGGCAATTTTGACCAGTTAGTTAATGGAATTGGTATAATTTATACTTCTCTTGACTCTATAGCGGCTATAGAGTTTACAATTGCGATCAATGATCATTAGCGATTCATGAATAAGAGAACACCGAGATGTTTGATTGCAGGAACCCACTGTTATTGCAACGCCTGAAACGAGCCACCCTTCATGCCATCATATTTCTGATGCTGCCACTTTCTCTATCTACCGGGGCGAATGAAGCTGAGATCCCAGACAACGTTACTCAACTCCGGCAACTGGCACAGCTCGCTGAATACATAGGCGTTGATTATGCCGAAGCGGTGAAAAACGGTCAGGTAATTAATGACAATGAATATCAGGAGATGGTGGAGTTTTCACAACTGATTGTTAGCAAGAGCTCGCTGGCCGCCACTGCTGATGCAGAGTCACTCGCAGTGCAAGCAATGGCATTGCAGAGGGCCATCCATGATAAGAAAGGTGTTGATGAGATCCGTCAAATGAGTGCCAGCCTACGCGGCACATTGTTGGGATTGATGCCACATTTATCCCTGCCGGAACGGATATTACCTCAAGAAAAAATCCGGCCGGTATTTGAGACTAACTGCGGATCTTGCCATGGAGTATCTGGTCAAGGTGACGGAGTGCTGGCAGCACAACTCGATCCCGCACCCACGGACTTTACCGATAAAGAGCGGGCATTAAATCGATCAATTTTGGGTTTATACGACGCCATTACCAATGGCATTGACGACACCGCCATGCCATCTTTTCAACAACTAACGGAGCAAGAGCGTTGGTCGATGGCATTCTATGTCGGTGGACTCGCTTTTCAATCCAGCGAACCTACTCACAATGATTTGAATATTACCAAACTGCAGCTGATTAATCACAACCCACTGCAACTGGCAGCAGCACGCCCTGATATAACCCTACAAGCTTTGGAGAGTTTACGCGCTAACCCCTCGGCATTATTCAAGGCATCCCAAGATCCCTTGGCAATCACATGGAATCGACTTCAAGCCGCCCAAAAAGCGCATCAGAAGGGAGATTTTTCAACCGCAAGTGAACTCGCCGTCAGTGCTTATCTGGACGGTTTTGAACTGATTGAAAACAGCCTCGATGCGCATGACAAAGCACTGCGCCAATCCATCGAGTCCAACATGATGGCACTACGACAATTGACCAGCCGCCCCGACGTAAACGGAGAATTGGGTGCGCTAATGGCGGAGACGCGGCATTTGTTGGATGACGCACAACGTTTGTTATCAGAGTCCACCTTGTCCGAAGGAGCTTTATTCACTGCTAGTCTGGTCATATTGTTGCGCGAAGGCCTGGAGGCATTGCTGGTTATCATTGCCTTAACGACGGTTTTGATAAGAACCGGGCGTCGGGATGCGCTTAAATATGTCCACATAGGCTGGATTGCGGCATTACTTGCCGGTGGTGCCACCTGGATCGCCGCTCAATCGTTGATCACGATCAGTGGTGCCAATCGTGAAATCATGGAGGGAATTGCCGCTTTATTGGCCGCGTTGGTACTGCTCTATGTTGGGATCTGGATGCATAGCAAAACCCAGGCTGCACAATGGCAAGCCTACATTCAGCAACATGTCGATACCCAACTTAAGTCTGGCACCTTGTGGGGGCTGGTGGCGTTGGCATTTGTGGCGGTTTACCGGGAGGTGTTTGAAACCGTATTATTTTATCAATCGCTGTTAACGCAGGCGGTATCAACCCAATATTCTTCTGTTGGTGGTGGCTTTGCGCTCGGTTTGTTGCTGTTAGCCATATTGGCGTGGGTGTTGATTCGCTTTTCCGTCAAGCTGCCGATCGCCAAATTCTTTTCAGCCACCACCTACTTGCTGCTAGCGCTCGCATTTGTCCTGATGGGCAAAGCTGTGTCGGCATTACAGGAGGCGGCCATCATCGGTATGACGCCATTACCTGTGAGTTTTGAGATTGACTGGATTGGCGTCAAATCCACCTGGCAAGGCGTGCTTGCGCAACTTTCGGTACTTCTGGTTTACCTGGTATTTTTAATACTATCCAAATCAAAACGCGCAACATCACCGCCGATAACACAGGCGTCCGATTTCAAGCGCGTAAGTGTTACCGCTTCTGATGCTGATTAGTGGTTAACGTTTGCAAGATGCCGCACTGTTCGATCGTCCTTTCACTGGAGCAGCTGCGGCGAAGTACTTTCAAATGCTCGCGCAGCTGAACCAGCTCCTGAATGCGCGTTTCCACTTGTTGAATGTGCGTATCCATCATGCGATTGACTTGATCACATTGCGCACCCGGTGAGCGTTTTAATGTGAGTAGCTGGCGGATCTCGGACAAACTGAGATCCAGGTTACGGCAGAACTTGATAAATAGCAGCTGTTCGACAGCAGCTTCATCGTAAAGTCGAAAATTGCCGTCACTACGCTGTGTCGTGCACAGCAACTGTTCTTTTTCATAGTAACGGATAGTTTGCACCGAGCAATCCGTCTTTTTTGCCAGCTCGCCAATCTTCATTTATTCAATCTCTGTGCTTGACTCTATAGTAACTATAGAGTTTAAACTGCCCACCTTGGATAGAACAAGGGTTTTTTATGACGACCACATGCGGTGGCAATTGCCAAAATAACGCGACGGAGAACACTCCCCAAATTGCCGAAGTACACGACGCTTCTCATGGCGGCTTTGTTAGTGAGTATCATGTCCCCAAGATGGACTGTCCTTCAGAGGAAGGCATGATCCGTATGGCGTTGGACAGTGTGCATCCTAAAGTCACATTGGAATTCGATACCCCCAAGCGCAAGGTGAGTGTCTACCATGGTGATAACGCTGACCTTATTGAAAAAAGAATGCAATCAGTCGGTCTGGGCGCGAGACTTGTCAGTACAATGCCCGTCGCCAGCGAGTCCATCGCCCGTGCACAGGCGTCTGCAAAACAGGAGGCAGAAAGAGAAGCTGGCATTCTCAAGTGGCTACTGGCAATCAATGGCATCATGTTTGTCATTGAAATTACTGTCGGCTGGTGGGCGCAATCCACTGGTTTGATTGCGGACTCCCTGGATATGTTCGCTGATGCCGCCGTCTACGGCGTGGCGCTGTATGCCGTAGGGCACAGTGTGCGGATGAAGTTGCGTGCAGCCCATTTTTCCGGTTGGCTTCAGATCATTCTCGCCTTGGGCGCTTTGGGCGAGGTGGTAAGGCGATTAGTATTGGGTAGTGAACCGGTTTCCACTTTGATGATGAGCTTCGGGCTTGTTGCCTTGGCGGCCAATGTGACCTGTCTGCTGTTGATTGCCAAAAGCCGGGATAGCGGCGCCCATATGAAAGCCAGCTGGATTTTCTCCGCCAATGACGTGATTGCCAATCTAGGGGTGATCCTTGCCGGTGGATTGGTGGCCTGGACGGGCTCACGTTATCCAGACTTGGTGATTGGCCTTATCATCGGTTTGATTGTGTTGAATGGTGCGCGCCGTATCTTGCAGCTCAAGTCCTGAGCCGAGCACAATATGAACAACAAGCAATGGTCTTTTTTTGATAACTCGCCAATAAAAATCCTCGACCTGGCTCGCTTTGATAAGCGGATAACAGGTAAACGAAAGGCGCTGGGACAATCGGGGATTGAATCCGTAATCAAGGGTGGACTGCTTTGCAGCCTATTCCATTTCATTGGGGTTATATTCGGTTTATGAGTCGAAAAGCACTGTCTTATCTGCTGTTACTCTTGATTGCACTGCAATCAGTGACAGCTATGGCTGACGTGCATCCCATTAATTATTCGGATACAGCCCCTTATTCCTCTGATTTCATCGATGGCTCATCATCGGGAGTACTGGATAGCTCGACCGCTACTGATCCCACTGATCAGAATATGTCCACTGACTGCCTGTTTCATTGCCATCACCATGGCTGCCATTGCCATGTCTATTTATCCGGTAACCTGACTCACCCAAACTTTTTGCATAAACATTCGTTGCATAACGACTCTCAAGCCCTCATTCCCGAGGCCCCATCCTCGTCGCTGTACCGCCCTCCAATCGCCTGATTTTACCGATTATGTTTTTTCTGTGTTGCCGTTATCGTTGCAACGCGCGGTTTGAATTATCTTAAATAAGTAGGATCTACCATATGCTATCAATACGTACTGCGCCGGGTTCTGGCGCTTTGGGGCGGAGGAATATCAAAAGCCGATGTATTCTGTTCAGTTTATTATTTTTCATTTCTTCGTCGGGGCTTAGCGCCGAGCCTGGGGACTCAACGATCACGCTGACCAATGCGGTGCAGCGCTCCCTGTCACAAAACCCGTCTTTGAAAGTTTTTCCCTACCGCTACGCAGCCCTTCAAGGGCAGGCCGAAACAGCCGGGTTAAGACCGGCGTATGAGCTGGGATTTGACGCTGAAAATGTCGGGGGCACTGGGGACTTCAGCGGCGCAGGTGGTGCTGAACTCACCATTGCGCTGTCTTCGGTCATCGAAATGGGGGATAAGCGCGCGGCACGGCAAGGCGTAATCTCCCACAGTCGGTCGGTGCTCAATGCCAGCCGACAGGTGGAATCCTTGGCCTTATTGGGCGAAGTCACCCGCCGTTACGTCGATGTGCTAGCGGCACAGGAGCAGGTCACCCTGGCTGGCGAGGCCGCCCAGTTGGCGAGCGAGAGCTTACGCATTGTGAAAAAGCGGGCTACGGCGGGAGCGACACCCGAGGCGGAAGTCAAACGGGCACAGGCCGCTGCCGAGCAAGCGAAGCTCGCTTTGCTTTCGGAGCAGCAACGGCTTGCTTATTTGAAAGTGTCGTTGTCTGCCCTGTGGGGGGTAACCTCACCGGACTTTGACAAAGTGGAAGGTGATCTATTCCAGTTTGGCGAGGACGTGGCATTCGACCTGTTGTACGCCAAAGTTGAAAAAAATCCTGCGATAGAAGTATTCGCAGCAGAGTCCCGCCTCAAAGAAGCAGAAATACGCCTTGCTCAAACCCAATCCAGTGCCGATATCAGTTGGTCGGTGGGGGTTCGTCGCTTGCAGGAAACCGATGACACCGCGTTGGTAGCGGGTTTCAGCATGCCGTTGTTTTCCGGCAAGCGAAATGTCGGCGCCGTTTCGACCGCGTTGGCCGAAAAAAATCAGGTGTTGGCAGAGCGCGATGTAATGCTGCTGGATCTACACACGCAACTGTTCCGGGCTTTTCACAACCGCAAACAAGCCATTGTCGCGGTAGAGGCACTGCGCACCGCCATCATTCCCGCCCTTGAGCAGGCCCTGGTAGAAACTCAGGCGGCCTATCAACGCGGTCGCTACGGGTATCTCGACTATGTCAGCGCGCGGCAGGAATTATTGAGCGCCAGGCGCACCCAGATCGAAGCGGCCGCAGCCGCCTTAACCTATGGTGCAGAAATTGAGCAGCTAACAGCAGAGCCCTTGGCCTTGACACAGTATGGCGAAGACAACACATTTTCAGGAACCCCACAATGAAATCAAATACCCAGTTAAAAAAATCATTTATCCGTCTAATTACGTGTTGCTTTGCGATCACCCTGTTGTCTGGACAAACTTTCGCCGAGACGGGTCACGGCGGAGAGGAAGAGCACGGTGAAGAAGGCCACGTCGAGCTGACCCAGGAGCAGATAAAACATGCCGGCATTACGCTGGCAACCGTTACCTCGGGCACCATCCGCGATGTTTTGCCAGTATATGGCGTCGTCGCCACCAACGCAGAGCGTGTACAGTCGGTAACGGCACGCTTCGACGGCGTTATTCGGGAAGTTAAAAAAAGTGTTGGTGATCCGGTTCGCAAAGGCGAACCCCTGGTGACTGTGGAAGCGAATGAAAGTCTGAAAACCTATTCGATAGTATCCGCACTCAATGGTGCCGTTACCCAGCGGAATGCAAACGCTGGCGAGCACACTACGGATATCCCGTTGTTGGTAGTACAGGATTTCTCAACGGTTTGGGTGGAGCTGTCGGTTTTTCCCAAGGATGTTGCTCAGGTTGAATTAGGCCAGTGGGTTCGCATTCTCAGTCTCGATTCGACCCATATCGCAGAGGGAAAAATCATCTATATTGCGCCGCTTGGCCAAACTGGTAATCAGGCCATTATGGCGCGCGCTTTGATCGACAACCCGAATGGCATTTGGAAACCCGGTCTCTTTGTCAACGCGCAAATCACCCGCGCCGAAATAGCCGCTCCAATGGTGATCCGCAACGAAGCCTTGCAAATCGTCGAGGATAACCCTGTCGTTTTTGTTCGGGGTGAGGAAGGTTTTGAAGCACGTACAGTGACTTTGGGGCGAACCGACGGTGAGCTAACCGAAGTGGTGGCAGGTCTGTCCGCAGATGAAGTGTATGTCAGCAAAAACAGTTTTATTTTGAAAGCGGAATTGGGTAAAGGGGAGGTTGGCGATGATGATTAATAGCTCCCTGAAAGACATTCTGGATTCCATCGGCCGGAGCAGCATTCTATCGCCGCTCAACGAAGGAGTGTGTGATGATCGATAAACTCATTCAATTTTCCATCGCACGCCGCTGGCTGGTGATGTTTCTGGTGCTGGTAACGGGCGCCCTGGGTGTCTGGAACTATCAGCAGCTACCCATTGACGCGGTACCCGATATCACCAATGTCCAGGTGCAAATCAATACAGAAGCCCCAGGCTACTCACCGCTGGAAGTGGAGCAACGCATTACCTACCTGGTAGAACTGGCGATCACGGGGTTGCCCTATGTTGAGAGTACCCGTTCGATATCACGCTATGCCCTGTCTCAGGTGACCGTGGTGTTTGAAAAAGGCACGGACATTTACTTTGCCCGCAATCTTATCAACGAGCGCTTGCAGCAGGCGAAAAGCGAGATGCCTTCGGGAATCGATCCGGCGATGGGACCCGTTGCCACAGGCCTCGGTGAAATCTTTCACTATGCGGTGCATGCGAAACCGGGCGCCTTGATGGAAAATGGTGAGCCGTATGATGCGACGGCCTTACGCACCTTGCAGGATTGGGTGATACGTCCGCAATTGCGCCTGGTTCCAGGTGTTACCGAAGTCAATACCATTGGCGGCTTTGAAAAGCAGTTCCACGTCACCCCGGAACCTTCAAGACTGCTGGCCTACCAGCTCAGCTTTGATGATTTAGTAGCGGCACTGGAGAAAAACAACGCTAATATCGGTGCTGGCTATATTGAAAAAAATGGTGAGCAATATTTAATCCGCGCCCCCGGACAGGTGGCTGACATCCCTGCGATCGAAAAAATCATCGTCGCTCGTCGAGCCGGGTTACCCATTACCGTGGCTGATGTGGCCGAGGTCGGATTCGGCAAAGAGTTGCGCACAGGTGCCGCTACTCGCGATGGTGAGGAGACTGTATTGGGTACCGCCGTCATGCTGCTGGGAGGTAATAGTCGGACGGTTTCCCAGGATGTGTCGGCCAAGTTGTTGGAGATCAATAAGACGCTGCCCGAGGGCGTGATTGCCGAACCGGTTTATAACCGTACGGTACTGGTCGATAAAACCATTGCCACGGTGCAGGCCAACCTGGCCGAAGGTGCGGTATTGGTTGTCGTCGTGCTCCTGATCATGCTCGGCAACGTCCGGGCGGCCTTACTCACCGCAATGGTGATTCCATTGTCGATGTTGATGTTGATGACGGGCATGGTGCAAACCAAGGTCAGCGCCAATCTGATGAGTTTGGGCGCACTCGATTTTGGCTTGATTGTGGATGGTGCGGTGATCATTGTCGAAAACTGTATCATGCGCTTGGCTGGGCGACAGCATCATCTTGGGCGCACCTTAAAACTGGATGAGCGTTTTCAAACGGTGTTTGCGGCCACCCGCGAGGTTTTTGCGCCGAGTTTGATCAGCGTGTTAGTGGTGATTCTGGTGAACTTACCCATCCTGGCTTTGACGGGCGTGGAAGGCAAAATGTTTACGCCCATGGCTATGGCGGTGATCATGGCCTTGCTGTCTGCGTTGGTGCTGTCACTCACCTTCGTCCCTGCCGCCGTGGCGCTGTTTATGACGGGGCATATCGAGGAGAAGGACAATTTTATTGTTCGCCACTCCAAACGGTTTTACGCCCCGGTTTTGGCGTGGGCGCTAAAGTTTCGCGTTCTCGTATTGTCTGCGGCCCTGATCTTTGTGGTTTTGGTCGGCGCACTGGCCACGCGGATGGGGACGGAATTTATCCCTAATCTGGATGAGGGCGATATTGCCGTCCAGGCACTGCGAATACCCGGCACCAGTCTCACTCAATCCCTGGATATGCAGTTTCAACTGGAAAAAGCGGTTCTGGAAATCCCTGAAGTCAAAACCTACTTCGCGCGCGTCGGCACGGCCGAAGTTGCCAGTGACCCCATGGGGCCCAACATTTCCGATGGCTATGTCATGCTCAAGGATCGCAGTGAATGGCCCGATCCTGATAAAACCAAAGCGCAGCTGTTGGAAGAAATTGGTGAGAAACTGACGTTGTTGCCGGGAAATGCCTATGAGATCAGCCAGCCGATCCAACTGCGCTTCAATGAATTGATTTCTGGTGTGCGATCAGACCTCGGGATCAAGGTGTTCGGCGATGATTTGGACCAGCTGCTTAAATCGGGCAGCGAAATCGCGGCGGTATTGACTGGCATCGAGGGCGCCGAAGGTGTCAAGGTCGAACAGGTATCCGGTTTGCCTATTCTGTCCATTAATGCTGATCGTTCAGCTATGTATCGTTATGGCTTGAATGTCGCCGATGTGCAGGACGTAGTCGCCGCCGCCACGGGCGGTGAGGAGGCTGGCCTGATCTTTGAGGGCGACCAGCGGTTTTCGATAGTGGTGCGAGTGGCCGAGGGCATAAGGGGCGACTTGCGCGCGTTGGAACGTTTGCCGATACCGCTGCCAGAGGGCGGCTACGTACCGCTGCGGGAAGTGGCCAGTCTCACGCTGGCCCCTGGACCTAATCAGATCTCTCGCGAAAACGGCAAGCGGCGACTGGTTGTCAGCGCGAACGTTCGCGGTCGTGATTTGGGTGGTTTTGTGGCTGAAGTTCAGGGCAAAGTTGCGCAACAGGTGAAATTGCCGCCCGGCTATTGGCTGGAGTATGGAGGCACCTTTGAGCAACTGCAATCGGCCTCGCAGCGGTTAAGCCTGCTTGTCCCCGTCACTTTGGTGATGATTTTTGCACTGTTGATGATGACCTTTGGTTCGGCAAAAGATGCGGCATTGGTCTTCAGTGGCGTACCGCTGGCGCTGACCGGTGGCGTTATCGCCTTGTGGTTAAGAGATATTCCCCTCTCGATCACAGCCGGCGTTGGGTTTATTACCTTATGCGGGGTTTCTGTACTGACGGGGGTCATGATGGTGTCGGCCTTTCGAGATGAGCTCAATCGGGGTGAATCCGTCGAGCAGGCGATTCAGGGCGGCGCCATGTTGAGATTGCGGCCGATTTTGATGGTCGCTCTGGTGGCTGCATTAGGCTTCTTGCCGATGGCACTCAACACCAGCACTGGAGCAGAAGTCCAAAGACCACTGGCCACGGTAGTCATCGGCGGCATTATCTCATCCACGTTACTCACTCTATTGGTACTTCCCGGCCTTTATCGACTGGCTTGGCGAAAGCCAAAAGAGATTGATGACAACGGCGATCCGATCGCTCAGTGACACCCTCAGGATCGCGGCACCCAACCGATTGTCGCGATCCATCCAACAGCAATGACGACACTTTTTTGGAGTATTCACATGAAACAAATTACCGCTTTTATACATCACGTTCGGTCCGCTGATGTCATCGACGCACTGCGTGACGCGGGTTACAAAAACCTATCGCTACTCGACATCAAGGGTACTTTGAAGCCCCTCGGGGAGCGGGAATTGGCCTATTCTGCCGAAGCTGGCGTGGTTATCTCAGAAGTACAATTATCTCTGGTCTGTGATGACAATCAGGTGGATGAGGTGACGGCTATCATACGCAAAACCGGGAAAATCGGACCCAACATATCCGGTTGGGTATACGTCACCCCTGTCGAGCAAGCGCTACCGATTGGAGGAAAAGAAAATTAACTTCATGGCGAACTCTAACCCGACAAACACCTTTTGTGGTTGGCTGTGTCTTTCCGGTTTGATATTACTGATGGACCAGGCGAGTAAGTATGCCGTTGAGCGTACGATAGAGTACGGTGAGCGCGTGGAGATTAACTCAATTCTTAATATCGTACACATGATGAATCCTGGGGCTGCATTCAGCTTGCTAGCTGATGCTGGTGGCTGGCAACGCTATTTCTTTATTGCATTAGCCTCTGGCGTATCGGTTTGGTTGGTTTGGACAATGCGGCGGCGTCCAACCCGGCTTGAAGCGGCGAGCTATTCGATGCTGCTTGGTGGTGCATTGGGCAACCTGGTTGATCGTGTATGGCGTGGATCGGTAGTGGACTTTCTTGATTTTCACTGGAGCTATTCTCATTGGCCAGCATTCAATCTGGCTGATACAGCGATATTCATAGGGGTATGTATTTTTATTGTGAGTACCATAGGTAGTAGGAATCATCAAGTTCATGATGAAGGCGATAACAGCGACCATGAAAACAACAAAGGAATGAGGTAAGTGGAGAACACGCTCCCGCTGTGGCATGTGGAGCGTGTTCTCGGATTTATCAATTACTAAATAACCTCATGTCTTGTCCCGTCGAAAAGGCTGCATCAACTGTTGCCAATAGTCAGCTGGATAATTCGGCGTTGAAGCGATACCAAGATCTTTAGTACCGATCGTTCGTTCAGAGTCAAAATAAGCCGTTCCCAACAAGCGATCCGTCAAGGTGGTAAAAAGCCCGAAGTTCACATCGCCTTCTTCTGCCGTATTTAAGTGGTGGAAACGATGCACCGCGTTGATTGCGAGAACCCTCCTCAGCGGTCCAGTAAAATACGCCACGTTCGAGTGCTGCAATAGTAACTGAAGCACTACTGCAACCACCAACAACATCAGGACATTTTGTGGCACTCCTACAAAGAGCAATGGTGTCGTTCCTGCGACGGTTTCTATCAATTGATGCAATGGATGTTTCATAAGACCATTAAAACCGTATAGCCGCTTTACGCTGTGATGAACGGCATGAAGGCGCCACAGTGAAGAGAGGCGATGACTGGCAAAATGCGCCAGGGTGATGCCAACATCAGAAATGAGGATCGCCAAAAGTAACTGGAAAGCCAGCGGCCACCCGGAAGGCCATATCGGTGCCAAGACCAGCAAGCCACCAAATAACGGGAGTACAGCAACGCCAATAACATTAAGTGACTCGTTCATAAAGGCGTGAAGCAGATCGCGTCGCTGATCTTGTTGCGGTTCATTAAACGCACGATCATAGGGTGTCAGTTTTTCGGTGGCGAAGGAAATTCCTATAAATACCAAGATCAAAAATACCAGCCAACCTTGGTTGTAACCCTCGACATACGATCTGGCTGAGTGGCTGATACGCAGCTTCAACATTCAGCCTGGGTATGGGCTGGCCCGATATCTGGGTGTTAGTCGCCGTTATAACAATTTTCGTGCAGTGCAGGTGTGGGTGTTAGAGCAGCAGCGCAACTGGCCTGCAGAAAAACGCACAACCGGAAATTTACGCAGGGAGTTCTCTTTGCTGTTACCAATTGAGCAATATTAATCAAGGTTTACGATATATTACCCTTTATACAAGACTTTATTCTTGCCGATATTTTCCTGCTCGAAAAAATAATATATAGGTAAAAATTTATTTAATTGATAATGTATATTGTAAGTACAAGGATTAACTTTTTGTTCATAAAACCATATTTATAATATTTTTAACCTTTTCCGTATATTGGTATACATACGCAAACTTTCGCACCTTAATTAAACTTTTCTGTATGTATACCCAGGTATGACAAAGAACAATTTTTTTCATATTTTTTGAAAAAAAATGCTTGTCAACATTAAAAAACTGGAATAGCTTTCCCATGAAATCAATCACTGGATGGGCTGTTTATGGTGAGTAGAATTACTAACCCGGGAATAAAGAAATCATTGGTTTTTTCTATCAGATATCCTGGTTTGACGGCTAGTTTTCAACCAGGCTCATCTCAGTATGTCAGGCTGAATGAAATGACTGTTGCCAACGGTTCGGTTAGGTCGTTGATAAAATTTTTAGATTCATCGCTGAAAAATCTGATCAAATCGCATCATGAAAAAACCGATCTCAGTATTGATTATGCGCCGGAGGTCCCGTGTGTTGATTCAGGGAATCAGAGTGAGAAACTGAACAGCATGGTCATTTTTGAATTGTTCGGCGAGGATCTTACGGACTCACTGGTTGAGCGGTTTCAGACGTACTCAAAAACTCTAATGCATTCAATCGTTGCGCCTGATTTGTTGTCGCAGATTGACTTTGATTTACCTGAAAATATCAATTCAGACATTCATGATGAAATGCATACCATTGATGAGTGTGCCAACCAATTTTTAGCCCGCAATGGCGGTCGTGATATCAATGGAAACTTTTCGATTGCATTCGATCAGAATGGCCAGGAGGTCAGCTTTTCAAGGTTTGAAATTAAAAAGCCAAATATTAACCGGGGCAAACCAATCGATATTAGTGGTTATGGTGAATTTGATGGGCTAATTCGCTCAGAACTGACCCTCTTGCTAAGACCGATAGCCAATGGAAAAGTCTGTAATCAGCAGCGATTTCTCGTCAGCTCCGCGATTGTTTTTGATCCAATCCTTAAAGACGATGTCAGCCAAAAATACATATCCTATACAGGTACTATTCGGCCTGATGCCAGAGATAAAATGATGCCATTCATAACAGCCATTGAGCTGGTTGATGAGGTACCGGCTCCGGCTGGAGACCTCTTTTCTTCGTAGTTGATAATTGTTAAGGGGTTCTACCCCGTTTTCACGGACGGTTTAATAAAGCACTAAATCTCAAATCCAGGCGGCTGAAGGGCGCTATGTCATGCTCGATTTCTGGGCGGACTGGTGTGTCTCCTGCCATGAGATGGAGCGCTTTACCTTGAGTGATGAGCGGGTCAAAGCACGCCTCAAAGATGTATTGTTGTTGAAAGCAGATGTGACCGCCAATAATGCGGAGGATCAGGCATTACTTCGACGCTTTGGGCTTTTTGGGCCGCCTGGCATCATCTTTTATGATCGGGAAGGCATGGAAATCGATTTTCAAGTGATTGGTTTTCAATCACCTAAAAAATTCATCCGTTCACTCGACAGCGCTATTCCTCTCTGAATACGCCCCGTATTCCTGACGCCGGGATTACAGAAAAGTAATGCAGGCTTCACGCGTGCGACAGCTCTATTTGACTAGAGTCAAGTAACCGCTGCCGATGGTCCAGTCCCAGCGTATCTCATTGAGTCATCGAACTACCTGATAAAGGATTCTCATTGCGTGAAACACTTAACTGAACTCCCCATTCTTAACCCGGGTTTGTCTCGACGCCGTTTTGTTCAAGGCCTGGCAGCCGGTGGTGTATTGCTGGCCCTTTCTCCATTGGCGCGCGCTACAGGCCTGCTATCAGCTGCGGGCACGAAAACGGGTACGGCAAATATTCTGAGCGGTACCCAGTTCGATCTAGAGATAGGTGAGTCCGCTGTCAACTTTACGGGCAACCCCCGCATAGCCACGACCATTAACGGCTCACTGCCAGCTCCAACATTACGCTGGCGTGAAGGCGATACCATCACCATTCGAGTGACGAACCGGCTGAAGGAAACCACATCTATTCATTGGCACGGCATCATTCTGCCATTTGAAATGGATGGCGTACCGGGCATCAGCTTTCGAGGCATTCAGCCTGGCGAGACCTTCACCTACCAGTTCAAAGTGCAGCAAAGCGGTACGTATTGGTACCACTCGCACTCTGGCATGCAGGAGGCGACGGGGGTCTACGGTGCGATCATTATCGATCCGGCTCAAACCGACCCCATATGCGCAGACCGTGAGTACGTTGTGCAGCTGTCTGACTGGACTGATGAGGACCCAATGCGGGTTCTGGCCAAGCTCAAGATGCAGGGGGACTACTACAACTACAACCAGCCTACCGCAGTAGAGTTCTTCCAGGATGCCTCGCGCACAGGACTGAAAGCAGCAATTGATAAGCGCAAGATGTGGAATGAAATGCGGATGAGTCCCACGGACTTGGCCGACTTGTCCGCCGATGTGCTGACTTACCTGATGAATGGTACTACCCCGGCAGGTAACTGGACGGGCCTGTTTCGGCCCGGTGAGCGTGTACGGTTGCGCTTCATCAACGGCGCCGCCAACACCTTCTACGACGTCCGCATCCCTGGCCTTGAATTGACTGTAGTCCAAGCCGATGGCGTGAATGTGGAGCCAGTAACCGTTGATGAGTTCCGGTTTGGACCAGGGGAAACCTACGACGTTCTGGTGCAGCCGAAGAGTGATGCGTACACCATCTATGCCCAAGCCATGGATCGCACAGGTTACGCGCGCGGTACCTTGGCTACGCATGCCGGTCTCGAAGCGCCAGTCCCGGCGATTGATCCAGTCGAATGGCTTTCCATGGGAGATATGATGGGCGCCATGGGTAGTGGCATGGCGGGTATGAGTCATGGTGGTGCCATGGATCATGGCAGTATGGCTGGGATGAACCACGGCAATATGGCGGGGATGGATCATGGCGCAATGGCAGCGGCTGGTGCCAGTACCGAAGTACGCCACGCCAGGACCGAATACGGGGCCAGTATTGATATGCGAGTCGATATGCCGCGTACCAACCTGGACGACCCAGGCATCGGCCTGCGCAATAATGGGCGGCGTGTACTCACGCTAGCCGACTTGCATACCGTCGGCGGCCCGATGGATCCGCGCGGTGCAGAGCGTGAGATCGAACTCCATCTGACTGGGAATATGGAGCGCTATAGCTGGTCGTTCGACGGTGTTGAGTATGGGAAATCGACGCCGGTGCGTTTTCAGTACGGCGAGCGGGTCAGGATCATATTGCATAACGACACCATGATGACACACCCCATGCATTTGCACGGCATGTGGAGTGAACTGGAAACGCCTGACGGACAGTTTCTAGCACGACGCCACACAATTCCTGTGCAGCCTGCTCAGCGCATCAGCTTTCTCGTGACAGCTGATGCGCTTGGGCGATGGGCGTGGCACTGCCACCTGATGCTGCACATGGATGCGGGGATGTTCCGTGAAGTGGTGGTGGCATGAAAACAACGCTTAACACATCAGGCATCCGGATCATGAACAATCCCTTGAAAAAGAAACTCCTTGCCGCAGTGATGGCTACAGGAGCTGTGATGCCCGTTTTTGCCTATGGGCAAACCCAACATGCAGGACACGCAGACCACATGCCTGTCGCGCCGGAGTCCAGCGTACCTGCGGAGGCCGCTGGCATGAATCATGGAACCATGAACATGTCGGATATGGATCATAGTTCCATGGACATGACAGGTATGGACCATGGCTCAATGTCAGGTATGGATCACGGCAGTGGCGAAATGGATCACGGCGATATGCAGATGCAAGGCGGTTCGGCCCCGGCAGATGCTCGCGATCCCGATGCCTACTCCGATGGCTATGTGCGCAATGCGGGTCAATATGCTCTACCCCCAGCAGATGCGCTAATCATGTCGGACATGCATAACTTCGGTTCCGTTTACTTCGACCGGTTGGAGTACGTCAAGGCGCGAGGCGAGGAATGGGCGGCATATGAGGGCGAGGCCTGGTATGGCAGCATATGAGGGCGAGGCCTGGTATGGCAGCACCTATAACCGCGCTGTGATCAAGGCAGAAGGTGACGTGGCTGGCGGTAAGCTACAGGAGTCCGAGACGCAACTGCTATGGCGCCATGCAGTTTCTACCTTTTGGGATACCGAGCTTGGTTTTCGGTTTGACCATGCAGACGGCGCGCCGAATCGAGAGTGGCTGGCATTCGGCTTCAAAGGACTGGCGCCCTATTGGTTTGAAGTAGATGCAACCGCTTACGTCGGCCCGAGCGGACGTACTGCCCTGGCCCTGGAAGCGGAATACGACATCAGACTAACCCAGAAGCTCTACTTGCAATCGCGGATGGAAGTGAACTTTCATGGCAAAGACGATGAGCGCTGGGGAATCGGCAGTGGTTTGACCGATGGTACTGCTGGATTACGCGTTAAATACGAAATAACTCGACAGCTGGTCCCTTATGTTGGTGTGGAATGGGCTAGCAAATTCAGTAAAACAGCGGATTACGCCCGGGCAGCGGGAGAGTCCAGACAGGAAACCCGCTTTGTGACTGGCCTGAGCTTCCGCTTCTGACAACGGCTTTTTAACTGGGTAGTTCTATCAGCTATCCCACTAATCGACTCTTGGAGAGCATTCACTATGAAAAAGACTTTTACCATTCTCGCGTTCAGTCTGCTGCCAGCCTTTGCTATCGCAGCAGTTGACCACTCCGGGCACGACATGCACGGACATGACATGCCGACCATGTCGCACGCTACTTCTACAGTGGGTCAGCCCGGCGATCCGGCGAACGTTTCCCGGACGATTGACATCATCATGGATGACCACATGCACTTCACTCCCAGCAATATCCAGGTTGAAGCGGGCGAAACAGTTCGTTTTTTTATCAAGAACGTAGGACAGGTGCCGCATGAAATGGTGATTGGCTCAATAGAAGAGCTCAAGGCGCATGCAGCTGAAATGCTGGCAGCACCTGGTATGGAACACGAAGAGCCGAACATGATTACTCTACAATCAGGCAAGGTAGGCGGTCTGGTGTGGCAGTTTGATCAGCCGGGCAAGGTTGATTTTGCATGCCTCATTCCAGGCCATACCGAGGCGGGGATGGTAGGCACAGTCGAAGTCATCGGAGATAGATAGATGCCTGGAAGAAATCAAGTCTTCGGAGCGATCGGCGTTGCGATAGTTGGCGCCGTCGCCTTCCTTTATACGGCCACACATGTGTCTGGACCCGAGTTTATAGATCCAGCCGATAAGAATCAGGTCACGCTTGGCCAGTCCATCTACACAATACATTGCGCGGTGTGTCATGGAGAGTCGCTGCAAGGGCAGGAAAACTGGCGTCAACGTCTACCCAATGGGAGATTACCTGCCCCGCCCCATGATCAAACCGGGCACACGTGGCACCACTCGGATGCCATGCTGGTGGATATGGTGAAAAATGGCCTGGTACCCGGCAGAACCGCACCGCCCGACTACGAAAGCGATATGCCCGCATACCGAAATATTTTGACTGATGAAGATATTGTCGCGGTGCTGGCTTACATCAAAAGTACCTGGCCAGCTGAGGTTCTACAGGCGCAGAAACAAACCACCCTGCGTCATCAATGACGCAGGGTGTGCGATACGGGGTACTTTCTTATAGCTAGAAAAACCGAAGAAAAATGGCGAGTAGAGACTCGCCATTTTCCGCTACCCCCTCGACGTATCCAGCTTAAACCGAACCACGAAGCCGCAGCGAGTTGAATACAACGGACGCTGAACTCAGACTCATCGCCAGGGCTGCAAACATGGGTGATAGAAGCAACCCGGCAAACGGGTACAGGACGCCAGCAGCCAGTGGAACGCCTAACGCATTATAAATGAACGCAAAACCAAGGTTCTGCTTCATATTGAGAACAGTCTTGTTTGACAGGTCCCGGGCAATCGAGATACCCCGCAGGTCTCCTTTTACCAAGGTGATTTGCGCACTGTTCATCGCTACGTCCGTCCCGGTTCCCATAGCGATACCGACATTCGCCTTGGCCAGTGCCGGGGCATCGTTGATGCCGTCGCCCGCCATCGCAACGATGCAACCTTCTGATTGAAGCTTATCAACCAGATTCAGCTTGTCGGCCGGTTTCACTTCGCCATGAACTTCGTCTATGCCTAGTTGTTCGGCGACCGCTTTTGCCGTTGAAATACCGTCACCAGTAGCCATGATGACCCTGATTCCCGCGGCCTTGAGCGCCTGTACCGCTTCAGGGGTGCTCTGTTTGATGGGGTCGGAAACGGCGAGTAGGCCGACCAGTGTGCCGTCAACCGCCAGGTACATCACACTCGCACCCTTTGTCCTCCATCCCTCAGCGGTGGCAGCCAGGCCATCAACATTGACGTTATCCTGCTGCATGAACGCAGTGTTGCCCAACAGCAGTGTTTTGCCTTCAACCTTGCCCCGTACGCCTATGCCGCTACCCGAGTCAAAGTCGTCCACTGGGCTGAGCACCAAATTACGTTCGCGCGCAGCGCTGACAATAGCGTCAGCCAAAGGATGCTCGCTGCCTTGATCGAGGCTGGCAGCCAGGCGCAAGATTTCATCGGCGTCCAACTCGCCAGCGGAAACAGCCTGATCGAATGCGGGTCGGCCTTCTGTCAAGGTGCCGGTCTTGTCTACGATGAGCGTATCGACTTTGCGCAGATTTTCTATTGCTGCTGCATCACGAAACAGAACACCCTGGGTTGCGCCTCGTCCGGTAGCAACCATGACTGACATGGGCGTTGCGAGCCCCAGCGCACAAGGGCAAGCGATGATCAGAACAGCGACCGCATTGATCAGGCCATAGACCCAGCTTGGCTGCGGGCCGAACATGCCCCACACGACCAAGGTGAGGATGGCGATGGCTACCACCGCCATGACAAAGTAACCCGCCACCAAATCAGCCATCCGTTGCATCGGCGCCCGAGAGCGTTGGGCCTGAGCCACCAACTGGACAATTTGTGACAACACAGTGGCCGAGCCGACTTTCTCCGCCCGGATCACAAGTGCACCAGAGGTGTTCATCGTTGCCCCTATGACCTTGTCACCCGGGCGCTTGCTGATGGGTAACGATTCACCAGTCAACATGGATTCATCGAGAGAACTTGCACCCTCTTCAACAATGCCATCGACAGGAACTTTCTCACCGGGACGTACGCGTAAACGATCACCTTCATGCACATGCGTCAGCGGTACATCTTCTTCTGTTCCGTCTGCATTGATACGGCGGGCCGTCTTGGGCGCCAGACCGAGCAATGACCGGACGGCAGCGGATGTCTGGGAACGCGCGCGAAGCTCCAGCACCTGACCAAACAGCGTAAGGGAAATGATCACCACTGCGGCTTCGAAATAAACCGCCACACGCCCCATGGACATGAATGTTTCCGGAAATATACCGGGAGCTACGGTTGCCAGCGTGCTGTAGACGAAGGCGGCACCGGTACCCAAGCCGATGAGCGTCCACATGTTGGGACTGCGGTTGACCACTGATTGCCAACCCCGTACGAAGAACGGCTGTCCGGCCCACAGCACCACGGGAAGCGACAGTACAAGCTCTATCCACGTTTGCGTCGCCATCTCGAACCAGCCAAGCTGTGGCCCAAACATGGCAAGCACCGTGACAATGACGGTAAAAGGCAATGTCCACCAGAATCGCCTGGAAAAATCGTCCAGCTCGGGATTGTCATCTTCCAGACTGGGCATCAGGGGTTCAAGTGCCATGCCGCATTTAGGGCAGGTTCCGGGGTTGTCCTGACGTATTTCCGGATGCATCGGGCACGTATAAATTGTGCCTTTGACCGCTTCCGAGGGAGGTGGCGGGGTTGGTGAAAGAAACTTCTCAGGGTCATGCTGGAATCTATTCATGCATTTGGTGCTGCAGAAGTAGTAAGTTTTACCCGCATGCTCAACATGCTGGGCAGAGTCTGCCGTTACACCCATGCCGCAGACCGGGTCTGTAAGCCCTGAGCCCGTGTGGGAGGGTGTATGGTGATGACAATGAGACTCAGAATTATCGTGAACCATGGATAAGCACCTTTTCAAATAAGCAGGCAGTTTGCGCCGCGTTTTTTGCGGCTTCTTAAAGGAGGAGATTACATGAATCATGATGCCATAAGCTTAGTAGTTAAAGATGACCAGACTGCTCCCGCAAGCATTACATTTTAGTCATGTTATGCGAACAACGCTTTTCTCACCGATATAACCTAGCTTCCGGCCACCAACATTACATATTTGTCATTTTCTGGTCATGTTGTGGGCAGATTTCAGACTATAAAATTGATATTGACGACAATGAAATGGACTGGCTTCCTTGGCCTGAACTGTAGAGCGGAGTGGAACGATGAAGATTCTCATCGTAGAAGATGAAGTGAAAACTGGGGATTATATCCGGCAGGGCCTCATGGAATCCGGCTTTGTGGTAGATCTCGCCCGGACCGGGCTCGATGGTCACCACCTGGCGCTTACCGGCTCGTATGACTTGATTGTCCTTGATGTAATGCTGCCTGATGTGGATGGCTGGCGAATTATGCAGTCATTGAGAGAGGCCAGATCCACCACGCCTGTGTTATTTCTCACCGCAAGGGACAGTGTAGAAGACCGGGTCAAGGGTCTGGAATTGGGAGCGGACGACTATCTGGTCAAGCCTTTTGCTTTTTCGGAGCTGCTGGCACGAGTACGTACATTGTTACGGCGCGGTGCTGCGCCGGTTTTTCAGGATCAACTCCAGGTGGCTGACCTGATGCTGGATATACCTCGCCGTCGCGCACAGCGACATGGCGTGAGGATCAACTTGACCAACAAGGAGTTCACCCTACTTGAACTCCTTGTGCGGCGCCAAGGGGAAGTGTTACCACGCTCATTGATCGCTTCCCAGGTGTGGGACATGAATTTTGACAGTGACACCAATGTCATCGATGTTGCTATCCGGCGGCTGCGCGCGAAGATCGATGATGATTTTGAACCAAAGCTGATTCATACCGTACGCGGCATGGGTTATATGCTTGACGTGACACAGCCAGGCTAGCCCATGAAAAGACGCCCGCTATCTCTGGTCGTTAGACTCACCGTCTCCATTGGCGCTGTGATAACCGCTGTTCTCCTCACCTTTGGCTGGATGATGGAGCGCTCTATCAATAATCATTTCGTCCAGCAGGATGTGGATGAGCTCAATTCAGTAGTTCAGGCGTTGCAATACCTCCTCGCGACCGTACCGGCCGATATACCCGCCGACGAACTGCATCAGCGTCTCGCTAGCGTGGTAACAGGCCATCGTAACGCCCAATACCGAATCAGTACCGATAGCGGGTCATTGATCTACTCAACACCGGGTTTCAATCTGGACACGTTCGCCCGCACTGCCCGACCTGTAGAAGAAATCACTATCGATACGGTTGAGAGCTGGAATGATCATCAAGAAGCCTTTCGTGGTGCGGTCTTGTGGATTGAATCAGACAGGCTTGAAGGCAAAGCCAGGTTCAGACTCGCGGTCGCCACAGGAATCGACTTTCATCTGCATTACCTGGACGGCTTTCGGAACCACCTTCGGATTGTCACCCTTGCCGCGTGCTTGATAGTTCTTCTGGCAACCTGGTTCGCGGTTTACCAGGGACACGCTCCTATTCGACGTATCAGCCGAGAGATGAGACGCATCAGGTCTGATCAGATGGATTTTCGCCTTGAACCGCGATCCGTCCCCGCCGAGTTGGTAGAGCTGACGATTTCCTTCAATGAAATGATTGGCAGGCTTGAAGATGTATTCCGACGCCTATCGGATTTTTCCGGTGACATCGCGCACGAACTGCGCACACCCATTACCAATTTGAGAACCCATACTGAGGTAGCGCTAACCCAGGCGCGCAGCGTGGAGCAGTACCGGGAAGTGCTGTATTCAAACCTCGAAGAATATGATCGCATGGCCAAGATGGTCGGTGACATGCTTTTTCTGGCTCAGGCTGATAATCAGCTGCTGAAACCGGAACTGGTCGATATCGATCTTCAGTCAGAGCTGAGAAACCTGTTCGATTATTTCAGCGCCTGGGCAGAAGAGCGGGAGGTGCTGTTAGAAAATACCGGAGAGCAAGTTCATGTCCATGGCGACCGACTAATGATCCGTCGCGCCTTGAGTAACTTGCTGTCCAATGCAGTCCGGCATACGCCAGAGGGGCAGAGCGTAACCACAACCCTTCAAGTGAACTCCGGTAGCGTAAGAATCCGCATACAGAACCCAGGGCCACCTATACCTGAAGAGCATTTGAATCATATTTTTGAACGATTCTACAGGCTCGACGCATCCCGCCAACGTAGCAGCGAAGGTGCCGGGCTGGGCTTGGCCATCACGAAATCGATTATCGAAGCCCACGGCGGGAAGATCAGAGCGTTCTCCACAACGGAGGCAACCACGTTTGAGGTTCAATTACCTCTAAAAATGGAGTAGATGACGACATTGCTGCCCTGGAGCTCCGCAACCACAGGGCAGCGGCCAGGAATTACGCTGCCATCCGCTCGCATGCCTGAGCACATGTCCAACATGCCTGGATACAGGACTGATACATGGAATTAGTCATTGCGTTCTCCGGAATCGTTGTTCCATCGTTAAACATAGTTGCTTGAGAGCTCCTTCAAGAGTCGCCCACATGAAATACGACCGACATGAACTGACCCCGTTCAGGCGATCTTCATTACAATTCTGTAAGGAACATAACCCTTCGCTTTTATTTCAGAAGTATCTCGGTGCGTTTTGTAGTGACGGATGGCCCAACCCCGATCTCTGACATAAATGTCATTTTCAGGTCAGGCTCAAGTCAGGTTATTTTCCATATACTCTGTGTAAATACGGCAAGAACCATAGGAGGGTTACATCGTGGTTTAGCTGCTTATGGATTAGCTATGAAGGAAGCGGAATACGAATTGCTACTCACCCAGCGCCTGATTTTACAGCCTCGGGCTGAACTGACCGCCTATGGCAAAGACGATGCGGTTAACGGACTGGGTAGCGGTTTGTCCGATGTCGCCCTGGGACTGCGATTGCGCTACGAGTTTTCACGCCAGTTCGCCCCTTATGTCGGTGTCGAGTGGAACGGCACCTTTGGCGCCACCGCCGATCAGGCGCGGGCCAACGGCGATGCCACCAAGGATACCCGGTACGTCGCCGGGATCCGGTTCTGGTTTTAATCAAACGGCTTATGTTTTTAACACAACCTAGGAGTCACATTATGAAACGCCAATCTCTCAGCTATTTCGTCGCCCTGCCGGCATTATTGCTTGCCCTGTCAGCCCAGGCCCACGATCCCAAGGAACACATGAAGGAGGCGCAGGCGCCGGACTGTGCGGCCATGAAAGACATGGATCATTCCAAAATGGACATGAAAGATCCGGTTATGCAGGCCATGATGAAAAAATGCATGAAGGCCATGCACAAGGATGAAGAAGGATCGCATGAAGCTCATGGGGACAAAGGCCATACCGATCACGGTAACCATGACGAGAAAGCCGATGAAAAAAAGCCGGCCAAACACCAACACTAAAAATAACGGGTAGCCATTCCTGAGGAGATAACATGACGTCCTTTAAGTTTTTGTCCTGCTTTAAATGCCTCGCCGTTGCGGCAGGCGTGGCGGCTGTGACCGGTGTGGGGTTCCTCTATTCGGGTCTCTATCCAATGGGAGCCGATGACCATCACAACGACTTGACTTATTGGACGCTGGAAACCCTGCGCGAGCGATCCATCGCCCGCGCATCAAACGACATCGAGGTGCCGGCCGACCTGAATTCGTCCGAGCGCTTGCTGGCAGGCGGCGCCGACTACAACGACATGTGCACCGGCTGCCATCTCAAACCGGGCAAGACCGAAAGTGATTTTACCCTGGGGCTGTATCCCGCGCCGCCCAATCTAACACTGACGGGTGATAGGCATGGGCATGAGCATGCCGGTGACACTGATAATGATGACGAGGCCATTAAGCGACAATTCTGGATTATTAAACATGGCATCAAGGCTTCCGGGATGCCGGCCTGGGGGCCGGGTCATGACGATCAGCGCATCTGGAACATGGTGGCGTTCCTGCAGCGCCTACCCGAGTTGTCGCCGCAGCAATACCAGATCCTGACCGCGCGCGACGCCGATGACGCCGGGCACCATTAGCGGCAAATATTCAATTGTCTTCGGAGGCAACTATGTATCGATTTAAATTAACGGGCTTGGTGTTGGGGCTGTTGACGCTGCCCTTGATCGCGGCCTGTAATGATGGGCCTAAAAACCCAAAAACATCTGACCCATCCGCTGGTGCAGTTGAAACGCTTACCGTCTACAAAAGCCCTACCTGTGGCTGCTGTAAAAAATGGATAGGTCACCTTGAAGCCGAGGGCTTTGAGGCCAGTGTCGAACACCCGGCTAATCTGGACGCCATCAAGGATCGCTATCGAATCGCAAACAACCTGCGTTCCTGCCACACAGCGGTGTCGTCACAAGGCTATGCCTTTGAGGGGCATATCCCGGCCCGCTATATTCATCAGTTTCTGGCTAATCCGCCAGCCGACGGGATTGGGCTGACAGTGCCCGCCATGCCCGTTGGCAGTCCGGGTATGGAGGTGGGTGACAAGTTCATGCCATACCGGGTTCTGCTGATGAAAAAAGACGGCAGCACTGAAGTGTTTGCCAGTGTCGAGAGCGCGGCTCAACAGGTTCAGCCACTCCAACAACCGGAAGCGCAGCCATGAAAATATTCGTCACCATGCTTTTTATCCTGCCGCTCGGTATAGGCAGTGTCATAGCCTTTGCGCAATCCCTTCCCGAGACCCTGACGCTGGACGAGGCGATAACCCTCGCCATAGATACCGATCCCTGGCTCACCGGTAGCCAGTACACTCAGCAGGCCCTCAATGATGAAGCGACTGCCGCGGCGACTTTGCCGGATCCCCGAATGAGCCTGATGGCCGGCAGTTTCCCTGTTGATTCTTTTGACATCAATCAGGAAGGCATGACTCAGTTGTCGGTGGGGATCAGCCAAATGTTTCCCCGGGGTGACAGTCTGTCGCTCACCCGCCGACAAAAGCAGCAGCTAGCCGAGCAGCATCCCTTACTAAGGCTGGATCGTCGGGCCAAGGTAGGCGCTACGGTCAGCCAGTTGTGGCTGGAGGTCTTCAAGGCGCAGGAGAGTATCCGGCTGATCGAACAGGATCGCGCACTGTTTGAGCAACTGGTGGATGTCGCCGAGGCCAGTTATTCTTCGGCATTGGGCCGGGCGCGCCAGCAGGACGTGATCCGCGCACAACTAGAACTGACACGACTGTCCGATCGCCTGACGGTGCTCAGGCAGCAACAGCAAGCCGCACAGAAGCTCCTGTCCGAATGGATCGGCGCGCCTGCCACTGTCCCTCTGGCTCCGGTACTACCGACACAGTCTCTTTCCAGGCCGTTGTCGGCACCGACCATTGAGTACGCCAACGTGCATATGCGCTACGAATGGATCCGTCATCATCCCGCGTTGCGGGCGCTGGATCAGCGTATCGATGCCACGCAAACCGGTGTTGATCTGGCCAAGCAGAAATACAAGCCCGAATGGGGCCTGACAGCCCAATACGGCTATCGCGACAACGATCCCATGGGGCGCGACCGGGCGGATCTGCTCTCCATAGGCGTGAACTTCGACCTGCCCATTTTCACCGGTAACCGGCAGGACAAGGAAGTCAGCGCCGCCGTCAATCGAACCGAGGCCATCAAAACCGAAAAGCACTTGCTTGGTCGTCGGCTGATGGCGGAACTGGAAACCGCGAGCGTGCAACTGGCGCGTCTCGATGAACGCCAGGCGTTATACGCCGATCAGCTGCTGCCGCAAATGGCTGAGCAGGCAAAAGCTTCGCTGACCGCCTACAACAACGACGACGGTGACTTCGCCGAAGCCGTGCGTGCCCGCATTGCCGAATTGAATGCCAAGGTCGACGCGCTCGCCATTGACGTGGATCGGCAGAAGACCATCGCCCAAATCAATTACCTACTCGCCCAGGCGTCGTTCGACGATGCACGGCCGGCGAAACCGTTTTAAAGGGGTTCAACATGAATACATTCACCAAAACCTTGCTGGGCACGGCCGTCGGCGCGCTGCTCGGCGCATCCGGCGTCTGGTTACTCGGCAACCCCGATGAGGGGGATATGACAGCAACCGGCGGTGAACGCAAGCCACTTTACTGGGTGGCGCCCATGGATCCCAACTACAAGCGCGACAAGCCTGGCAAATCGCCCATGGGCATGGATCTGATCCCTGTGTACGAGAAATCCGCCGGAGAGGATGAAGCCGGCACCGTCAAGATATCGCCCGAGGTCGTCAACAATCTCGGCGTGCGCACCGCCACGGTTGGGTCCGGGTCTCTGAATCTGGATGTCAAAACCGTCGGTTACGTGCAATACGATGAGAACCGGCTGGTGCATATCAGCCCGCGCGTGGAAGGCTGGATCGAGAAGCTCCATGTCAAGGCCGCCGGGGATCCGGTCAGACAGGGCGACCCCCTGTACGCCCTCTATTCACCCACCCTGGTCAACGCCCAGGAGGAATTGTTGTTGGCGTTGAAACGCGACAATCCGGTGTTGATCGGCGCTGCCGTGGAACGGTTATTGGCATTGCAGGTGCCGCGGGCAGATATCGACCGGCTGCGTAAAACCCGCAAGGTCAGCCAGACCATCACCGTTGCCGCGCCGCAGTCCGGGGTACTGGACAATCTCGCGGTGCGTGAGGGCATGTTCGTCAAGCCTGGCTTGAGTCTGATGATCATCGGCCAACTGGAGCATATCTGGGTGATCGGTGAGGTGTTCGAACGACAGGCAAGCCTGGTCAAGACCGGCGACCAGGTGCGGATGCGGCTCGATTACCTGCCCGGTCGGGATTGGTTGGGCCAGGTGGACTATGTCTATCCGTCTTTGAATGCCAAGACACGTACCGCGCAAATCCGGGTGCATTTCGACAACCCGGACGACTTCCTCAAGCCGGGCATGTTCGCGCAGATGGTCATTGAGACCCAGGCGGGGGCTGAAGCACTGTTAATCCCGCGAGAAGCGCTGATCCGTACCGGCAGCCAGGCGCGCGTGGTGCTGGCACTGGGTGAAGGTAAATTCAAATCGGTGGCCGTTGAGGTCGGCCGCGTGGGTGAGCGGCAGGTAGAGATATTGTCCGGTCTCAAAGAAGGGGAACGCATTGTGACCTCTGCTCAGTTCCTGATCGACTCGGAATCCAGCAAGACGTCGGACTTCAAGCGCATGGCCAAGCGCGATCAGCAAGGCGAATCAATGGATGTAAAGGCAGACGCTGATTCCCGCTCAGTCTGGGTGGCCGCACGTATCGACAGCCTGATGCCGGATCACCGCATGGTGACCCTGGAGCACGAGGCCATCCCGGACTGGCAATGGCCCACCATGACCATGGATTTCACCGTCGCTGAGGCTGTGGACATGGATGCGCTCAAACAGGGAATGCGCCTGCATGTGCAGATCACCAATAACAACAGTGGTGGATACCAGATTACCCAAGTGCATATTCCCAATGAGCAAGGCAATGATGCCATGCCTGCAGGAATGGATCACGGTCAGCACGAGGGTATGGATCACGGTGATATGTCGATGCTGGAGCACAGCGAACACCAGGGCATGAACCACGGCGGTCACGATCAAAAGGAGCACAATCATGATTGAATCGATAATCCGTTGGTCCGTCGGTAACCGTTTCTTCGTGCTGCTGGCTACTTTGATGCTGGTGGGGATAGGTCTCTATTCGCTGAAAAACACCCCGGTGGACGCCATTCCCGATCTGTCCGATGTACAGGTCATTATTAAGACCAGTTTTCCTGGGCAGGCGCCGCAGGTGGTGGAGGACCAGGTCACGTATCCACTGACTACTGCCATGTTGTCGGTACCCGGTGCGGTTACCGTGCGCGGTTATTCCTTTTTTGGCGATTCCTTTGTGTATGTCATTTTCGACGAGGATACCGATGCCTACTGGGCACGTTCCCGGGTGCTGGAGTACCTGTCTCAGGTCGCGCCCACATTACCGCCCAGCGCCCGGCCGCAACTGGGACCGGACGCCACCGGTGTCGGCTGGGTCTACCTCTATGCCTTGGTGGATCGCAGCGGTCAGCATGACATCAGTCAGCTGCGCAGCCTGCAGGACTGGTTCCTGAAATACGAGCTGCAAACCGTGCCGGGTGTTTCCGAAGTCTCGGCGCTCGGTGGCATGGTCAAGCAGTATCAAGTGAAGGTAAACCCGGAGAAACTGCGCGCCTTCGGTATTCCCCTGTCTCTTATCCAGATGGCTATCCAGCGCGGCAACCAGGAAGTGGGCGCCTCGGTGGTGGAAATGGCCGAAGCCGAGTACATGGTGCGCGCCAGCGGCTACATCCAGGGTATCGATGATCTGGCCAACATTCCGTTAGGGTTGGATGTTAACGGTACGCCGCTGTTGCTCAAGGATGTGGCGGATATCGAGTTGGGGCCGCAAATGCGCCGTGGCATCGCCGAGTTGAACGGCGAAGGTGAAGTGGTGGGCGGTATTGTGGTGATGCGTTTCGGTGAGAACGCCCAGAAAACCATTGATGGGGTCAAGGCCAAGCTGGAAAAACTCAAGGCGGGTTTGCCCGATGGCGTGGAGATCGTAACCGTTTATGATCGTTCAGGGCTGATATCTCGCGCCATTGACAGTTTGTGGAAAAGTCTGGCCGAAGAACTCGCCATTGTGGCGTTGATCTGTGTCATTTTCCTATTTCATGTCAGGTCCTCACTGGTGGCGGTCTTCAGTCTGCCGCTAGGTATACTCACGGCTTTTACCGTGATGTATTGGCAAGGTCTCAATGCCAATATCATGTCATTAGGCGGTATAGCGATTGCGATAGGCGCCATGATTGATGGCGCGATTGTCATGATCGAAAACATGCATAAGCATATGGAACGTACGCCCTTGACGCCAGAGAACCGTTGGAAAATCGTGGCGGCGTCAGCCAGTGAAGTCGGTCCGGCGCTGTTTTTCAGTTTGCTTATTATCACTGTGAGCTTTGTACCAGTATTCACCCTGGAAGCCCAGGAGGGCCGGATGTTCAGCCCGTTGGCCTTTACCAAAACCTATGCCATGGCAGCCAGTGCGGCGCTTGCTATCACAGTGGTGCCGGTTTTGATGGGATATTTCATCAGAGGCAAGGTGGTAGCGGAAAACAAGAATCCCGTTAATCGATTACTGATTGCCGGGTACATGCCCCTGCTGAAAACCGTATTGCGTTTTCCGAAAATTACACTTGCCATTGCGGTTGTGATTTTCCTCGTTGGGATCTGGCCGGTTAACAAGATTGGTAGTGAATTCATCCCCGATCTGGATGAAGGTGATCTGATGTATATGCCGACCACTTATCCGGGGATCTCGATAGGCAAAGCCAGGGAATTGTTGCAGCAGACCGACAAGCTGATCGCGACAGTGCCTGAGGTAAAAACCGTGTTTGGCAAAATCGGCCGTGCCGAGACAGCCACGGATCCCGCTCCGCTGACCATGATCGAGACCTTTATTCAGCTCAAGCCCAAAGAGGAATGGCGCGAGGGCATGACCACGGAGAAGCTCAAGAAGGAGCTGGATGCGCTAGTGAAATTCCCCGGTCTAACCAACGCTTGGGTGATGCCGATCAAGACTCGCATCGACATGCTGGCCACCGGTATCAAGACGCCGGTAGGCATCAAGGTGGCGGGCGAGGATCTGCGAGAAATTCAGAAGATTGGGCAGCGACTAGAGCAGATCCTCAAGGATGTACCCGGCACAACCTCGGTGTATTCCGAAAGGGTGGCCGGTGGGCGTTACATCAAGGTGGATATTCAGCGTGCACAGGCGGCGCGCTATGGCCTCAATATTGCTGATGTGCAGCAGGTAATAGCCACGGCCATTGGGGGAATGAATGTGGCGCAGACCATTGAGGGGCTGGAGCGTTATCCGATCAATCTGCGCTACCCGCAGGACTATCGAGACTCGCCAGAACAGCTGGCGCTGCTGCCCATCGTTACGCCCAGCGGCCAACGCATTGCGCTCGCCGATGTGGCCAATGTCTATGTGGAGGACGGCCCGCCAGCGATCAAGAGCGAGAACGCCAGGCTGAATGGCTGGACCTTTGTAGATATCGATGGGGTGGACGTGGGCAGCTATGTACAAGCGGCCATGGCAACGGTCGAGCAGCAATTGGATTTACCGGCCGGTTACTCGGTGGCCTGGTCCGGTCAGTACGAATACATGCTGCGCGCCAAAGAGAAACTGACCTATGTGGTTCCTTTGACGCTTGCCATCATTATCATTCTGTTATACATGAATTTTCGTAACTTCACTGAAATAGCCATTATTCTGGGAACACTACCACTGGCGGTAATTGGTTCAATCTGGCTGATGTACCTGCTTGGCTATAATTTTTCTGTCGCGGTTGCGGTTGGTTTTATTGCACTGGCGGGGGTTACGGTGGAAATAGGTATCATCATGTTAACTTATCTTAACCAAGCATATCACCAATTGATAGATACCTGTCGTGAGCGTGGAGTGCAACCATTAAAAGAAGATTTGCTCGAAGCTGTGACACAGGGCGCGGGACTTCGTGTAAGACCCGTAATGATGACTACGGTCTCCACTATCGCTGGATTGCTTCCCATTATGTTCAGTTCCGGAACAGGTGCGGAAGTTGTTAGCCGGATTGCGGCGCCTATGGTGGGCGGAATGGTGAGTGCTGTGATTTTAACGTTGTTGGTATTACCCGTCGTGTATTACCTATGGCGCACCCGCTCGCTGAAAGCATAATATTGCCAAACTAAATGGGGCAGACTTGTCTGCCCCTGCCGGAGCTCTGTGGTATAAACCAATAAAGCACCAAATGCACAAATAGGTTAAGGGTTCTACCCTGTTTTCACGGACACATCTAAAAGAGGCATAATGTGCCTGTAAGGAGTGTTCATGACCAAACGAAGAAAATTCAGTCCAGAGTTCAAGCGAGAAGCTGTCAAACTGACCCAGCAGCCGGGTATCAGTTGTAGCCAAGTTGCCCTCGAAATCGGTGTTGCCCCCAACCTCCTGAGCCGCTGGAAGCGCGAAGCAGAAGCTATCCGCAGCAAAGCCTTCCAGGGCAGTGGCAATCCACGGGATGAAGAAGTCGCGCGTCTTAAACGTGAACTCGCACGAGTCACCAAGGAGCGCGATTTTTTGCGGGAAGCGGCGGCGTACTTCGCCAAGGGCTAGACCTGAAATATCAGGCTATTCAACGCTGTCGCGACTCATTTCCCATACGCCTTATGTGTCGGTGCCTGAAGGTATCTGCCAGTGGTTTTTATGCCTGGGAATCGCGTATACCCAGCAAGCGGCAGATCGAGAACGCTCGTATCGCTGTCCGGATGAAGGAGATGCATACCGATAGTGGCGGCGTTATCGGTGCTCCCCGTATGCACGAAGACCTGGAGGCTGAAGGTGAAAAGCTGAGCCTGAATCGTGTAGCCAGGCTGATGGTTAAACATGGGCTACAAGGCTGGCCGCGTAAGAAAGGCCGTGGATCAAACCGCTCATCCGTGCGCCCTGATGGCGTACGGAATCACCTGAAACGGGATTTCACGGCACAGGAGCCTGACAGCAAATGGGTTACTGATATTACGGAAGTCAAAACTCAGCAAGGCAAGTTGTATCTGTGCGTGGTGCTGGATCTGTACAGCAAATTGGTTATTGGCTGGTCGATGTATCACCGGCAGGACCGTCAAATGGTGATGAGAGCGATTGAAATGGCCGTTTGGCAAAAACAGGGCGGCGGTGCATCAATCTTACATTCAGATCGTGGTTCGCAGTTTACCAGTGGCGACTATCAGCGATTACTGAAGCGGCATGATCTGATAAGCAGTATGAGTGCGGTTGGTCATTGTGCAGATAATGCGGCCTGTGAAGGATTTTTTGGTGTGATGAAACGGGAACGGATCAACCCGAAGAATTACCGCACGCAGGATGAAGCAAGATCGGATATTTTTGACTACATCGAACGGTTCCATAACCCGAGAATGAGACGTAGACTGGCAGCACAAGATCAGAGATTTAGTGCTTTATTAAACCGTCCGTGAAAACGGGGTAGAACCCGCTGTCCTGCTACAGCCATTAAGGATTGGGTGGACATTGCCGGTATCAACAACGGTCCACTTTTCAGGCCGGTCAACCGATGGAGTCAGGTCCAAACAAAGCCGCTGAACCCAGGAGCAATTAACGATTTGCTTAAAAATCTGGGCAAAGCTTGTCAATTCGACTTTCTTCCAGACCTCAGTAGTCATAGCTTTCGGCGTGGACTGTCCACATCGGCGGCAAGGGAGCGGATAGATTTTGAGTTAATCAAAAAGCAAGGCGGATGGAAAAGTGACGCAACAGTGTGGGAATACATCGAGGAGGGCCAGCAGTTTTCCGATAATGCCGCGCTCACGCTGATGGAAAAAATGACTCAATTTATCGTCATTCCGTGAGATTGCATAGCCACCGACCCAGTTCAGGGTATCTCTGGACTGGGTCGGTGGCTATGACAAACAGATTGCTATATACTCAATGAGCTTCACTATCAGGTGCCCCACAGGTGAGAATTCGTTCCGGTTATAAAACATTTGTGCTTCTGACGCTGCTGCTTTGGCTGATGACCAGCTGGACCGGCGTGCATGCACACTTTTGTTTTGATGGACAGGAACCACCAATTTCCCCTCGTCTCGATGTGATAGGCGGGCACGAAGTCCACACAGCGGATGAATCGCATCAGGATATCGATGTGGAAGTATCCCAATCGGTTCTGGCAAAACTCCTTAAGTTTGACCCGTCATTGCCAATACTTTTGGCTGTGATTTTTATACTGCTTGCGGTAACGCACACCCCCTTATTCTTTTTTTACACAGACGCTCCTCATCCCCATCGTCGCGCGGGGATTCTTCCGCCGCTGCGCGCACCTCCTGCAACTCCATTCTGATTGTCGTTAACGGCCCTTTGTAAAAAGGGTAGTTTTTGCAGTTCCCCATTCGCGTTCAGGACTCCTGCACCGATATCTGGAACTGCCAATTAGGCTGGAGTTTTCTATGCAACTTTTCCATCGAGCGATGGCCATTTCGGCTATTGCTTTATCTTGTAGTTCTTTTGCTCTAACCGCTGTTGCGGAATCCACACTGACGTTGGGTGAGGCTGTTCGCGCCACCTTACAACACAACCCTCAACTAGCGGGTTACACCTTCAAGCTAAATGCTTTGGCCGGGGAAAAACAAACCGCTGCACTCAGGCCCGGGCTGCGGGTCAATACTGATCTTGAGAATGTGGCAGGCTCAGGTGAATTGAGCGGAACCAAAGCCAGCGAGCTAACCATTTCCCTTTCTTCCGCCATCGAATTGGGCGGGCAACGTGATGCCAGGGTCAATCTGGTCACCGCTCGCCAGCAACAGTTGGCGTCCTCGCAGCGCGTGCTTACGTTAGATGTGGTGACTGCCGTTACACAGCAGTTCATCCGTTTGCTGGTTGCGCAGGAAGAACTGACGCTTCAGGAGGAATTCCATCAGTTACTTCAACAGACCCTGACGTCACTTACCCGGCAGGTGCAAGCGGGTGGCACTGCCGAAAGTGAGCTTTTGCGCGGCAACGCCGCACTAACCCGCGCCACACTGGCCTTGCGACAAGCTAGCCAGCGAGTTAGTACGGAACGGATCAGGCTGAGTGCGTTTTGGGCCGATACCTCTCCGGACTTTACCGCCGCAAAAGCGGATCTATATGGCGTCCCGTCAACAACAACCTTGCCTGCCTTGTTGGAAAAACTATCCAACAATCCAGATCTGGCATTTCTCTCCGCTGAGATCAATGTCCGTTCGGCAGAAGTGCGCCGGGCACAAAGCGAACGTCGCCCGGCGCTGGAATGGAGTGCGGGAGTTCGCCGCCTTCAGGAAAGCGGTGACTCCGCTGTAGTGTTTGGACTGAGCATGCCCCTGGGGAGCAGCGGCAGAGCTCGTGGGGCAATCGCTACGGCTACCGCCAACCAACAACAAGCGGAATGGGACAAAGATGCAACACGAATCCAGCTGGAAGCACAACTGATCGCCGCGTACGAAACCCATCAATTAGCAGTTGATGAAGTGAATGTGCTGCGTGATCAGGTCCTCCCATCCCTCAAGAAAGTCATGCGCAGTACTGCTGATGCATTTGACCGGGGACGCTACAGCTATCTGGAATTAAACCTTGCGCAAAACCAATTGCTGAATGCCCAGCAAGCGCTGGTGGAAGCGGCTGCCCGCATGCAGGAAACCCGAATAGAGCTGGAGCGAATGATTGGCTCCACCTTGAACGAACAGAATATTGAGGCCACCCCATGAAAACATCGAACAAACATTTAGCAAAACCCTTCTCCAAAAATCTGCTGAAATCCCCCCCGGCGTTGGCTTTCATCCTGGCACTTTTATTGGTGTTTTTCGTTGCCGATATTTATAAGGCTAATGCAGCAACGGATAGCGATGATCACCAACATCAAGAGGATGAACACACAGAAGAGTCCGGTTCACATGGCCATGGGAACGATGAGAAGCACGAGGATGAAGAGGGAACCAGTCAAATCGAAGACGCCATGGCACAAACTGTGGGTATTGTGACGGAACGCTCCGGTGAACAAACACTTCATCAAACCATTCTTACCTATGGGCGATTAACCACAGCTCCCGAACAAACCAGCCATGTGCGTGCACGATTTTCCGGTGTTGTAACGTCGGTACGTGGAACTATTGGCGAGACGGTGGCAGCCGGTGATCTTCTGGCTGAAGTTGAAGCCAACGAGAGTTTGAGGAAATACAGTATCCGCGCACCCATTGCCGGGATGATTGTGCAACGGCACGCTAATTCGGGCGAGGTGACAGGAGATCAAATACTGTTTTCAATTTCGAGCTTCGACAACTTGTGGGCCGAGTTGCGTATTTTCCCCTCTCAACGTTCCTCTGTTGCTATCGGGCAAGAAGTTTTTCTGAGCATAGGCGAGCAAAAAGTTAAAACAAAAATTGAGCACCTCCTCCCGGCAGGTGACGAGCAGCCGTATCTCATTGCGCGCGCAAAACTAAGCAACGACCTATCCATGCTCTCTCCAGGTTCAATGGCAGAAGGACGTATTGTTATCGATGAATTTAACGTAGACGTAGCGGTAAAAATAGATGCTCTGCAAATCCTGGGAGGGCGCACCGGGGTTTTTGTCAAACACGGTAATAAATACGAATTTATCCCCTTGATCGTGGGCCGAAAAGATGACAGCTATGCCGAGGTCATATCTGGCCTGAAACCAGATACAGAGTACGTAACCCAAAACAGCTATCTCATTAAAGCTGACATCGAAAAATCTGAAGCCGAGCACGAACACTAAGGGGTGTAGCATGATTGATTCACTACTACGCTTAGCCATCGAGCGGCGTTATCTGTTTTTAAGTTTTGTTTTATTAATCGTCGGCATCGGGTTTTGGAGTTACCAAAAACTCCCTATTGATGCCGTGCCCGATATCACCAATGTCCAGGTGCAAATTAATACCGCTGCACCAGGTTACTCGCCGTTAGAAGCCGAACAGCGGATTACCTACCCGATAGAAACCGCGTTGGCAGGGTTACCCAACCTGTCCTATACGCGGTCGTTATCCCGCTATGGTTTATCACAGGTTACCGTGGTGTTTGATGAAGGTACCGATATCTACTTTGCCCGGAACCTCATCAACACCAAACTGGGATCGATGAAAAGTGTGTTGCCCACCGGTATGGAACCCGAAATGGGACCCATCTCGACAGGTTTGGGTGAAATCTTTATGTATACCGTTCAAGCGGCTCCCGATGCGCGAACACAAGACGGTAAGCCTTACGATTCTACCGCCTTGCGTGAAATTCAAGACTGGATAATCAAACCCCAGTTGGCGCAGGTAAAGGGTGTGGTAGAGGTAAACAGTATTGGTGGCTATAACAAGCAATACCACATTACGCCAGATGTACAGAAACTCCTGCACTTCGGGGTGTCGATGGAAGATTTGGTTGAAGCGCTTGAATCCAATAATGATAACCGTGGTGCAGGTTACATCGAGCGCAATGGGCAACAATTACTGGTGCGCTCGCCCGGCCAATTGGGAACCTTGGATGACATCGCCAACGTCATTGTTGCGCAGCAGGATTCTGTTCCTGTCAAAATTAGTGATGTAGCAGAAATCGCTATCGGGAGAGAGCTTCGAACCGGTGCAGCAACCCAGGATGGTGTTGAAACCGTGCTGGGTACGGCCATGATGCTCATCGGAGAAAACTCACGCACGGTGGCGCGAGACGTAGCAGCACGGCTGATTGACATTCAAGCCTCACTCCCGGATGGCATTATTGCGACACCCGTTTATGATCGTACGGCTTTAGTTGATAAAGCCATTGCAACGGTCAGTAAAAACCTTCTGGAAGGCGCCTTATTGGTGATTGTGGTGCTTTTCCTGTTACTTGGAAATTTGCGTGCGGCACTGATCACGGCGGCAGTGATCCCACTGGCCATGCTGGCGACGATAACTGGCATGGTAAAAACCGGGGTGTCAGCAAACTTAATGAGCCTTGGGGCACTGGATTTCGGGATCATCGTAGACGGCACCGTGATCATTGTGGAAAACGCTATACGACGTTTATCCCATGCCCAACGCGAAGGGGCTCTAAGTCTGCGCGAACGCTTAGACGTGGTTTTCGAGGCGACCTCTGAAGTGATTCGACCCAGTCTGTTTGGTGTCGCGATCATCACCGTTGTTTATATCCCGATTTTTTCCCTCACCGGTGTGGAAGGCAAAATGTTTCACCCTATGGCCGCAACGGTCGTGATGGCACTTGTCGCCGCAATGGTTCTATCCCTCACAGTTGTGCCAGCTGCGGTCGCGGTTTTTTTAAGCGGGAAAATCAGTGAACAAGAAGGTGTTGCTATTCGCAGTGCGAAGCAAATGTATAAGCCTTTATTGTTGCTGGCATTTAAATTCCGTTGGTTTGTGATTGGCGGTGCTACCGGTCTTGTCATCATTTGCACGTGGCTTGCCACAACGCTGGGATCCGAATTTATTCCGCAACTTAACGAAGGCGATATCGCGTTACAAGCCATGCGAATCCCCGGTACCGGCCTCGAACAAGCGGTCGAAATGCAGGAAATTCTCGAACAGCGTATCAAGTCGTTTCCCGAGGTAGATAAGGTCTTTGCACGCATAGGTACTGCCGAAGTTGCGACCGACCCAATGCCCCCGAATGTTGCCGATAACTACGTCATCTTGAAGCCTCGATCCGAATGGCCCAATCCCGATAAGACCAAAGAGCAGTTGGTGGAGGAAATGGAAAAATCGCTTGAGGAATTACCCGGTAATAATTATGAGTTCACCCAACCCATCCAAATGCGGTTCAACGAACTCATTTCAGGTGTCAGAGCCGACCTGGGTATCAAGGTGTTTGGCGATGACCTTGATCAACTGGTGTTGACCGCTAATGACATACTCGAAGCCTTGAATCAGGTAGAAGGTGTGGCCGATGCACGCGTTGAACAGGTGACAGGGTTGCCGACACTTTCAATTATTCCTAAGCGAAGCGCGTTGGGCCGCTATGGATTGAATGTGTCAACACTTCAAAACTGGGTCGCCGCTGCCGTTGGCGGTGAAAGTGCGGGCATATTGTATGAGGGTGATCGGCGCTTTGAACTCATCGTGCGATTACCTGAGGCTGTGCGGCGCGATGTCGAGAAGCTCAAGTTTTTACCGGTGCCACTGCCTAACGGCGATTACGTTCCGCTCTCTGAAGTGGCCACCATCGACATTTCTCCCGCGCCTGCACAAATTAGCCGGGAAAATGGCAAGCGCCGGGTGGTTGTGACCGCAAATGTAAGGGGACGCGATCTGGGCGGCTTTGTGCAAGATGTTAAAGCGCAAATTGCCGACAAGGTGGATATGCCCGCAGGGTATTGGCTGGATTACGGCGGAACATTTGAGCAACTCGAATCGGCCAGTAAGCGCCTGTCTCTTGTGGTGCCACTGACGCTGCTGCTGATCATCGGCATTCTTGTTATGGCGTTTGGCTCGCTAAAAGACGCGTTAATTATTTTTAGTGGCGTGCCTTTGGCGCTCACGGGTGGAGTGCTGGCGCTAGCCATTCGAGATATGCCCATGTCCATATCGGCAGGTATTGGTTTTATTGCGCTTTCCGGTGTTGCCGTACTCAACGGCCTCGTCATGCTCGCTTTTATTCGTGATCTCTGGCACGAAAAAGGGGATTTGATGTTGGCTGTGACCGAAGGCGCACTTCTTCGCTTACGACCGGTTCTGATGACCGCATTGGTAGCAAGTCTTGGTTTTGTACCAATGGCACTGAACACGGGAACCGGTGCAGAAGTCCAACGTCCATTGGCAACCGTTGTTATCGGCGGGATTATTTCCTCGACTCTGCTGACGTTGTTTGTGTTACCCGTTTTATATCACTGGCTTCATAGCAAATTTGGGGCGACCAGGCCAAAGAATTAATTTTCTTCGAAGGCTCAACGTTTGGCGCTGATTGTACGATTAGATGAAAACCGATGACCGGGGCACAGATTGCCCGGTCATCAACCGGTTTTTTCACAGGAGCATTGACGATGACTAGCTTTAAAACATTAATTATTTTGCTATCGGGATATTACTAAATGCCTGCCGATCATCATCAGTGATTTGAAATGACGCCTCAATTTTTATCGCTTTTTCAAGCAAAGGAAACGTTATGGAACATACACACCAATATGACGAACAGGGCAAACAAATGTGTTGCACAGAAGAAGCAAAAATCAATAACACAGCAGATGCGCTAATAAAAAATAGCCCCATGAAAAGCTGTAGTTGTTCCGGTGACGATCAAGATCAGCATGCCAATGATGATAGTCATGACCACGATCATGCCAGTGAGGATGGTAACAATATCAGGCTATTTCTACCTGCCGCACTGAGTTTCGTTGCACTGCTGATTGCAATAGCACTGGATAATTATTTTCCACAAACCTGGTTTACGGGCTGGGTACGTATTGGCTGGTATGTTGCCGCCTATTTACCTGTCGGCCTGCCCGTGTTGAAAGAGGCCGTTGAGAGCATCGTCAAAGGTGAAGTGTTTTCTGAATTTTTATTGATGGGTATTGCCACCATCGGCGCTTTTGCTATTGGTGAATATCCGGAAGGTGTTGCCGTGATGTTGTTTTATTCTGTCGGTGAAGTATTCCAGACCCTCGCCGTGAAAAGAGCAAAAACCAATATTAAAACCCTGCTTGATCAACGCCCCGACGAAGTAACCGTGTTACGCAATAATCAAACGATGACTCTCAAAGCAGAGACCGTCAGCATTGGCGATATTATCCAACTCAAAGCAGGTGAGAAATTAGGATTGGATGGTGAACTCTTATCTGAAACCGCCTCGTTTAATACCGCTGCGCTGACCGGCGAGAGCAAACCTGACACAAAAACCAAAGGTGATAGTGTTTTGGCGGGCATGATTAATCTCAATGCAGTGTCTCAAGTCAGAGTAACCACTGCCTACACCGACAGCAAACTGTCCCGAATTTTAGAGTTAGTACAAAACGCTGCTGCACAAAAAGCCCCTACCGAATTATTTATCCGAAAATTCGCCAAAATATACACACCTATTGTAGTTGCGTTGGCCGTTGCGATTTGTGTGGTGCCATACGTATTTGTGGAGACTTATGTATTCAGTGAGTGGTTGTACCGTGCCTTGATTTTCCTGGTGATCTCCTGTCCGTGTGCACTGGTCATTAGCATTCCACTGGGCTATTTCGGCGGCATAGGCGCAGCCAGTCGAAACGGTATTTTATTCAAAGGCAGTAACTTTTTGGACACCATTTCTACCATTCAAAACGTGGTGATGGATAAAACCGGTACCATGACGGAAGGTGTTTTTATAGTACAAGAGGTCAACCTGAAGCCCGAGTTCAATCGCGATGAAATCCTGAAAATGGTTAATGCGCTGGAAAGCCAGAGTACGCATCCGGTAGCGACCGCTATTCATCAATATGTAGGCGATATCGATAGCAGCATTACATTGAACAATGTTGAAGAAATATCGGGTCATGGATTGAAAGCCGACGTGAATGGCAAAGTGTTACTGGTCGGTAATTTCAGGCTGCTCGATAAATTCGCCGTCGCCTACGATATTGATCCGGCCTCGATTGTGTATACCGTCATTGCGATTGCCTACGACCATAAATTCGCGGGTTACATCACCATTGCTGACAGCATAAAAGAGGATGCGCAATTAACGATAGACACGCTGAAACAACTCGGTGTCAACATTACCATGCTTAGCGGTGACAAAAATTCCGTGGTGCAATTTGTCGCACAGAAATTAGGTATCGCGAATGCCTTTGGTGATCTGCTGCCAGAAGATAAAGTTAACAAGGTAAAAGAAATCAAAGCGCGCAATGAAACCGTTGCATTCGTAGGTGATGGTGTTAATGACGCACCGGTCGTTGCCCTGAGCGATGTCGGTATAGCGATGGGCGGCCTTGGCAGCGATGCAACAATCGAAACAGCCGATGTTGTTATTCAAGATGATAAACCCAGCAAAATTCCCACTGCCATCGCCATCGGTAAACAAACCAAACGCATTGTTTGGCAAAACATTTCCCTCGCGTTCGGTGTAAAAGCCATCGTATTAATACTGGGTGCTGGAGGCTTAGCCACAATGTGGGAAGCGGTTTTTGCCGATGTCGGCGTGGCATTGCTGGCTATTTTTAACGCGGTGCGAATTCAGCGAATGAAGTTTTGATTAGGTGTGGGTATGGCGGCGCTCCATCAAAAGATCATTGTAGAACACTTTATTTCGTCAGACACCGGTGGTCGTTGATTCAATCGTAGGTTCCGTTTCCATAATTAGATAACCATTAGGAAGAGAAATGAGCTGATGGCAGCTATTTATCAAACAGCCTACCCACGCATAAAATCAGACATCACCCCAAACGAATTGGGGGATGTTTACACGCCCACGGCCGAAGATCTGGAATTTGCTCTTCGTCATTGTAAGCGCACCAGCGCCTCATTCCTGGGTTTGCTGATTCAACTAAAAACGACGCAGCGATTGGGTCGTTTTGTTCCGCTGGGTGAAATACCAAAGGTTATCATCGCACACATCAAAAACCAGTGTCGTTCCCGGGTGACACTCAACGATCTACAAACCTATTACACCTCAGGATCGAAAGATCGCCATGTAAAATTGGTTCGACGTCATCTCAACATAAAAGCCTACGATACGATCAAAACATCCGAGCTGGCACAGGTTTGGGCGCAGGATGCGGCGACGACCAAAGAAGCTCTGCCGGACATCATCAATGTTACTTTGGAGTATTTGGTCAAGGAGCGTTATGAACTCCCGGCATACAGCGTGCTTGAGCGAATATGCCAGGCAGCCAGGGCGGAGGTAAATACCCGATACTACGATCAATTATGTGGATTTTTAACGGACGAAAGTCGGCAGCGTATCAACGATATTCTTCGCGTCAGTACAGGGCTGAGTGGTTTTGGCTGGAGCACTCTGAAGAGTGAACCCAAACGATTAACTCCTCGCAACATCCATACCTGGAATGGTTGACGTCCCTGCAAACGCTTCTGCCCACGGATTTGGGGTTGCCCCCAGTCAAACACCAGCAGTTCATTGATGAGGCCAAAGCCCTGGACTACGCTGAGCTCGTGAAGCTCAAACTCAATAAGCGGCTTGCGCTCGTCATCGTCCTGATCCGGCACCAATACGCGCGAACGCTGGATAACGCAGCCGACATATTTATGAAGCTGTTGTTAAAGATGGATCGTTCGGCGCAGAAACTGTTGGAGAAATACCTGAGTGACCATCAAAAGCAAACCGATCATTTGATTTCGGTGTTGTCGGGAACGGTCAGGGTGTATCTGGATAAACCCGAATCGGTGACAGCCTTTGATCCGGTGCTCGGCAAGAACAGCGATCAGTTGCTGCACATGTGTGAACAATATATGGCGTTTGCGGGCAACAACTACTTGCCGTTCATGGTGCAACTTTACAAAAAGCAGCGATCTACCTTGTTTCGCACGATTGAAATACTCAATCTCGCATCGGCTACGGAGGACAAGGATTTACTGAACGCCTTCCAGTTTATTTTGAAACATAAACAAGGGTTCTACCCCGTTTTCATGGACGGTTTGATAAAGCACTAAATCTCTGATCTTATGCTGCCAGTCTACGTCTCATTCAGATATGAAATGTCTTATTTCCTATATTCGATGCAAGCCCCTACACTCAAAAACGCCACCGCCAGCTCATTGCTGTTGCGCAGGCAGTCCTGATCATTCCTGTGGATCATCAGTACCCCATATTGGCTGCGGATGCCGATGCATTCTCCGTCTTCAATAATCTCGAACGGATCCGGTATTAATCGGGTGTTGGCGGATGAAGCCTTATCGATGGGTTTTACCGTAAAGCCTTGCTCGGTCAGTTGCCGGGTTATTTTTTCATTGTCGTTGGCGGCCGCCACGCTGTAGTGCTGAGGATTAACCTCAAACATCCTGAGTGCGGCTTTCACCAGCGGATAATGCTCTTGCGAGGCCATCAGCAGTTGCCGTTGGCGGCCGACCAGAGATGGCAGCGAATCCAGATTGGGCGCGCACGCTATCTCTGACAAAACGTCAGCCGTCACAGCGGCCGCTTTATCCAGCATTCGAGTCCAGGCATCGTGGTTGATGTAATGCAGCAACGCATGCGGGTGGTCCTCACCGGTAATGCGTGTATCTTCCCCGCGTTTGTTAAACCACATTTTGCGGTTGGCATTAAAAAATACGGCCTCCGTTGCGGTGACCATCTCTGGATTTAATCCCAACGCCGCACCAGCTTGTGTGAACGAGCGGCCGACCGATACCAGTCGCAGCATTTTTAACATGTTCAGCAACGTGGGCGGCTCAAAGCTCAAGCTTTGCGGCGTGTTCTGAACCGGTGGCTGGTATCTTTCATATACATCAGTCTGCAAGGCGCCGGGAATAATTCGTGTCCGAAGCGATGCTGCTGGTACCAGCCGATCAGCCCAATCCAACAACAGATGGTTGTAGCTCACCATACCGGTTGTGACGTGCTGATGCCCCATCAGGCGCGCTAGCGCCATGGAGGAGCGGCGGGATAAATCATGCTGATTTCCCAACACGCATCGTTGTATTCCTTCCACATCCAACCCGTCCATCAGTTTATCCGCTGCCGGCGTGCTCAGTCCCAACAGCACACTCGCCATGCGGTTATGAAACGCATGCCGGGCATGATGCAGTACCAGCGTGGGGTTGCCGGTTGCCTCTCTGATCACCCGGATCAGGGCGGGAGACATCAGTTCCATCAGCGGGCTGGGCTGAATGTTGCCATTCACCACATCACACAGAATGGGTTGATTACGGTCCTGGCCGGCGATGGCGTCATAGCGCGCCATCACCCGATCGAATATTTCAGTTTCTGGCCGAGTGAGGTCAAACAACAGCGGTATTGCCCGGCGGCTGCCGTCATTTTTTAACCGGCGATAACGATTGTTGCGCACCAGAATCCAGTGTTGTGTTTCGTTCTGGCACCAGTCTTTGCGCAATAAAAAACATGCCTCATTTTTACGCAGCCCAAAACGGTAGCAGGCCATCAGCACAAAACTCAGCAGCAACCACTGATCATCATTTGGGTATTGCTGTTTAATCAGCGTCAGACTGTGCAGATAATCGGCCTCGGTTATTAACCCTGGCCGAACCCGTCGCTGTTCATCGCCCAGTGATAATTCAGCCCAATCGGGATCGGTTACCCCAGCCTTACGGGCGACCCGATGAAAACTGTACAGTCGGTCTCCCAGATAACCGATCTGATTATCCCGGATGCGTTTGAACTCCAGCATGCTGCGGTACAGATCAGTGATCTCGTCCTCATCCAATGACAGCAGATCGACATCAAATGCCAACTCCAGAAACGGCATATTTAGAGTGCCGAAATACGTGGAAACGCTGGACTGTGCCAGGGGCTGGAATCGCTTACCGCGTCCTTTTCCTCGCCGAATGACAATGCATAGCCAATGGCCCAAAAGCAGCATGGCAGAACTGACCTTGCCCTCGAACGATTTTATGATCCCCTGAATTTCATCGGCTATGCGGCGCGCGTCAGATGTCGTATAGCGACTGATGCAGTCCTGAAGTGCTCGTTTGAATTGTTTAGCGTGCTCTTTCAGCGCGTCGTTATCGGTTGTCGCATAGCGCCCGCTTAGAACGAATAATTCCGGATCCGTGGTATCGGTATCCTCCACACCATTAGCCTCAGCACGGATAGCGACTGGCTTTTTGCCTTCCAGTCGGATCTGATCCTGCATGGGTAACGCGCAGCTTAAAATTCGCCCGCTCAAAACTGCGGCTACCATGCCCGGCAGAGTGATCAGATTGACCTGATTAACGACGGTTGCCACAGCGTTGACGACGGTTGTTATCTCGGTGTCAGCCGGCAATTCCAGCACGGATTTTAATTCGAGAACGGCAGGATGCTGAGCGCCCGCCAGCGGATCGGGCTGACTTTTGCCAGCCTGGCCCCACGCCAATAGGCTGGCCACCTGGTAACTGACTTCATGACGTTGCACGGGCGCGTACAGGTTGTTCTGTTCCAGCTCTTCAGAATATTCCAGAAAATTGCGCCGCTTATGCTGAACGATGCGGAAATTCAAACCCTGCATCACATCGTTCAACAGACGCCCATAGCCGATGCGTTTCTGGATCGCCAGCAATAATCCCCCCAATACGGCAGCATCGCTTCGGCCTGTTTTTGTGCTGATGTTGGTGATGCCCTGCGCCCATTCCTGCAGTCGCGGCAATAATCCGAGGCTTTTTATGACAAAGGGCTTCAGGGGATTAGGTTCCCGCAATACCGGTACCGGATAGCGCTTTAATACGAACTGATGATCACCGCCATCTTGCGCCAGCCGCTTACGCAGCACATTTAACCGCACCGCCGCAAAATGGTGGCCGATCTGCTGTTTGCCCGACAGCATTTGTCCGATCAGTCGCTGGATCTCATCGGCGCCCAACTCTGACAGTGGCCTTTGTTTGGCCACTGCATCGATTTCAGCGCGCGCTGTTTTAATTGCTTTGTTCAGTGCGATACGGCGTTGTCGCTTACGCTGTTCTGCACCAAATAGCCGACGCGTCCAGAGCTCAGGAGTATCACCGGATATAGCGTCTGACACCGCTGAATAATCGGGTATCGCCGTGGTTGGCAGTTCGGTTAAAAACGGCAGCGCATTGAATGCCTGCTCAATGGCATCGCGGTACTGTTCAGCATCATCTATCCAGCAGCGGGGTGAACGGTCACCCCAGGTGTGTGCATGCCGCTCCGAATGTCCCATCCAGCCGTCAATTACCTCTGGATGCACATCTAAGCGCTGCAGTTGTTGTGCATAGCGATGACGAAACAGATTTTTGGGCAATGGCCAGTCAAACAGATCAGCCCCAGGTACTTCGCTTGCATTCATACTATTCCAGCACAGCTCCTCGCTGAGCGTAAAAAACAGCGGCAGTTCCGCCGCCTCGCCGGACAGCATTCCCCGGATGGCGCTGGCCAGACGTGGACGAACGTTCGTCAGTGCGGCGGCCAGCTGATCCAGATGGGTCAGATACTGTTTAACTAATGCAGAGATACCAGTGGGCAGCGGTACTATCCGGCCATCGTGGCTGGCGTCATCGGATTTATCGTTAATAAATACAAGACCCCGCACCGGATCCAGCCAGCCGGGTTGTTCGAACGGATCGCTCAGATAACGGCTGCCGGTCGCAGCATACAGCGCAGTGACCACATAGATCGCGATGCGGTTGTGTGCCTGTGCCAGTGAGTCGGCAGGCTCGCGCAACACCTGGTTGGCTTGCTCAATGGCACTCACCAATGGCGGCTCCTGAGCCGAAAGCAGACTGCCGAGTACATGAGTATCCGTTGGTGCGTCGCGTAATGAGTCGGTTGGCGTTAAATCGGTACCGCGTTCAATGGCTTTAATGTCCCAGGCGGAATAACCACAGGCCCCCGGCAAACCCGAACGAGGGTGAGCACTCAATAACCGGGCCAGATAATGATCGCCGCTGCGCTCAAACACGCTCAGAGCGTTATAGCCCATCAGTTTGCCGCTGGTCAGACGCTGTAAGGGGGCTGGCAGTTGTTGGTTCAACCACACCTCCACTGTCAGATCAGGGGCCTGTGCCAGCCAGACATCCTGCAACGAATGATGCGATGCAGACTCCTGCAGCCCGGCCCGTTGCAGTGCAGCGGTTACCGGCGCTGGCAGTTCAAAATCCAGTACCTCCACAAAGGGCGCCACCAGATCCCGCTGCTCCTCAGTCGGCCTCCAGGCGTTCTGGCGGCGTGTTACCCGTTTATGCAACTTTCGACTACTAAGACTGATGGTCCATTCTTCGTCAGGTTTATCCTGAATGCTGAACCCCAGCGTCAGCGCTAATGAGCGCCCGGAGTGACACGCCAGCCAGCAGATGGCGGCCCCCAGTGCATCGACCGTCTGCGTTGAGCTCAGTGTTGTGTTGATCCATTGCTGCAGCTCGTCGCGTTCAGTTGGCAGAGGTGTTTCCCATTCCCATGGCAGGAAATTAGCCGCAGCTGCCGTCTGCAAAAATACACTGTTCGCCGACAACGTTTTGCGGGCATGGCTCGCGCGAGGTTCGACCGGAACCAGCAATAACGGATCGGACTCGTCGTCGTGGGCATCCGTATCGGCTGATGACGGTTCTGCCAGTGGAATCTCTACCGGAGAGTCGTCATTACTGGGAGTCATCACCCATTGCAGGATGGGTTGCTGGCGTAACCTGGCCAGAATGCTGGGAGGCGTTGTAGAGATTGAACCGGGTGTTGCTTCTGGAGGATGCAGTTCGCCGGTAGCCACCGCCAACACCCGATGGAGAAAGTCCATCTCAAATTTACCAGAATGATTGGTTGCTGTGCGGCGCTGGAATTCAGCGGCTGCCTTCAGAGCAAAACTGAATCCATGAAAGGAGCTCTCGAATCGCGTCGCCTCAATCCTTGTACGCGCTAGCAGTGAGTCAATAACAGCCCATTTATCGCCGTCCTCACTGCCGAGAACGTATGATTTAATCAATGCAACGAGTTTCTGATCACCATGGTACCCATGATCCACCAGGCGAATGGCGTCCTGAACGGTCAGCCACAGCCTGAATTGACGGCGAAGACTCGTGATGTCTGGATCTGTGGAGTGATGCAACGGATTGATCAGCAATAGCAGCGTGTGTTGGGTTGGATGTTTGAATTCATCACGATTGCGCTTCGTTGAACCCATATGGCCTACCGCAGGAAATCGCTTTTGGATTGCAGTGTCCATGCTGGCTGCATCAGCGAATCGGACCAGCGCGCCCACCACCGGTTCGTCGAGCCAGTGATTCAGAATCGAACGTGACCCCGGATGAGTGAACTCTGCTGCCAGAGTGGTCATGTTACAGGAGGCACTTTTCGTACTGTTCAGTCCCAACAGCTGATGGACGAGCAGAGCCTCTGTCAGCAGATTGTGGCGATCGGCCCATTCGAAATAGGGGATCAGATGCTCCCCGGCATGCCCAGCGTAGGGGCGGGTTGATGGTCTGTCTGAGCTGCTGCTGGCGAGAGATTCTGTGCCCAATTCCGTACCCCTAGGGTCCTGGATGGCGGCCTGAATCGCGAGTTCCGTGTGCCACCAAAATCGATAAATGACGTTCTGGGATGTAGTTGTACCTGAAAACGGCAGGGCTTGAAAGTAGCTTAAAGCGGCGGTTTTGATGGTTTAGTGTAATTTAAGAATGGTTGTGATGATCTCTTGTCGTAATTCTCATAACCAATCCTGCTCCCGCAACCAACCGCTTCTGTTGGTTGTAACGTCAGAAAGTAGTGAAGCAATTGTCGCGGGATGGAGCAGTCTGGTAGCTCGTCGGGCTCATAACCATCCTGCTCCCGCAACCAAAATTGATGAGAAAGCCCAAATGTTCGCATTTGGGCTTTTTTATTGCCCGCCGTTCAGCCCCCGTTTGGCACAAAAGTCCCTGTTCGCTCTCTGGCCCGCCCGTCATAATCTGCTGCGTTCTCATCTTTTCTTATGAACCGCTGCGGCGGCATCAGGTATTACCGTGAATAATAAAAAATATAAAAAACGCCCGGGTCTGCGTCAGGCCTTGTTTATGCTGCTTCTGGCAACCACCACCTTATTAACCTTAACCGGCTGTGGTCAGGTGTTTGACTGGATCAGCGAGCGCAATCTCGATCCTTCTGTTGGCGTGGTTCAGGTTCGCGGTCTGCAGGAAGACGTCAGTATCCGCCGCGATGACTACGGCGTGCCTTTTATTGAGGCGCAAAGTCTGCAGGACCTGACCTTCGGCATTGGTTATGCCATGGCAGAAGATCGTCTGGCGCAGATGGTGTCGATGAATCTGCTGGCGCGCGGCCGTCTCGCTGAGATGACCGGGGATATCGCGCTGGATATGGATATCTACATGCGCACTTTGGGTATTCCGCAGATTATCGAAGAGCGCTATGCCGCATTAAGCCCGCAGCTGAAACAGCACCTCACAGGCTTTGCCGCCGGGGTGAACGCTTACATTAACAGCCACCGTGATCGTCTGCCGCTGGAGCTGATGATTAACGATTATCAGCCGGAAGCCTGGCAGCCCGCCAATACGCTGGGATTGTTTGTCATGCTCAATCTGGGCGTGGGTTTTAACCTGCATGAAGAGCTTGGTTTTCTGCAGCTGGCAGAAAAACTGGGTGTCGAAAAAGCCGCGTATCTGGCGCCGATTTATCCGGATGAACCCATTGATCTGGCAGAAGCCAACAAGCTCGCTGGTGTGGATTTATCCGGCGCTGAAAGCCCGGTGGCTGCTGTTAAAGAGCAACTGGAATATCTGGCCGCGGTTGAGCAGAAGCTGAAGCGGATTAACGGTCAGGGTATTGCCGCCTCCAATAACTGGGGCGTGCATAAAGATAAAACCGCCGCCGGTGCGACCCTGGTCGCCAACGATACCCACCTGTTGTTATCGCATCCGTCGACCTGGATGCTGATGGGGGTAAAAAGCCCGGAATACAGCGGTGTGGGCATTACCTTGCCGGGCATTCCGGCACTGGTTGCCGGCTACAACGGCCATATTGGCTGGGGTGAAACCATGGTGATGGCGGATACCCAGGACGTGTTTCTGGAGAAATTGCGCGAGCGCGATGGCAAAACCGAATATCTGTATCAGGAACAGTGGTATCCGGTCAGCAGCCGCAGTGAAACCATTCAGGTTAAAGGTGCAAAACCGGTCACTATTGAAGTGCAGTCCACACGCCATGGACCATTGCTGAATGCGGCGATTAAGGGCAAACCCAAACACGAAATGATCGCCATTCCGGCCAGCTCGGAATTCGGTCTGGCATTAAGCTGGACGGCGCAATTTCCGGATAACACCATCGATTCCTTTTTTAATCTGGGTAAAGCCAAAACCATGGATGAGGCCGAGCAGGCATTAAATGGCGTCGGCTTTATTCATCTGAACGTGATTTATGGTGACAAAGACAATGTGGCCTGGCAGGTGACGGGGAATTATCCCAAACGCAAAGCCGGAAGCGGTCATTTTCCAAGCCCTGGCTGGAGCGGCGAGTACGACTGGCAGGGGTACTGGGGCGGTGCCGATACACCGCGTTCACGTAATCCGCAAAGTGGTTATTCAGGTACGGGTAATAACCGCACGGTGGCAGCTGATTACAGCCCGCGTCTGACCAGCTCCTGGTATTACCCGGAACGTTCTGAGCGCATTATGCAAATGCTGACGCAGCACGGCGGTGGCCACGACTATGCCAGCATGGAAGCCATGCAGGCCGACCGGCGCGATATTCTGGTTGCCAAGGTGCAGCAGCTCTGGGGTACTGAACCGTGGCAGAACATGATCCGTGACGGCGTCAATGCGCTGCCCGAACAGCAGCAGGAGGCTGCCAATAAGGCGCTGCAGATTATTCATGAATTTGATGGTGAAATGGCGGAAGGCTCGCGCAGCGCGGCGGTGTGGGGTGGTTTCGAACACAATCTGATCCGTGCGATTTTCATGGACGAACTGGGGCCAGAAGACGGCCACCTGTGGCAGGCCTTTCTGGCGATGAATGGCCGTGCTTATTCTGGTTATCAGGATCATTTACTTGGGCGCACACAAGGCAGCAATTGGGTACCATTCTGGGATGATATAAATACCGCTGATACCGAATTACCGGGGCAGATTATTGCCCGCGCACTGGCGGCGACCTGGCCTTATCTGCAACAGCAATTGGGTAGTGATGACAGCCAGTGGCGCTGGGGAGATCTGGCGTTTTATCACTGGCAAACTGAAACCACGCATATGCTGCCGTTTCTCTCCGGTCTGAAAGCCGCGGCGGTGGAAAGTCTGGCGGAATATACCGACCGCGGACCGTATCCGGCTGGTGGTAACCGTAATACGCTGAATGTGGCAGGCTACGATTTAGGCTCGGATTATGCCGTCTGGAATATTCCGGCGATGCGTATGATCGTCGATTTCAGTCAGCCGGAACCGCTGAATCTGATTGTCGCCGGTGGGCAGTCCGGTAATCCGGCATCGCCGCATTACGACGACGGTATTCAGCTGTGGCTGTCACGAAAAAATCGTAATTTACCCTTGAACGATGCGGAAAAGGTTAAAGCGCACTTTGTTAACGAACGGGTATTGCACGCGCAGTAATTTCCGCTGCCCGTGACAGCTGCAATAAAGCCGGTTAACGTACCGGCTTTGTTGTTTTTGTGCGTGGAAAAATCATGAGCAAACGTATTCTGATTACCGGGGCCGGCCGGCGTTTGGGTAAAGTTCTGGCCGAACATTATCTGGCACAGGGCTGGCAGGTTGTTGCGCACTACAACAGCGCGAATGAATTAGTCGCTCATCCTGCGCTGACCTGTCTGCAGGCGAATCTGGCCGACAGTGAAGATATCCGTCAGCTGGCCCTTAAATTACCGGCACTGGGAAATTTTGCTGCGGTTATTCATAACGCGTCCTGCTTTGTACCCGATGCTGCGGCAAGCGATCTGATTGCCCATCATGAAATGCACCAGCGCGTGCATGTTCTGGCACCGGCGATGATTACCGAAGCGCTGAGCAGCGTATGGAATCCGGCTGCGTCGATGGTGTGTATCAGTGATATTTACGCCGATATTCCCAACCAGCGTTTTTCCGCTTATTGCGCAGCCAAAGCCGGGTTGCAGAATTTTGCCCTGAGCATGGCGCAGCGTCTGGCCGGCAGAGTGCGGGTCAATGTGATTCAGCCCGGGCCGATTCAGTTTTTACCGGAGCATGATGAGGCGTACCGCAAAAAAGTGCTGTCGCAATCGCTGATCGGTGAAGAGCTGGGGTATGGAGCAATTGTCCGGGCCTGTGATTATTTACTGCAGGCTGAGGCGGTGACCGGTTCGGTGATGCGTGTCGATGGCGGGCGCTTTGTTGCCAACCGCTACGATCAGACGTTTACTTCCTGAAGCCATAATTGCTGCAATTCGCGGTAATAACTTTCTTCCAGTGTGGCATGGCGGCAGTCGGCTTCGGTCGCTGCCGTGCATAAAATATCAATATCAATGGTACGGTCTTTGACTTTGCGTGACGGATTTTTCGGCTCGCGCCCAAGGGACACTTCAATCTGTTGCAGGCGTTGTTTCAATGGGCCGGGTAATAATTCTGATGACAGAATCAGCAATTGATTTTTAAATTCAAAATGAAAGGTATCGCCGACCGGAGCGCTTCTCAGCACGGCTGATTCCGCACAAATAACACCGAGAGACGCTAATGCTTCGCGTGCTTTCAACAGATGCTGTTCCGGGTCGATATTGCTGCCAAGGCCGAGTAAATAAAATCGCATAATACTGACGCACATTAAGGAGTCTCAAGGATTAGCGTTCAGCGTTATTCTGTCAAGCGTGCAGATGCGGACAGGCGAAAGCAGGGGCATCTCGTCTTAAAGTCTGAAAATAACGCCGAATGCTGGTATTTGACGGTGGCAGTTGGTTGATTGATTTTGCATGCAGTAAAGACTGATGGTGAGTTCAGGGAGGACAGGCCATGGATAATGTAATAACACTGATGATTATTTTACTGGTTGGGCTCTGGCCACAACTGGTGATGGCTTCGGACATCGTGCCGCCACCGCTGATGCTGGCCAAGGTGTACAGCAAAGGCATCGATGTTGCGCAATATTATGTCAGCGAAAAACTGGATGGCGTCCGCGCCTACTGGAATGGCCATCAGCTTTTAACCCGCAGTGGCCGACCGATTAATGCACCGGCCTGGTTTCTTTCTTCCTTACCGAAAAATCCTCTCGATGGTGAATTATGGGCGGGCCGTGGTCAGTTCTCTTTTGTCAGCGGACTGGTCAGGCGTCACCACCCCAATGATGCCGACTGGATGAAAGTAAAATACATGGTGTTCGATCTGCCGCAAATGGCAGTACCTTTTACCGAGCGTTTGTGGGTATTACGCACGCTGGTGGCACAACAGGCGAATCCACAACTCAAAGTACTCGATCAAAGCAAAGTCAGCAGTGAGCAGGAGCTGGAAAAAAAACTGCAGATGATTACCGCAGCCGGCGGTGAAGGCTTAATGCTGCGCCGCAGCCAGTCGTTGTATCAGGTCGCACGCAGCGACGATTTATTAAAAATGAAGCTGAGTCAGGACGATGAAGCTGAAGTGGTGGGCTATGTTGCCGGTGAAGGCAAATATCGTGGCGCACTGGGGGCGTTGGTGGTGCGTACCGCCGATGGCCGCGAATTCCGTCTGGGAACCGGTTTCAGTGATGACGAACGTTTCTCTCCGCCGCCGCTCGGTGCGCAGGTAACGTTTTCTTACAACGGTCTGACCGAGCATGGTTTACCTCGTTTTGCCCGTTTTGTCAGAGTAAGACCGCAGGAATAAGTCCGCCGTCGCCGGCCCGTGCGAGCATCTGCTGAGCGTGCCGGCAAGCGTACAGCCCCGGACAATAACGCCCATCACTGGTAAACTGTGCCGCTCTTATGTTTTGCGCGATGCAAGCGCATTCTTGCCCTTCTTTTCAGACGATAACTCCATGGTTCAGATCAGCCAGCGCTCTCTTCCCGAACACATTCAACTAGCCGGAGTGCATCCGGTGCTGCAGCGTGTATACGCCGCCCGTGGTATCGCCGAGGCTTCACAGCTTGAGCTCAGCCTGCAGGGCTTGCTGCCATTTTCTCTGCTGAAAGGCATCACCGCTGCGGTGGAGCTTTTATTGCCGGTGGTGACTCAGCAGAAGCGTTTGCTGGTGGTCGGCGACTTTGATGTCGATGGTGCCAGCAGCACCGCGTTGGCCATCCGTGCGCTGCGTTTGCTGGGTGCGCAGCAGCTGGATTATCTGGTGCCTAACCGTTTTGATTTTGGCTATGGCCTGTCACCGGAACTGGTGCAGGTGGCGCTGCCGATGAAGCCGGACCTGATTATTACGGTGGATAACGGCATTGCCTCCCACGAAGGCATCGCAGCCGCACAGGCGGCCGGGGTTCCGGTGTTAGTAACCGATCACCATCTGCCTGCGGCCACCCTGCCTGAAGCCGCCGCTATTGTGAACCCTAACCAGCCTGGCTGTGAATTTCCCAGCAAAGCTGCCTGTGGTTGTACCGTGGTGTTTTACCTGATGCTGGCGTTACGCGCGCGTCTGGCCGAACTGGGTCAGTTGCCGCAACCGGCACCGAATATGGCTCAGTTGCTCGATCTGGTTGCACTGGCAACCGTGGCCGATGTGGTGCCACTGGATTACAACAACCGCATTCTGGTGGAGCAGGGTTTGCGCCGTATCCGTGCCGGACATGCCAGTGCTGGCATTCTGGCCTTGCTGCAGGTTGCCGGGCGTGAGCCGTCGCGCATCATTGCCGCCGATTTTGGTTTTGCCATCGGCCCGCGCCTCAATGCCGCCGGTCGGCTGGATGATATGTCATTGGGGATTGAATGCCTGCTGACCGACAATGCCGGACGCGGATTACAGCTGGCGCAGACGCTGGATGAAATGAACCGTGACCGGCGCGATATTGAGCAGGGCATGCAGGCAGAAGCGCTGCAGTATTTAAGCCGCTTTGAGGCGGAAGATAATCTGCCTACCGGACTGTGTCTGTTTCAACCGGATTGGCATCAGGGCGTGATTGGTATTCTGGCGTCGCGCATCAAAGAGAAAGTACATCGCCCGGTGATTGCCATGGCAGCGGATGAACAGGGCATGCTGAAAGGCTCGGCGCGTTCGATTCCCGGTTTGCATATGCGTGACGCACTGGATGAAGTTGATAAACGCGCGCCACATCTGATGAAAAAATTCGGTGGTCATGCGATGGCCGCAGGGCTGACCTTGCATGCCAGCGGTCTGGCAGAATTCTCGCGTTTATTTGATGACGTCTGTCGCCGTCATCTGAGCGACGCGCAGTTGCAGCAGCGGATTGAAACCGATGGTGAGCTCAGCCCGGCGGAATTCAGCCTTGAGCTGGCGCAGCTTCTGCGCTGGGGCGGGCCCTGGGGGCAGGCATTTCCTGAGCCGCTGTTCAGTGGCGATTTCCGCCTGGTACAGCAGCGCATTGTCGGTGAACGTCATCTGAAACTGGTGTTGCAGCCTAAAGGCTCGGATTTGGCGCTGGATGCGATCTGGTTCAATATTGATCCCGCGGTTTGGCCACAACCTCAGGCTGAATGGGCGCACTGCGTATTTCAGCTGGATGTGAATGAATTCCGTGGTCGCCAGAGTGTGCAACTGTTGATCCGCAATCTGGTGGCACAAGCGTAATTTCCCGGCCAGCTCAGCAGGCCGCCAATGACAGGAGGCTCAAGGATGAGTGTTCACTATCTGCTTGGTTTATTACTGTTAAACAGCCTGTCTGCGCAGGCTGATATTTATCGCTGGGTAGATGACCAGGGCCGGGTGCAGTTTTCTGACCGTCCGCCATCACAGCAACATGCCGAAACGGTAGAGCTTGAACCGCTGAATCAGTATGAACCGGATGAGGCTGAGCGGGATGGACGTTCGCTGACAGAAGGACGCGATTACCGGGCAGAAGAAAAAGCTCATAAAGCCAAACGCAAAGCACAGCGTCTGGCGCAGGAAAGAGCAGAGAAACAGGCGCAGCAGCGTGCTGCTAAATGCGACAAGGCGCGCTACGATCTGCGCCTGTTCAGTGCCAAACCTTATGGCTCAACCAGTCTTGAAGCGATGCAGCGGAAACGTCAGCGACGTGATGCTCTGAACGACAAGATAAAAAAATACTGCCGTTAGGGTTTAGTCAGCTGTCGCGGTGGCCCAGCACTTCTTCTTTAAAACGCTCACTGACCGGGTGATCGCCGATCCAGATCTTCAGCAAAGCATCGTTCAGATCTTTACCGGGAACACTGCCGCGCACGGTATCGTCAATCACGATACGGGACTCCTGCAGATCCGGAACCCACTCGATATAACCCACAGTGCCTTCGACAAACTTGTGATCAAACAGGCTGACCAGTTGGTTAACGCGTTCGCTCATGGCCGCCATTTCACCGGTGGTGATATTAATGGCTAAGCCTTCCTGAATGGCATTGGTAAAACGTCGTGCGCTTACCCGCTCGGATGTCACGTAAAACACCATGCGGCGCGGATCGTCGACACGGATAACTTCTTTGTCTTCCAACGCGCTGTTCTTCAGGTATAACGCGCCAACATAGACCTCAACAAAACCATAAACACGACGGACAGAAGCGCCGCGCAGCGTCATTTCTGGTGAATCAGCGGTGGCCGGTACAACCTCAGGAACATCGACGTTCTCTACGGTGATTGCCCATAATGGAGCCGCCGCTGTCAGCAGCAACGTCATCATCAGAGTGCGTAACATAAGGAACCTTCTTATTGTTATTTATTGTATTGCTGCAGAGGGTAGTGCGATGAGGACAAAAAGTGCAAGTGAAAGATGTGGCTGTCCCTTTTTGACCTGTCAGATATCAATAAATAAAGACAACAAACAAGGAAAGGAATAAACGATTAAAGGAAAGCAGGGGAAGGAACAAACAAAGAAAAAAGCGCCCGGTGATACCGGGCGCTGACACTTACTGAGCGTTCTGGCCGCGCAGCTTGTGGGTGAGTTTCATCACCAGTACGTAGAACAGTGGCACAAAGAAAATGGCCAGGAAGGTAGCTGCCAACATACCACCGATTACACCGGTACCAATGGCCTGACGGCTCATGGCACCCGCGCCGGTACTGATGGCCAGTGGCAGTACGCCGAGAATGAAGGCCATGGAGGTCATCAGAATCGGACGCAGACGCATACGGGCCGCTTCCAGTGTTGCTTCCACAACGCCTTTGCCCTGATCCACCAGCGATTTGGCGAATTCCACAATCAGGATGGCGTTTTTCGCCGACAAACCAATGGTTGTCAGCAGGCCGACCTGGAAGTAAACGTCGTTCGCCAGTTCACGGCTGTTGGCCGCAATCAACGCACCCAGAATACCCAGTGGTACCACCAGAATGACGGAGAAGGGCACCGACCAGCTCTCGTACAATGCTGCCAGACAGAGGAATACCACCAGCAGCGAGATGGCATACAGCAGCGGAGCCTGAGAACCGGCAACCCGCTCCTGATACGACATCCCCGTCCATTCAATACCGACACCGGCAGGCAGCTTGGCCACAATCTCTTCAATGGCCTGCATCGCATCACCGGTACTCAGTCCCGGTGCCGCCTGACCCTGAATGTTCAGCGCAGGAACCCCGTTATAGCGCTCCAGACGTGGCGAACCGAAGTCCCAGCGGGTGGTGATAAAGGCACTGAAAGGCACCATTTCGCCATCGCGGTTACGCACGTACCATTGCTCCAGATCTTCCGGCAGCATGCGGTACGGTGCATCAGCCTGCAGATAGACGCGTTTTACCCGGCCACGGTCGAGGAAGTCGTTCACGTACGAGCCACCCCAGGCGGTGCTCAGCGTTGAGTTAACGTCGCTGATATTCAGACCCAGAGACTTCACTTTCTCGTAGTCGATATCGATACGGAAGATCGGTACATCCTGCATGCCGTTCGGACGCACGCCAGCAAGACGAGGGTCTTGTGACGCCATGCCCAGCAGTTGGTTACGGATGCCCACCAGCTTGTCATGACCCAGGTTATTACGGTCCTGCAACATCACGTCAAAACCTGACGCAACGCCCAGTTCGGGAATCGGAGGCAGGTTAATCGGATAGACGGTGGCATCTTTAAACTGACTGACGGCGCCCCAGGCACGGCCAATAATCGCATTAGCGGATTGTGACGGGTCTTTACGTTCATCCCAGTCTTTCAGTTTAACGAATGCCAGACCCATGTTCTGACCCTGACCGGCAAAGCTGAAGCCGGCAACGGTGAAGATGGATTCCACACTTTCTTCGCTGAGGAAGTGCTCTTCCAGCTTTTTCATCACCTTGTTGGTGCGTTCCAGTGTGGCACCCTGCGGCAGCTGCACCAGGTTAATCAGCACGCCCTGATCTTCTTCCGGCAGGAAGGAGGTCGGCAGACGCACGTACAGGAACGCCATGATTAACAGCATGATGATGTATATCACCACCAGACGTACCGGACGGCTCAGGGTGGCGCTGACGCCGCCCATGTATTTGTCGGTCGCTTTGGCGAAGGTACGGTTAAACCAGCCGAAGAAGCCTTTCTGATGTTCCAGTTCACCTTTGTGAACAGGCTTCAGCAGTGTGGCACACAGTGCCGGGGTCAGAATCAGCGCCACCAGTACCGACAGCAACATGGCCGATACGATGGTCAGTGAGAACTGACGGTAAATGGCACCGGTGGAGCCACTCATAAAGGCCATGGGTACGAATACCGCAGACAACACCAGAGCAATACCGACCAGTGCGGCGGTGATCTGACCCATGGATTTACGGGTGGCTTCTTTCGGTGACAGGCCGTCTTCGTCCATGACCCGCTCAACGTTTTCCACCACAACAATGGCGTCGTCCACCAGCAGACCAATGGCCAGAACCATACCGAACATAGTCAGCGTGTTGATGCTGTAACCAAAGGCGGCCATAACCCCAAAAGTACCCAGCAGAACCACCGGAACGGCAATGGTTGGAATCAGCGTGGCACGGAAGTTACCGAGGAACAGGTACATCACCAGGAACACCAGCACAACGGCTTCGATCAGGGTCTGAACCACTTCTTCGATAGAAATCTGTACAAACGGCGTGGTGTCGTACGGGTACACCGCTTTGACGCCTTCCGGGAAGAACGCAGACAGCTCACTGATGCGTTCCCGTACGGCATTGGCGGTATCCAGTGCGTTGGCACCGGAGGCCAGCTGAATGGCAATCCCCGCAGCCGGGTTACCGTTATAAAAGCTGGATACCGAGTAGTCTTCCGCACCCAGCTCGACGCGGGCAACGTCTTTCAGGCGTACCTGAGAACCGTCGGTATTTACTTTTAACAGAATATTTTCAAACTGATCGACCGCTTCCAGACGGGTCTGGGCAATGATCGTGGCGTTCAGCTGCTGGTTCTGCACCGCAGGCAAACCACCCAGCTGACCGGCGGCGAACTGCGTATTCTGCTCGCCCACCGCCGCTTTGACTTCCAGTGGTGTCAGACCAAAGGCATTCAGTTTTTCCGGTTGCAGCCATAAACGCATGGCGTACTGCGAACCAAATACGCGGATTTCACCCACGCCTGAAGTACGGGACAGCGGGTCTTTCAGCTGGCTGTAGGCAAAGTCGGACAGGTCTGCCCGGCTCATACCGGCATTTTCTGAAACCAGACCAACCACCATCAGGAACGATGTGGAGGCTTTGGTAACGCTGACACCTTGTTGCTGAACTTCCTGCGGCAGCAAAGCCTCGGCCAGCGCCAGTTTGTTCTGTACCTGCACCTGCGCGATATCCGGATCGGTACCGGCGGCAAAGGTCAGAGTCACGGTGGCACTACCGGCACTGCTGCTTTGTGAGGACATATACAACAGGTTGTCGAGCCCCGTCATATTCTGTTCGATAACCTGCGTCACACTGTCTTCCAGTGTTTGTGCCGAGGCACCCGGATAAACAGCACTGATACGCACCGAAGGCGGGGCGATGGTCGGATACTGCTGCACCGGCAGCGTGATCACCGACATGATGCCCGCAAGCATAATGATGATGGCGATCACCCAGGCAAAAATCGGCCTGTCGATAAAATACTTAGCCATGTTTCAGGATTCTCCTTAAGGCTTGGCGCTGGTCGTCTTGGCTTCTTCCGGGGCAACAACGATGCCCGGTTTTACCTTTTGCAGCCCGCTGACAATCACGCGATCACCATTGTGCAGGCCACTTTTTACCAGCCATTGGTCATCAATCGCACGGCTGACCTCAACCACCCGCATTTCAACGGTGTTGCTTTCATTAACAACCATCGCGGTGGTAACAGCATTGGCCTGACGGATGATGGCAATCTGCGGAACCAGGATGGCATCTTCAATACGCTGGCTGGGTACATTAGCGCGTACGAACATGCCTGGCAGCAGCAGTGCTTCTTTGTTGTCGAACTGCGCACGGACGTTGACGGTGCCGGTACCCGGATCAACGCTGACGTCCGCAAACTGCAGCTCACCGGATTCGCTGTAGGGGGTGCCATCGTCCAGTTCAACGGTGACCACGCGTGACAGCGATGGATTTTTCATCTTCACCAGAGACGCAGCCGGACGCTGAATGTCGACATACACCGGTGACAGCTGACGGATGGTGGTCAGAGCGGTTGCCTGCTGAGCAGAAACCAGCGCACCTTCGGTAATGGTTGAACGGCTGATAACACCCGGAATCGGTGCCGTAATCTTGGTATAGCCGAGGTTGATTTTGGCACTGCGCACGGCGGCCTGAGCGGCTTTAACCTGAGCATCAGCCTGTTTGGCTGCGGCTTCTGAGTCATCCACTTCCTGCGCACTGATCGCTGATTTTTTCGACAGCTCTTTGTAGCGCTTGGCTTTCAGACTGGCAGCATAAGCGTTGGCTTCTGCGACGGTCAGCTGAGCTTCAGCGCTGGCCAAGGCGGCCTGATAGAGGGTCGGATCAATCTGATACAGTTTGTCGCCGGCGTTGATCGTCGCGCCTTCTTCAAAGAAGCGTTTGAGAATAATGCCGTTAACCTGAGGGCGGATTTCCGCCGTACGGAATGCCGATACGCGTCCGGCCAGGGTGTCTTTCAGTTCCAGAGGCTGGCTCTGTAGGGTGACTACATCAACCGCCGGTGGGGGCATCTGCATTGCTTGTGGTGCAGCCGCTTGCTGTTCACTGCATCCGGCCAGAGTCAGCAATGCTGCGCTGGCCGCTGCGAGAAGGAGCCTGTAGCGGATACGTGGTTCAAATTTTCCCATAATGTCCTCGTAAAGTGACGGTTGCGTCGTTTAGCAGTCTTGTTGATCTGATATCGGTGGATGACAGGCCGGGAAGTATCCCGATAAGCCCACAGAGAGCTGCTGTAAATCTCATGACAGATTTATAACGGCTCCTCCGGACGGTGACTAGGTCAGCCATACGGAATGCATTGTTTACTTGTGTGGAATAATCACAATCCGTTGTTTTACTGATTTATTACACATCACTCGCTTGCCCCAGTGGCAGGATTCTGTGCATTGCTGCGTTTTTTTAGCATGGTCTTCACTATGTACCGGATTGTCTTGCCTGGCCAGTTCGCCGCAAGGCACCGTCCTTTTTTGCACGGATGCTGAAACAATCACATAAAATAACGACGATATGCGTCAGGTTTGTCCTTTGAATTTTCCAATCAGGACAAAACTCCGGAAAGATGCAGATTAATGGATCAGTGTGACGTTTTATTACTAAAAAATTGATGTTTTTTACGCAACAGTGGCGAATTTTCAACTATCTTGCAGAGCGGTACAAATATTAATTGATAAAGAAGACAAGAAAAGCGTCATGCCAACGCCATTGATGATTCCACCACGCCCCGAGCTGTTACTGCAGCTACAGACGATTCTCCGCAGCGCAGAGCCCAACCCCGGGCAAATGGCTGAACTGATTAAGCAGGATGTTGCCCTTTACACCAGCGTATTAGCGATCGTTAACAGCCCGCTGTTCCGCCGTGCGCAACGTATTCACTCGGTTGATCACGCCTTATCAGTGTTAGGAATGCCCAGAGTGGCTGCCTTGATTCAATCCGTCGCGCTGCGCAGCAGTTTGGATGCAGAAGGACATTGGCAACAATTCTGGGACAGCGCCACGGAAGTGGCGGTGCTGTGCCAGTGCCTGGCGGAACGCCTGCCGCATATCAGATCGAACCCTGTCAGTGCCGATCATGCTTACAGTCTGGGCATGATGCATGACATTGGTTCGGCGGTGATGCGCACGAATTATCCGGACTATCAGCCGTGGGTCAGGGCGCAGGCAAACTGTAATGCTGCTCAAACCCGTAAAGCAGAGCGCGAACGTTACGCCACCGATCGTTTTGAATTGGCAGGGCGGTTAGCTCATGACTGGTTTATGCCGGACTCTGTGGCGGCTGCACTGGCACTGCAGGCCCACGCTCAGGCGGCTTTGATGGGGAAGGCTCAGGTGAGTGATGACGTCAAAAATGCTAATGCGCTGCTGATCCTGGCCAAAGATATCAGTCAGGAGTATCACCGCTACTGGAATTTTGCCAGCCGCGCCAGTCTGGACCGGCTGCTTGTCCGCACGCTGGAGCATCTCGCTTTGCCGGAGCATGAATATCTGGACATCAAAGAAGATCTGGTAGAACGTCTGGCCACTTCAGAGCTGGCCTGATGCGTTCACCGGTCAGCCCGATATTGACCGGAGTCTTTGTATGTTCGTGCTGACCTTGTGTGTGCTGCTGGCTTTTGCCGCGAACTCTTTACTGTGCCGCTGGGCGCTGGTGGTTTACGACCTTGATCCATTGATCTTCAGTCTGCTGCGTCTCGGCAGTGGCGCTCTCACACTGACCTTATTGTTGCTGCTGAACCGTCGCCCTCAGTTACAGCGCCGCGACCTGGTGACCGGATCAGCTCTGCTGCTGTATGCGCTGGCTTTTGCTTATGCCTATCTTGCGCTGGATACCGGCGTGGGGGCTTTTATTTTATTTGCCACCGTTCAGCTCAGTTTGTTGCTGGTGGCGCACCGTCGTGGTCAGAGGCTGCAGGGCATGGCACTGGCCGGAGTGGTTATTTCCTTTATCGGTTTGGTGATGCTGCTGTTGCCGGGTAATGAACTGCCGGACTTAATACCTTCTGCCCTCATGTTGTTGTCTGGTTTGGGGTGGGCGGCTTTTGTGGTGCTCGGTCAGGGGTCTGCGCAACCGTTGCGTGATGTGCAGGGGGCTTTTGTCAGTGCCACTTTGCTGCTGTTACCCCTGTTTGGCTGGTGGTGGGTGCAAGATGCCAGCGTTGATGTCGATGGTTTTGTCAGCGCGCTGACCTGGCAAGGCATCCTGCTGGCGCTGGCGTCCGGCGTGCTGGCTTCCGGTTTGGGATATTGGGGTTGGTATCGTCTGTTACCGGCATTGGGACTGCAGCGTGCGGCACAACTGCAACTGCTGGTGCCGGTGTTGGCAACCCTGCTGGGCAGCCTGATTCTGGCGGAAATTCCCGACATGCTCAGTCTGCTGGCGATGGCGCTGATTATTACCGGGGTATTGATTGCGCTGCGTTTCCGCAGAGGCTGAGCCGCTTTCTTTTCTGGTTTTATCTGACCCGTGACGTCCACTGTTCCGTCACAAGTCACATGGTATAGTGTTGGGCATTCAATCGGATGCCGGGAACGCATTATGTTAAGTATGTTGGCCAAATTGCTGAAAGCGCTGAATTCTGAATCGGCGCCGGGTCAGATCGCACTGGCTTTTTCACTGGCGCTGATCGTCGCCCTGACTCCCTTAATGAGCGTTCATAACGCTTTAATTGTGCTGTTGGCTTTTATTCTGCGCATCAATCTGAGTGCATTTTTCCTCGGAGTGGCCGCCTTTTCGTTACTGGCCTGGTTTATTGATCCTTATGCGGCGCGTCTGGGAGAAAGCCTGCTGGCGAATCCGGCGTTAGTGGACACCTGGCAGGCAATGTATCAGAACGATTTCTGGCGTATGACGGCGTTTAATCATTCGTTGGTTCTGGGAGGTCTGATTATTGGTCTGCTGGCGGCCGTACCGGTTTTTGTCCTCAGTAAAGTATTGATTAACCTTTATCGTCATCGTTTGTTGGCGTGGTTCAATAAGCTCAAAATTGCGCAGGTATTAAAAGCCTCTAAGTTCTATAACCTGTACAAATCAATCGCGGAGTAAGGCTATGAAGCAATGGATTCGCTGGTCAGGCCTGGCCGCATTTATCGTTATTTCTCTTATCGTGGCAGCACTGTTCTTATTTGTTGCCGGCCCGTTAATTGAAAAAGGCATCGAAACCTTTGGCTCCGATGCGGCTGACGCCAAAGTCGAAGTCGACAGTGTGTCGCTCAGTTTAAACCCTCTGGGCTTTGTGATTCATGGCTTAACGGTGGCTGATAGCCGCAAACCGATGAGCAATGTGTTGCAGCTGGATACAGCCACCGCCGAACTGGAACTGGCACCACTGTTTTTAGGCAAAGCCATTATCCGTGATCTGGCCGTCGATAATCTGCAGTTTAATACCGCCCGCAAGACCTCTGGCGCACTGGAGAAAAAAGCAACTCAGGAGGAGACTGTCGCTGAACAGACTGCCGAAAAAGAAAACAACAATTCTGTATTGAAAAATGTCGAACTGCCCAGTGCGGATGACATTCTGGCGCGTGAATCGCTGCGTACGGAACATGCGGGTAATGAATTCCAGCAAAGTTATGCCAGCCATAAAAATGCTGTCGATAATGCGCTGCGTAATGTTCCCGATGATAAAGCTCTGAGCCAGTACGAGCAGGAATTAAAAGCCCTGACTTCTGGCAGTTTTAAATCGCTGGATGATTTTAAAGCCCGTAAAAAGAAACTGGACGAACTGAAAGCCCGCTTTAAGCAGGATAAAGCGGCCATTGCCAGCGCCAGGAAAACGCTGGCGGATGCCCGCAGCGATATCAGCGATAAGCTCAAAGCGTTAAAAGCAGCACCGGGAGACGATCTTAAAAGTATCCGCAGTAAATACCAGCTGAACGCCGGTGGTGCGGCCAATATGAGTGCTTTACTGTTTGGCGAGCAAGCCGGCGAGTGGGCAGAAAAAGCGCTGTACTGGTACGAAAAAGTAAAACCCTACCTGGCGAAAGACGAGCAGGAAAATGCTGCGCAGGAAACAGCCAGAGCACCGCGTGATGGCCGCTTTGTGCATTTTCCGTCGGCTGACCCGTGGCCGGGATTTTTACTGCGCAATGCGAAGCTGACAGCGAGCACAGCTTCCGGAAATCTGTTGATTAATGCGCAGGATATTACCAGTGAACCGTCGGTGCTCGGGCGTCCGACACGTATTCTGGTTAACGGCTCAGGCTTAAAGCAGGTTGAAGATATGAGCGTGGATATTGTACTCGACCACCGTAAAACGCCGGGTACTGATACGCTGACGCTGAACATAAAAGACTGGCAGCTGCGTGATATGAACCTGGGCGTTGCCGGAGCCAAACTGGCATCCTCACTGGTACAGATTCAGGGGCTCGCGGTTGTCAGCCAGGGTAAGCTGAATGCTAAAAGTGATGCGCAGTTTGGTCGTGCTCAATTCCGCAGTCAGGGTAAAACAACCTTTGCCAAAGAACTGGGGCTGGCGCTGGCAAAAGTACAGCAGTTTGATGTTAATGCCAGTGCCAGTGGGAAGATTACCGGCCCTGACTTTAAATTAGGCTCTGATCTGGATAAGCAGCTGAACGCCGCTTTCGGTGCCCGCCTGAAAGATAAACAAGCGGAGCTGGAAGCGAAGTTACAGGCGAAACTGGATCAGAAGCTACAACGTTATATCGGTGATTATGCCGGTAAGCTTGGCGAGTTTAATCAGCTTGAAGGGACACTGGAGCAGCGACTGAGCAAAGTATCGCAGCTGGCTGGTCAGAATCTGGAAGATTACCAAGCGCAGAAGGAACGTGAAGCCCGCGAAAAATCAGAGCGTGAAAAAGCAGAAGCCAAAGCCAAACTGGATGCAGAAAAGGCAGCCGCTAAAGCTGAAGCCGAGCGCAAGAAAAAAGAAGCGGCAGAAAAAGCCAAAGATAAATTGAAGAAACTGTTTTAACGAGAAATTTTAAATGCAAACCCGTAAGCTGAATCCGCTGGAATTCCATGAAACCCGCACCAACCCTAAGCGGGTTGAGGCGGGCGAACCGATTGTTGATTTCTGGGAATACGTTGCCGCGATTCCGGCAGAAGACTTTGCCTTTGCCGATTGCCGTGCCGGTAATGTCACCCATGTGTACCGTATGGACGACAAATATGAACACGTGCTGATTAACAGTCAGTATCAGGGCGTCGCGATGGTGATTGTGGTGGATTTACAGAGCCAGTCGATTTATGGCCACATGCTGCTGGATTTGAATCCGGCGGGAACTAAAGAACCGGATCACTGAGGTCAAGCGAGTTAGGCTGAGCGCTATTTTCTGTGGGAGCTACTTTCAGTCGCGAAAAACGGGGCCTCGGCCCCGTTTTTTTATCAGAAGAATAAACCCGCTTCTAATTGCGCTTCTTCCGTCATCATGTCGCGACCCCAGGGTGGATCGAAGACCAGTTCGACTTCAACGCTTTCTACATTCGGGACTTTGGCAACACGGTATTTAACATCAGAAATTAACACTGGCCCCATGCCACAGGTCGGTGCGGTCAGCGTCATGTTAATTTTAACCGCTTTGTTATCAATATGAATGCCGTAAATTAACCCCAGGTCGAGCAGGTTAACCGGAATTTCCGGATCGTAAATGGTGCGCAGCGCCTGACGAATCTGGTCTTCGTGGACTAAGCCATCACTGCGTTGTTCAAATTCAATTTCTTCGGATTCCAGGCCCAGCGCTGCGGCATCGGTGCCATCAACGCGCAGCATATTACCATTCAGTGTGACGGTGTAATTGCCACCGAGCGCCTGATTAATGGTTACAAAGCTACCAGCCGGAATGGTGGTCGGCGTACCGGATGGCACCATTCGCGCAGGGCAGGCTGAGTGAGCCACGACCATTCTTCTTTCCACATCTACTCCTTGGTGAAGCGACTGCGCTTACAGCGCTTCATAAACGTTACAGCGTTGTGCAATAAACTTCAGGCAACGTAGGCTGCGTTGGTCAGACAGAAAACGATTCGCCGCAGCCACACAGATCTTTGGCATTCGGATTGTTGAACTTAATGGTGCTGTTCAGACCTTCTTTACTGAAATCAATTTCGGTTCCGCGTACATAGGGTGCGGCATCGGCAGCAATGAATAACTGAATGTCGTCGGCCACCTGAATGGTCTGATCACCGTCATGAGCCTGTTCAACAAATTCGATATCGTATTTAAAACCAGAACAGCCGCTTTTTTTAACGCCCAGGCGAATGCCTTTCATGGCCGGATTTTTGGCCAGCTGTTTGCGGATATGGTTAATGGCCGCTTCTGTCATACTTGCGCTGGCAATAGCGTTGGGATCGTATGTTGCAGGCTGTGCGTTTGGATCAAAGGTTTCGGTCGTCATTGTCCTTCCATCCTCAGAGTAAAAACATTTTGGCTTTTTCCAGGCCTTTAAACAAAGCGTCCACTTCTTCCAGTGTATTGTAGAAAGTGAAAGACGCCCGTACGGTACCCGGTACTTTAAATTGTTCCATAATCGGCATAGCGCAGTGGTGCCCGGTACGCACGGCAATGCCTTGCTGGTCGAGCAGGGTGCCAACGTCAGCCGGATGTGCGCCTTCAAGAATAAAACCAAACACCGAGGCTTTATGCGCCGCGTTACCAATAATCCGAATGCCGCCAATTTCTGCTGCACGTTCGTTGGCGCGGGCCAGTAATGCATCTTCATGCGCGGCCAGGGCGACACGATCAAGGCCGTTTAAATAATCGACGGCAGCGGCAAGGCCGATTGCTCCGGCAATATTGGGGGTGCCGGCTTCGAATTTATACGGCAGACCGTTATAAGTGGTTTTGGCAAAGCTGACGTGTTCAATCATTTCGCCACCGGTCTGATAGGGCGGCATAGCATTGAGTAATGCTTCTTTACCATAAAGTACGCCAATGCCGGTCGGTCCAAACAGTTTATGGCCGGAGAACGCATAAAAATCGGCATCCAGAGCCTGTACGTCGATGTCCCAGTGGGCAACCGCCTGGGCACCGTCAATCAGCACTTTACTGCCATTGGTATGAGCCAGACGAATAATGTCAGCTACTGGATTAATCGTGCCCAGTGCATTGGATACGTGCACCACTGATACCAGCTTTACGTCTGGCGTCAGTAAAGATTCAAAGGCCACCATATCCAGCTCACCATTTTCCAGCACTGGGATGGGCTGCAGTTCGGCACCGGTCTGTTCGCACAATACTTGCCAGGGAACGATATTCGCGTGATGTTCCATCGCGCTGACCAGAATACGGTCACCGCTTTTAATATTGCTTCTGCCCCAGGTTGCGGCCACCAGGTTGATCGACTCGGTCGTGCCTTTGGTCCAGACAATTTCTTCTGGTTTTGCCGCATTTAAAAAACACTGCACGGTTTTACGGGCGTTTTCAAAGTACTCGGTGGCACGGTCGCTCAGGGTGTGAGCACCACGGTGAACATTGGAGTTATGCTGCTGGTAATAATCAACCAGCGCGTTAATCACCGCGTTCGGTTTATGCGTGGTTGCGCCGTTATCCAGATAAATTAATGGCTTGCCGTTCACTTCCTGATGCAGGGCAGGGAACTGTTGGCGCAGGCTGGTTAATTGTTCCGCACTGAGGCTGCTCATGCGTTATCTCCGCTGATGTCGTTTTCCAGCAGGTGGCGGCTTAATGATTGGTCGCGACCAAAACGGCGTGCCAGTAATGGACGCAGTACCGAGGCAATGTCTTCGTGTGGCAGGGCTTCCAGCAGTTCGTTAATAAAGCCGAAACTGAGCATGACTTCGGCTTCTTTTTTGCTGATGCCACGGCTTTGCATATAGAACATGGCTTTCTCTTCCAGCTGAGCAACGGTAGCACCATGGGCACATTTCACGTCGTCGGCATAGATTTCCAGTTCTGGCTTGGTATAAACCTCGGCGGTGTTGGTCAGCAGCAGGTTTTTATTGCTCAGCTGCGCCAGTGTTTTCTGCGCCTGCGGATGAATATGAATCCGGCCATTAAAAACGGCGCGGGCTTTGTCATTCATAATGCCGCGGAACACCTCATTGCTGGTGCAATGCGGTACTTTGTGTTCAACGCAGGTGTGGAAATCCAGCAGCTGCTGATTTTGCGGAATGTACACGCCGTTCAGCTCGCAGTGCGATCCACCAACGTTGTGATTAATCACAATATCGTTACGGGTTAGCCGTGTGCCTAAACCGAGATGGAACGCGTTGTACTGGCTGTCGCGCGCCAGCGCTACATGCGTACTGCCGATATGCAGGGCATCTTCCTGCATTAATTGCAGACGGTAATGTTGCAGGCGGGCGTTGTCACCTATTACCAGCTCGGTCAGTGCGTTGGTAAAGCTGTTCTGCTGCTGTTCGTCTGACGCGTAATGTTCTACCAGTGTGGCTTCGGCACCATTTTCCAGAATCATTAGCAGGCGGCCGTTCAGGCTGAAAGGCTGCGCTTCTGCTGTGGTCAGCCAGCTGATCTGCAGTGGCTGTTCAAGGCGCTGATTTTTGCCGATATGAATCAGCACGCCATCATTAACGGCGGCATTATTCAGATCGTTAAATAAATGTGCGCTGCCGCTTTTGTTATCGGCGGCCTGTGCCAGAACAGTGCCCAGATGTTGGCTGATTAGCGCTTGCTGCGCAGCATTGGCCTGGCTGAACAGGGTGACCTGTTCCAGCGCCAGGGCATCAGACAATTCGTTATTTAACTGGCCGTTAACAAACACCAGGCGCGGTGCTTTTAAATTGCCCAGGGTTGCCGCTTCGCGCAACTCAGCGGTTAATTCCGACTGGCTGGCAGTACGCTGAAAATCACCGGTCAGCAGGTTATGCAGCGAGGTGTATTTCCAGGCTTCGGTTTTACGGTTAGGCACACTGGCGGCGGCAAAAGCCTGCTGACCGGCGGCGTTTAATGCGGCCAGTAATGGATTGCGGGCTTGCTCAGAAGCCAGCGCCAGTTGTTGTGCGTGAAACTGTTCTGCCATGTTACGCCGCTCCGTTGTCTGCGCTTTCCAGCCAGCCGTAGCCTTTTTCTTCCAGTTCCAGCGCCAGTTCTTTACCGCCGGATTTTACGATACGGCCATTGGCCAGTACGTGTACGTAATCCGGTACGATGTAATCAAGCAAACGCTGATAGTGGGTAACCACAATAAAGCTGCGGTTGGCATCGCGCATGGCGTTCACGCCTTCGGCGACCACCTGCAGGGCATCAATATCCAGACCGGAGTCGGTTTCATCGAGGATGCACAGGGAAGGTTCCAGCAGCATCATTTGCATCAGTTCGTTGCGCTTTTTCTCGCCACCGGAAAAGCCTTCGTTAACACCACGCTTGAGGAAGCTCTGGTCAAGGTTTACGGCTTTGCATTTTTCCCGCGCCAGTTTTAAAAATTGTACGGAGTCGAGTGCCGGTTTGCCCTGATGAGCGCGAACGGAATCCACAGAGGCTTTTAAAAATTCAAGGTTGGAGACACCGGGGATTTCTACCGGGTACTGAAACGCCAGAAACAGACCTTCACGGGCGCGCTCTTCTGGCTCCATCTCGAGAATGTTTTTGCCATTCAGAACGACTGTACCTTCGGTCACTTCGTAATTGTCACGACCTGCCAGCACATTACCCAACGTACTTTTACCAGCACCGTTTGGTCCCATGATGGCGTGCACTTCACCGGGTTTAATCTCCAGGTTCAGACCTTTGAGAATGTTTTTGTCTTCAACGTTGGCGTGCAGGTTTTTAATGCTGATCATGGTTAGCAGTACCTTTTTTCAGTCTGTCATCCGCCGCGGCGGATGAGTTGCAATTTTTTAATGTGCGGAGGTGTAACGTCAGGCATTGAATCAGCCGACAGAGCCTTCCAATGAAACTTCCAGTAACTTCCCGGCTTCTACGGCGAATTCCATCGGCAGTTCTTTAAATACCTCTTTACAGAAACCGTTCACAATCATAGAAACGGCTTTCTCGGTATCGATACCGCGCTGACGGCAGAGGAACAACTGGTCGTCACTCACCGTTGAGGTGGTGGCCTCGTGTTCAATCACCGCCGACGGATGCTTGCTTTCGATGTAGGGGAAGGTATGAGCCCCGCACTGGTCACCGATGAGCAGTGAATCACACTGGGTGTAGTTACGTGCACCGGCTGCGGTTGGGTTCATACGCACCAGACCACGATAAGCATTCTGACTTTTACCGGCCGAAATACCTTTGGAAATAATGGTCGAGCGGGTGTTTTTACCCAGGTGAATCATCTTGGTGCCGGTGTCGGCCTGCTGATAATTATTGGTTAATGCGACGGAATAAAATTCGCCCACCGAGTTGTCGCCTTTTAATACACAGCTTGGGTATTTCCAGGTGACGGCCGAACCGGTTTCCACCTGCGTCCAGCTGACTTTGGCATTGGTGTGGGCAACGGCACGCTTGGTTACGAAGTTGTAAATACCGCCTTTGCCTTCTTTATCGCCGGGATACCAGTTTTGCACGGTGCTGTATTTAATTTCAGAGTTGTCCAGTGCAATCAGTTCAACCACCGCTGCGTGCAGCTGATTTTCATCGCGCATCGGCGCGGTGCAGCCTTCGAGATAGCTTACGTGGGAGCCTTCGTCGGCAATGATTAAGGTACGTTCAAACTGACCGGTTTTGGCTTCGTTAATACGGAAGTAGGTGGACAGTTCCATCGGGCAGCGCACGCCTTTAGGGATATACACAAAGGAGCCATCGGAAAATACGGCTGAGTTCAGTGCAGCGTAAAAATTGTCGCGCTGTGGCACCACGGTGCCGAGGTATTTTTTTACCAGTTCCGGATGCTCATGCACGGCTTCGGAAATCGGCATAAAAATAACACCGGCTTCGGCCAGTTTGGAGCGGAAGGTGGTCGCAACCGATACCGAATCGAATACGGCGTCCACAGCAATGCCGGCCAGAGCCATCTGCTCGTGCAGTGGAATGCCCAGCTTTTCATAGGTGCGCAGCAGTTCCGGATCAACCTCATCGAGGCTTTTCGGTTTGTCGGCCATGCTTTTCGGCGCGGAGTAATAAGACAGTGCCTGGAAGTCGATTTCCGGATAATGCACATTTGCCCAGCTTGGTTCTTTCATTTCCTGCCAGGCGCGGAAAGCTTTTAAACGCCATTCGGTCATCCACTCGGGCTCACCTTTTTTGGCGGAAATAAAACGCACAACATCTTCGCTCAGGCCCGCTTCGATGGTGTCTGATTCAATGTCGGTAACAAAGCCGGCCTGGTATTCATTACCAATGCGGCGTTCGATTTCAGCGTTGCTGCTCATAGTGAACTCTCTCGTATGGATGCGGCCCGATCTGCACGTTGGCTCGTTCAGTGAGCCTGCTTTGCTGCCGGACCCGCGTCTGGCGTTTACCCCGATGTCATCCGCTTCGTCCTGAGGGATGCCCGATCGGCTGTGCGCTGTTTCAGCGCGACATTCTAACGCAAGTCAGGGTAATAACAGAGTAATTTAGTCGGGTATATTAATCAATACCGTATTGGTATGCTTTAATGGATGCGCGCATTCTAGCAAAGCGGATGAATTCTGACCAATCGCGACAAATTCTCGTTTGGTCTGGGCATTATCCATGTATCAGACAAGGCAGGTTGTATGCTGAAAATAGGCAAGCTCACCGATTATGGTGTGGTTGTATTGAACGAGCTGGCGCAGGCCGGGGCGCTTAAGCTGTCGACCGATGACATTGCCGGTCTGACCGGGCTGGCCTTGCCGACGGTACGCAAGGTGATGAAAGCACTGGTCGACAGTGGCCTGGTGATGGCGCAGCGTGGTGCCCGTGGCGGCTACCGCCTGGCCCGTGCACCGGGACAAATCCGCATGCTGGATGTGGTGCAGGCCTTTGAAGGTCCGGTCGCTCTGACCGAATGTGCGGCCGATGATCACCAATGTGATATCACCGCCAGTTGCTCGTTATCGGCCAACTGGGGGGGGATTAACCAGTTAATTACTCAGGTGCTGGCACGGGTAACCCTGCAGGATATCCGCAACCCCGAACGCCAGGAGCAGCTGGTACGCGATGCATTGCCGCTCACGTCTTTTATTGAGCTGGTCAACTTGTCCTGATCCCTGATCTTGTGCGGATCGTCAGGATGGGTGGCTCCGACAATTTTCTGTCATCTTTTCTTATTAGAATCGCCGGAAATCTCTCAGGATGACCGACGATGCGCTTCTTACTTTTCTTTCTGGTGTTCTGGCTGGTGCCTTCGCAGGCGCTTGAGCTGCAGGCGATGGGGACTTATCGCCGGCTGAATAACGATGTCTATCTGGCGGCTATTTACAGTGATTTGTCTGACAGTCGGCAATGGTTGACGGCTGAGCAGCCATTAAGCCTGGAAATCCGTGTGCTGGCGGAGCGTATTTCGCCGCGGCGTTTCTATCGCCTGTGGAATGAGGGGCTGGCGATTAATCTGAGCGAAGCAGAGATGAATGCCCGGGTTGAGGATGTCAGCCGTTTTACCAACCTGTTGAAGGATGATCTGCTGGAAGGCGACCGGCTGCTGATTTCCAATGAAAGTGGACCATGCCGGGTACTGATAAATGACATTGAGGTATTGGTGATCAGCGATGGCAGTTTTGTCCGCTTGTTACTGGCGGCCTGGATTGGCAAATTTCCGCAGTCGCCGGGATTTCGTGAAGATCTGTTGCGGATGAAACCCGCAGCACGCGCGCAGCTGGAGGTCAGTTGGGAGGCAAAAAGGGTTAAGCCGGGACGGGCAGAGGTTATTGCCGGATGGCAGAAGCGTGATGGCGGTCACACTGCGGAGTCGCAGGTCGTCACAGCCGCGCCTGAGGTACGGGCTATTAATGTAACGGGGGTGGCGCAAAAGGTGGCATCGAATGTACCAAAATTGTCACATCCTGCGTCACAGGAGCCATCGCGCCGAGTGCAGGAGGCTGTTTTGGCTGCTCCGGCCGCCGGGGAAAAACAGGCTGAAAATCTATCGCCGGCGCTTGCTGAGCGCTTGAACACCGAGCAGGAAATGCTGCGCGAAAGAGAGGCACAGGAAAAGGCGCTGATGATTGCCCGTCAGCAGGCTGAAATGCAGTATTACCGTGCCTTGTTGCGTCAGGCCAATCACCAGGTTCAGTACCCGGATCAGGCCTTGCGTAAACGCCTGGAAGGCACGGTACGCGTGAGCTTGCAGTTGAACCGAGACGGTGAGCTATTACTGGCCGACACCAGTGAAAGTTCGGCGCTGAGGTTACTCGACCGGGCGGCGTTGCGGGCGGCGAAAAAAGCCGCGCCATACCCTCCGGTACCAGACCTGTTGCAGGGCGAAAGTTTCGAGTTTGATATCCCTTTCCGCTTCGTTCTTGCGCACAATTGATGATCCACTTTTATTATTAAAAACAAGGAATTAGGTCACACTTTCAAAGGTTGCAAAACCTTTCTCTAATGGCGCAAAGGGTCGTTGAGCGCGATGGTCGGCGGGCACATGATACGGGTGTTTATTGAGTTGTTTGAAAGCAGGAGTGGAGGCTTCACCATGCGTAATCTGTTAACCGTTGTTGTTGCCCTGATCTGGTCCTTCCAGTGTCAGGCTGATGAGTTACAGGGCGTTGGTATTTTTCAGACGCTCAATAAACCCTGGTTTTTGACAGCACTCTATACCGCTCCGGTGGGTACAGAGAGCCATGAGTCAGCCTCGGCTGTCGCGCCACAGCGCCTTGAGTTTAAGGTGGTGGAAGAAAAGATCAGTGCTTATCGTTTTCGTCAGTTATGGCAGGAAGCTTTTGCCGTGGTACACAGCGATGATGTCTGGACTACCTATGCTGCCGACCTGAACACCTTTTTCGCTCTGGTCAAAGGCCCGTTGAAAGCCAACGATCATCTGACCATTGAGCATGACGGTGACGCTGCGGTTGTTACTCTGAACTACCGTGAGCATGCGCGTTTATCCGCATCTTTTTTGCCTCTGCTGGTCAGCACATTGACCGCACGTATTGCGCCGATCCCTGAGCTGAAAGCGGGCTTGATGGGAGAACTGCCGGCCTCGGAAGCCAAATCGTTGCTGCTGAAGTATGACCGTGGTGAGCCTTCGCTGCGCCGCATTGCTGAAACCGCCCGTTGGTTACGCCGTAAAGATTCTGCCGTCAGTGTTCAGGCTTCGGCTGCCACGGATCTGCAGGCAGCCCGCGTCTCAAGCCTCTGATATACTGCGCGCCGTTCTGTTAACGGCGGCATTCTTTGCGATGTACGCCCGGTGTTTCTGAAGGTGTGCATGACTCCCGACTATCTTGATCGTTTTGGTGGTATCGGCCGTTTATACGGTGTTGCCGGTTTGCAGCGTTTGCATGCCGCCCATGTCTGTGTGGTCGGCATTGGCGGCGTGGGGTCCTGGGCGGCGGAAGCGTTGGCCCGCTCCGGTGTCGGTGAAATTACCCTGATTGATATGGACGATATCTGTGTGACCAACACCAATCGTCAGATCCATGCGCTGGGTGGCGATATCGGCAAACTGAAAGTCGAAGCGGTGGCCGAACGTATCCGTCGGATTAATCCTGAGTGCAAAGTGCATGCGCTGATGGAATTTGTGACCGTCAATAATCAGCGTGAATTAATCCATACCGGCATGGATTATGTGATTGATTGCATCGACAGCGTGAAAAACAAAGCCGCCCTGATTGCCCACTGCAAACGCAATAAAATCCGGATTGTGACCACCGGAGCCGCCGGGGGGCAGACCGATCCTACCCAGATTCAGATCGCCGATTTAAATAAAACCTTTAATGATCCGCTGGCGCGGAAAGTGCGCTCAATATTGCGGCGGGAGTACAATTTCTCGCGCAATGCCGCACGCAACTATTCCATTCCCTGCGTGTTCTCCAGCGAACAATTGCAATATCCGCAGCCGGACGGCAGCGTGTGTCAGACCAAATCGTTCGAGGGAGACAGCACACGGCTGGATTGTTCGTCGGGCTTTGGATCGGCGACCATGGTGACCGGCACCTTTGGTTTTGTCGCTGCTGCTCGGGTAGTGAAGCGCATTGCCGAAGACGCTGGTAAAAAGAGCTGAAGCACTTTTAAAAGCGCAATGCGGCGCCTTACAGCGCCGCACCATCAAACACTTCAGTACGCAGGCTGAACGGGTCGATACCTTCAATGCAGCCGATATTCATTCGGTAATGACCGGGCTTACGCAAGGTCTGGTGAAACGTATAAATGCCACAATGGCGGCAGAAGTGATGTTTGGCGATACCGCTGGAAAATTCATAGGTGGCCAGAGAATCATTCTGTACGTTGATGGTTATCTCATTCGCAGCCAGCACAAAGCTAGTCATTAAAGCGCCTTTACGGATGCAAATGGAGCAATTGCAACGCAGGCCTTCGCTTATTTCTTTATGTTTAAAAGAAAAACTTACTGCGCCGCAGTGGCAGGAACCTGTATACGCTCTCATTGCACATCCTCTTGTTTAAGATTCAGCCAGCTGAATGAGCGGTGCAGAAAAGCAACGGCATCTTTTTCGATAATCAGACCGTGTGCCATGCTGATTTTCTCTGGCTGCCAGCCAATAATCCGTTGCATATGAGCGCGGGCTTCAGCTTTGTGAAACAAAAAGCTTAAACGCCAGTCGGCCGGCATTTTGCCATTGGGGGCGAGAATGCCCGCGGCTTTGGCCAGCAGGCGTTTCAGTGGGGTAAAAGACTGCGGAGCAAAATTTTCGATCAGATCTGTGACGATCAGTATTTTTGATGCTTTGTGAAAGAAGACGGCTTCTTCCATTACCGCGGAGCCGGTAAACAGCAGTTGTTGTATCTCGTCCTGCCAGGGGGCGGTAAAGCCGGGTGTGAATATTCCGTCGAAGCGAATATCCGGACGTTTATCCTGGACGCCCTGAGTACCGAACAGCTGGGTATCGGGGTATTGTTGCTGCCACTGGGGCAGAAAAAGATGATGGAGCTGATTCGGCGCGATCAGATAGCGAACGGGACCGAGCTGGTCAATCTGCTGTTTCAGCGCCTCATTCAGACGAATAGGGCTGTGTACCCAGAGCGAGCCGCAGGACAGGCGGATAACCGTCATGCGGGTGGTGTAGGGCAGGGTGAAAAAAGGCACTGCTTCCCCGTCAAAAGACCAGGTATTATCTGCGAGATTATTCATTGGCACTCCCTTGCACTGTGTTTCCGGTTCGTTGTTTCTGGTATCGATACTTTCTGCTACAGACGTTTCCGGTCTTGTTTTGGTTCCGCTTAATGTTGCGGCCGGTTCACCGGGCACTCCGGTAAGTGGCACTCATTCACCTCAATCGTGATATGTGTCAGCTGGCTGAAAGGACTTAACAGCGCTTTGTAGTGGTCGGTGTGGCGCGGCTGATGAGTCACCAGCGAAATAATCGCCGCGTAATCATTACCGCTGACTTTCCAGATATGAATATCGGCCACCTGATTATCACCGTCCTGCTCTATTGTCTGGCGGATCGCGGCGCGTTGTTGATCGCTGATGCTGGCGTCGAGCAGTACCGGTGCGCTTTGTTTTACCAGGCCGATCGCCCAGCGTGAAATAATCAGTGCACCAACAATTCCCATTAATGGATCCAGCCAGTTAAGACCGAGGTATTTACCGCCAAGCAGGGCAGCAATGGCCAATACCGAGGTCATGGCATCGGCCAGCACATGCAGGTACGCCGCACGCAGATTATGGTCATGGCCGCTATGGCTGTGATCACCATGATGATCGTGATCGTGATCGTGATCGTGATCGTGATCGTGATCGTGATCGTGGTCGTGGTCGTGATGTGCATGGCCATGATGACCATGATCATGACCGTGATGATGGTGATCTTTCAGCAGCAGGGCGCTGACCAGGTTCACCGCCAGACCCAGCAGGGCCACCAGAATTGCCTGATCAAACTGAATGGCGTGTGGTTCAAATACCCGCACCACCGATTCAACCAACATCACCAACGCAACCACCGCCAGCGCAACGGCACTGGCAAATCCGCCCAGCACATTGACTTTCCCGGTACCGAAACTGTAAGCCGGATTGTCGGCATGGCGACGGGCATAGCGATAGGCGAATAACGTAATCAGAAAAGCAGCAACGTGGGTGCCCATATGCCAGCCATCGGCCAGCAGCGCCATTGAGCCATACCAGACGCCGGCGACGATTTCAGCAACCATGGTGACGACGGTCAGAAGCAGAACATAGAATGTATTCCGTTCGCCATCGGGGTTGCTGCCACTGAAATGATGGGAGTGTTGCCAGTGGCTGATGTTGTGCTCGGTCATTAAAAACCTCTGTAATAATATTGGCATATTCGTTTGTATGAATTAGAACGGAATAGCCAAATGTCATGTTTTATCGCGACAATCTTATCTTACTTAGTGATAAAAAGGATGTATGGAAGATTTTCGGGGGTTAGTGTCGGCCTTAATAACAAACCACTATTGACACTGTGGCCCGGTTAAAGAGAAGGTTCAGCCAATGAAAAAAAACAAGCGGCAGGTAAACTGTCCGGCGCTCTTTATCGAGTGCTCACCGCCAACAAGGAGTACGAACGAGTGAAGCATCTGTTGTTACTGATGGTGACCGTTGGGTCAGTATTGATGAATACAGCTCAGGTAAATGCTGACGAAAGCCCGGTTAATAAAGCCACTGATGGCCAGACTCAGGTCAATCTGAGTGCAGACACCGTGCGCCAGCGCTTGTTATTGCAGACACTGGCCTATCGCAGCAGTGCCGAATTCAGCCTTTATTCTTTACAGCATGGTGATCGTAAATCCGCTCAGCGTCTGGATACCGTTTTAGCGGAAGGCCAGACATTGGCGAATGCTCTTAAACCAAACTGGCCTGAGCTGGCTCCCGCATGGCAGGAGATGACGCAGTTTGTTAATGACAACCGTGCGCTTGCAGCCAAAGCGGAAGACGTTAACTTTTCTATCCGCCTGGAAGAAAATTACAACAAACTGTATGCCGTTCTCGATGGCAGTATTCCTGATACGACCGTACTGGATAATGAAACCCGCCGCATACTGAATATGCTCGACAGTCTTGAGCATATAGTTTCTGCTTATCTGTTTTTTAATATCAATATTTTTGGCGGTCTGTCGGTAACGGATACCGGCATTGAACAACAGAATAAACTCTTCAAGGCGTTGACTGCCGAACTGGATGATGCGGAATTACGCACTCAGGTTGAGCGTAAATGGGGCTTTTTGGAAAGTACTTTGCTGGCCTATAACGAACGCTCTGCGGTCTTTATTGTGACCCGCACCTGTGACTCTATCCGTGAGTTATTGCTGAAAAAACTGCAACCGGAAGACAGTGCTGAATCCTGAGTTAAAAGCATAAAAAAGCCGCAGTTGCGGCTTTTTTTATGTCCGGTGTTTTATTCTTTCGCGTTGCCGGTAATCAGGATTCTTTTAATTGTTTCAGCAGCGACTCCGGCACCCTGGTGATGCGCAGCTCGTTACTGCTTTTATCAAAGATAATATCTTTATCCAGCAGGCTGGCAGAGAAACTCAGGCTCAGGTCTTTATTTTTACCGCTGTAGCGGATAAATCCGCGCAGCTTTTTACGGTCGGGAATCAGCTCGGTTTTAATGGCTTCCGCCACCACCTGCTGTGAAGCTCCCTGAGCCGCCAGCTGCTCCGGCGTTAACTCGCTGTTTTGTCGCTGGCTTTGCTGACGTTCTTTTTGTTTGTCGACAATATAGTGAGCAAAGGCTTTGGCCGGTTCGGCTTTGACCTGGGTTTCCATATAGCTGGCCAGCTCATCGAACACGACCGGTTCACCGCGCAGATCCTGCTCAATGCAGTAATCGACCACTTTGGTTTTGTATTCAAAGCTGTCTTCCGGGTTCAGCGTCTGGCTGAACTGATCAACAATTTCCAGAAACTCTTCGGTTTCGGCGGCGGTATTTAAGGTATCGGTAAAACCAATGCATTCGGCAAACTGATTTTGCAGTGGCTTATCGCCGCGGCCAAAACTGAAAGTCAGGTATTTGCTGTCGTCATCGGCCAGCCAATCGGTGATGTTGAGCATGACGCCAAAACCGGTATTGGAAAAATCCAGATAATGGGTTTCGCTCAGCGTCATATCGGTATTAATCGAGACGCTGCTTTTACGCCGCAGGTGGAACATGTACAGACGGTCGCTGTCGGCCAGCTGCTCGTAAAAGAAGGCGAGGTAGCCTTCCAGCGCCAGCTCGGTATTGTCGAGGGCGTTGGCGAACTGTTTGCTCAGGCGGCGGGTGAGGGCAACAAAGCTCTGGCGCTCGCCCTGCCAATCCTGAATCTGCGCCCGTGCCTGGGTAATTTCCGGGTGAAAAATACCGTAGCGTTTACCGGAGCGTTGCGTCAGCACGGCTTTCAACTGTGCGGCTGTTTGCGCGTAGAAGTGTGCGACCAATTCGCTGTCGAGATCGGCTTCCTGCTCACTGCATACCAGCGTTGCGGCCGGATCTTTAATATCTTTGCTGATCTGATGGGTTACAAAATGGCGCAGGCTCATGGTTTTTATCTCTTAGCGGGCTTTTAGGGCCTGTCGATACTAATTAAACAGGACTGTTATTGGCTAAAAATTTCTCAGACAAGGCGCTGAGAGTGTGGGATGTTCAGCACATCCCTGTGCTTTCCCTTCGGGTTGGCACGCCAATCTGTTCCAGACAGATTGGTAACGGGTTAAGCGAACGAACAGCAACGCTGGATGAGGGGTTATTAGCCATAACCCTTCGGGCTGAGGCCAGTTTTCCCCATTAACGTCGTCGTTCGTCATTCATTTAGCCCGCTAATATCACTCCTCACTTCTTGTTCTGAGAAAAACTGGCTTTCAGCAGGCCGGATTTACTTAGTGTCGACAGGCCCTAGTGTCCGTCAAATTCACAGATGGCATAAACGTCGAATCCGGCGTTACGCAGTTTTTCGCTGCCTTTCAGGTCGGGCAGATCAATGATGGCAGCCACTTCCACCACCTCGGCCTGCAGCTGGCGCACCAGCTCACAGGCGGCCAGCATGGTGCCGCCGGTGGCGATCAGATCGTCCATCACCAGTACGCGATCACCGGGCTTAAAGGCATCGGTGTGCAGCTCTATGGTGGCAGAACCGTATTCCAGGTCATAGCTCTGGGTCACGGTTTTAAACGGCAGTTTACCCTTCTTGCGCACCGGCACCAGGCTCAGGCCCAGTTCGTAGGCCAGCGGCGCACCGAGAATAAAACCCCGCGCGTCGATGGCGGCAATGGCATCCAGTTGCTGATCCTGATAGCGGTGTACAAAGCTGTCGATCAGCTTACGGAATACGCTGCGGTTCTGCAGCAGTGGCATGATGTCGCGAAACATCACACCGTCTTCCGGCCAGTTGGCAACGGTGCGGATGGCGTCTTTGATTTCCTGGCTGTAGGCACTCATGGTCTGTCTCTGTCGGTTGGGTACGGCAATGTACGTGAATGTCGGGTGCGTGTACCGGTGGCATGACCGGCAAGACTGGCCGCAGGCGAAAAGAACCGACCAATCAGTCAGGTTTTCTTTGGCTTTGGCAAACGGGGCATTATAATCCGCGCCCACAAAAAGTCTCCCTCCGTTGGATGCGGATCGTGCCCGGCAGTGATGTGTTTGGGTCGGGGCCGCATGAATGCTGGCCGCTGGACTTGTTTCGTTCACAAACAGAGGTTCTTCCCATGCTGGAAAAGCTGTTTCAGCTGTCGCGTTTCGGCAGTAACACGCGCACCGAGGTGCTGGCCGGTGTCACTACTTACCTGACCATGGCTTACATTATTTTCGTGAACCCGGCGATGCTGGAGGATGCCGGTATGGACCATGGTGCGGTGTTTGTGGCGACCTGTCTGGCGGCGGCGGTCGGCTGTTTTATCATGGGTTTCTGGGCCAATCTGCCGGTGGCGCTGGCGCCGGGTATGGGTCTGAACGCCTTCTTTACTTACGGTGTTGTGCTGGGCATGGGTTACAGCTGGCAGACCGCTCTGGGGGCAGTATTCCTGTCTGGCTGTATTTTTATTCTGCTCAGTCTGTTTAAGATCCGTGAATGGGCGATCAATGCCATTCCGGTCACGCTGAAAAAAGCCATTGCCGCGGGTATCGGCGCCTTTCTGGCACTGATCGCGCTGAAAAATGCCGGCATTATTGTGGCGCATCCGGCGACACTGGTCAGTCTGGGCAATTTAGGTGATTTCGGTCCGGCCATGGCGATCCTTGGTTTCTTCCTGATCATTGCTTTTACCCAGCGCAATATTCACGGTGCGGTACTGCTGGCGGTGCTGCTGGTGAGTGTGATTGCCGTTGCAACGGGTCATGTAGAGTATCAGGGCATTGTGTCTGCACCACCGTCGATTGCTCCGACCTTTATGCAGATGAACCTGGCCGAAGCCTTTGATGTGGCGATGCTGAGCGTTATTTTCGCGTTCCTCTTTGTCGATCTGTTCGATACCTCCGGCACGTTGATTGCCGTAACCCAGCGTGCGGGGCTGACCAAAAGTGATGGCCAGGTACCACGCTTAAAGCAGGCTTTACTGGCTGACAGTACCGCCACCGTGACCGGCGCGATGCTGGGCACCTCAACCACCACCAGTTATATCGAAAGTGCGGCCGGTGTTTCCGCCGGAGGCCGTACCGGCTTAACCGCGGTTGTGGTTGGTGTGCTGTTTTTGCTGAGTATTTTCTTCGCGCCGCTGGCCGGTATGATTCCGGCCTATGCGACCGCGGGTGCGATTTTCTATGTCTCGATTCTGATGCTGTTTACGCTGAAAGAAGTGGACTGGGAAGACCTGACCGAAGCCGCGCCGGTGGCTGTGGTGCTGCTGATGACGCCGCTGACCTTCTCCATTGCACACGGTATTACACTGGGCTTTATCACCTATGCGCTGGCGAAAGTGCTGGGCGGTAAGGCGCGTGAGCTGTCGGTTGGTGTCTGGGTGTTGTCGGCGCTGTTATTGCTGAAAGTAATTTTTGTGCACTGATAGAGAGTGCGCAAAACGCCCGGTTATCAACGGGCAACAAAAAAGGCAGTGGAGCAATCCACTGCCTTTTTTTGTTTTACCTGTCTGGCTGATCAGCCAACCAAATACTGCGCATGAAAACGCAGGTGATCATCAATAAAACTGCTGATGAAATAGTAGCTGTGATCGTAGCCTTCATGGCGGCGCAAAGTCAGCGGATAGCCGCTGGCTTGGGCGGCGTCTTCCAGTGTTTCCGGATGCAGCTGGTTGCTTAAGAAATCATCGGCCAGACCCTGATCGACCAGTGCCGGCAGATGTTCACCTTGCGGGCTGTTGCGCATCAACTCGCTGCTGTCATAAGCCAGCCACTGCTCGCGGTCGTTGCCCAGATACGCGCTGAACGCTTTGATGCCCCAGGGGCAGCGGCTCGGGTTGCTGATCGGGCTGAACGCCGACACCGAGGTAAAACGCTGCGGATTTTTCAGCGCCAGCGTCAGAGCACCGTGCCCACCCATCGAGTGACCACTGATGGCGCGCTTGTCGCTGACCGGAAACAGCGCTTCGATTAAGGCCGGTAATTCCTGCAGGACATAATCTTCCATACGGTAGTGCGCGGCCCAGGGCGGCTGAGTTGCATTCAGATAAAAACCGGCTCCTAAACCCAGATCGTAAGCGCCCTGCGGATCGTCGGCCACGCCGTCGCCGCGCGGACTGGTGTCCGGTGCGACGATGGCAATGCCCAGCTCAGCGGCCAGGCGCTGGGCGCCGGCCTTCTGCATAAAGTTTTCATCGCTACAGGTCAGACCCGAGAGCCAGTAGAGTACCGGCACCGGGTTGTCGTTACTGGCCTGTGGCGGCAGAAAAATCGCAAAGCGCATGCTGCAGTTTAGCACCGCCGACTGATGCCGGTATTGCTTGTGCCAGCCACCAAAACTTTTGTTCTGGCTGAGGCGCTCAACATCGGTATTCACGTCCGTCATGACATCCCCTTACTGGTTGTAATGAATAACGCTGCGGATACTTTTGCCTTCGTGCATTAAATCGAAGGCGTCGTTAATGGCATCCAGACCCATGGTGTGAGTAATAAAATCACTCAATTTGAATTCGCCTTTTAAATAACGCTCAACGTAATCCGGCAGTTCGCTGCGGCCTTTCACACCACCAAAGGCGGTACCGCGCCAGACGCGGCCGGTAACCAGCTGGAACGGACGGGTGGAGATTTCCTGACCGGCACCGGCAACGCCGATAATCACCGATTCGCCCCAGCCTTTGTGGCAGCATTCGAGGGCCGAGCGCATCACGTTAACGTTGCCGATGCATTCGAACGAGAAATCCACACCGCCGTCGGTCATCTCGACGATCACATCCTGAATCGGCTTGTCGAAGTTTTTCGGATTTACACAGTCAGTTGCGCCCAGCTGTTTGGCCAGTTCGAATTTACTTTCGTTAATGTCGATAGCGATGATGCGCGAGGCTTTCGCCATGGCTGCACCAATCACCGCCGATAAACCAATACCACCCAGACCGAAAATGGCCACGGTATCGCCTTCTTTTACTTTGGCGGTGTTCATCACTGCGCCCATACCGGTGGTGACGCCACAGCCCAGCAGGCAGACTTCTTCCAGTGGTGCCGTCGGGTTGACCTTGGCCAGAGAGATTTCCGGCAGCACGGTGTACTCAGAAAAGGTTGAGCAACCCATGTAGTGATAAATGGTTTTGCCGTTTTGCGAGAAGCGGCTGGTGCCGTCCGGCATCAGGCCTTTGCCCTGGGTGGCACGGATTTTCTGACACAGGTTGGTTTTACCCGACAGGCAGAACTTACATTCGCCACATTCCGGGGTGTACAGCGGAATCACATGGTCGCCAACGGCAACACTGGTGACGCCTTCACCGATGGATTCCACAATACCGCCGCCTTCGTGGCCGAGAATGGCCGGGAAAATACCTTCAGGGTCTTCACCGGACAGGGTGAAGGCATCGGTATGGCAGACGCCGGTGGCAACGATGCGCACACGTACTTCACCAGCCTTGGGTGGCGCTACCTGAACTTCTTCGACGGATAACGGCTGGCCCGGGCCCCAGGCAATGGCGGCGCGGCAGGTAATGGTTTCTGCGGTCATGGTGTATCTCCAACAGCAAAGGTGGTGGGTAAAAAATTCTGAACAGGCAGTGTAATCATTTCTGTTGGTGAGATAATCCCGCTGGTTATAAAATCACTTTTACATATTGGTAATAATCGGGCGAAAAAGATGCAATCAATCCCCCAGTGGGAGGGAATCCGTGAGTTTGTGGCGGTGGCGGAATCCTGCAGTTTTACCGCAGCGGCGGTGCAGCTTGGGTTGTCTACCGCGCAGGTGAGCCGTCAGGTGCGGGCGCTGGAACAGCGGTTGGGCAGTGAGTTGCTGTTCCGTACCACGCGGCGGGTGGCGTTAACCGAACCGGGGCAGTTGTATTATCAGCATTGTCGCCTGGTGCTTGACGGTCTGGCCGAGGCGGAGCTGGCACTCAGCAATCTGCAGGCCACGCCGCAGGGTAAGCTGCGCATCACTGCGCCGATGAGTTATGGCGAACGTCATATTGCGCCCTTGCTGAATGATTTTGCTCTGCAGTATCCGCAGATTCAGTTGCAGTATCTGCTTACTAACCAGAAGCTTGATCTGATTGATGGCGGTTATGACATGGCGGTGCGTCTCGGCAAGCTGGATGATGACCGGCTGGTGGCGCGTCGGCTGGCGTCGCGTGAGCAGTACACCTGTGCCGCACCGGCTTATCTGGCGGCCCATGGCGAGCCGCATTCGCTGGCGGAACTGAAGCAGCATAATTGCCTGGCCGGCACCCTCGATTACTGGCGCTTTAAAGAACACGGCCGCGAACGGGTGGTGCACATCAGCGGCAGCCTCAGCGCCAACAGTGGTCCGGCGTTGCTGGACGCCGCCTTAAAAGGGATTGGTATCGTGCAGCTGCCGGACTACTACGTGTTGCCGCACATTCAGCGCGCTGAATTGATCAGCCTGTTACCGGCCATCCGGCCGGTTAATGAAGGAATCTGGGCAATTTATCCGCAAAGTCGCCATCTCTCACCCAAGGTGCGTTTGTTAGCGGATTATCTGGAACAGAAGCTCAATGTATAAAAAGCGAAGGCTTTGTTATCCCGCCGCAAGTCGGTGATGACTTAACCTGCATGAGTCCTTATAGTGCGCTTTTTTACGTCAGGCCTTAAGGCAGAATGCTATGAGTTATCCCCTCAGTCCGAAAGAACATCAGGCCAGCCTGAAATTGTCGAACCATCAGCGCTATCAGCACTTTATTGACAAAGTCGTGGCGAACGGCGAAATCTGGAGTCTGGCCAACGACGAAGGCTGGGTAACCCTGACCTCCGAAGGCGACAACTGTCTGCCCATCTGGCCCCATGCCGATTATGCCGCTGAGTGGGCAACCGGCGAGTGGGAAGATTGCGCCCCCAAAGCCGTCGCGCTGGATGTCTGGCTGGAGCGCTGGACACCGGGCCTGAGCGCCGATGAAACCTATCTGGTGGTGTTCCCGAACCTGAAAGAAGAAGCGCTGCTGGTCGAGCCGAATGAGTTGGATGAAGCGCTGCGCGAGGCGATGGAGTAAGCTCGCCGGTGTGTGCGTTCATTGCTTGTTGTATAGGTTTTGTATAGTGTTGGTGTTCTGTGACATCAACCCTTTCCTGCGGAGAGCACCATGACTGTTATTCCCCTGCTTAAACGACTCGCCATGAGCGCTTTGCTGCTCAGCGTCAGCGCCTGCTCAACCCAGGCGGTTGCCATTGATCGCAGTGCTTTTACCACCACCGCTGAGGGCAATGCCTGTGCACCGATTTTTCAGCATAAAATGAAAAAGCTGCACAGTTCCAAAACGCTGGATCTGTGTGAAGTGGTGCAGGGCAGACCGGTGCTGTTAATCAACACCGCCAGCCATTGCGGTTTCACCAAGCAGTTTGGCGATCTGGAAGCCATTCATGAAAAATACAAAGACCGTGGTCTGGTGGTGATTGGCGTATCGTCAGATTCGTTTGATCAGGAAGCCAAGTCGGAAGAAGAAGCGGCGACCATTTGCTTCGAGAATTTTGGTGTCAGCTTTACCATGCTGGCGACCGTGCCGGTCAAAGGCGATAACGCTCATCCGCTGTTTAAAGAAGTAGCCCGCCAGGACACAGCACCGAAGTGGAATTTTTACAAATACCTGATTAACCGCGAGGGGCAGATCATCAGCTCCAACTCCAGTTTTACCATTCCCGGTGATGACGATATTGAAGCGCTGCTGAAATAAGCAAAGTGTTCGGTATTATCGTGCTCTGAAAAAGCTGCCTATTCGGCAGCTTTTTTCGCTTTAGCCCAGGGATCAACCTTAGTGCCAGACGCCGGCTTATCGTGTTTATCGGTAGTTTCCTCACGTTGACTGCGCGCAGGCGGGCGCTGTTCAGAGCGGGCGGCAGGGCGCCCTGAGGACTGTTGTCCGGAACGCTGACTATGATGTTGGCCTGAACGCTGCGGACGTCCGCCACGGCCAAAGGCCGCGGTTTTTTCTGCCTGTTTGGCCCGCAAGCGCTCGGCGTCTTCCAGACTCAGTACCGCAGGTTCGCCCGGAGTCTGGTCGGCCGGAATTATGCGGTCACGCGGAGGCAGGGCAAATTGTTTACCCGAGGCTTTGGGCAGGCTTTTAAACTGATACAGATAAAAGGCTTCAACCTTTTCCCGCGCCCAGTCGGTTTTTTTCAGAAATTTTACGCTGGATTCAATGCTCGGCTTGGTTTTAAAGCAGTTGATATTCAGATACGCATGGAGGATTTCAAAGCCATAATGATCAACAAGTTCAATCAGCAGATTTTTTAAACTGACCCCGTGCAGCGGGTTGTTCTGGTAATTGACCTGATCGTTCATGGCGGTATCCGGTAGGAAGAATGAACGCTCTATTGTACGGCTTTAAGGCGGGTGATCCTATAGCGCTTTTGTAGCCGGGAGTAACGATTGCCGAAACAATACAGCACCAGCTTTTCTCTCCACAATCAGCGCTGCTAAACTCGGGGTTAATAACGGAGGTTATCGATGACGCTGACTGAATTTCTGAGTGTTGATCCGCTGAGCTGGCCGGCAATTGCCGCCTGTTTGTTGTCAGGTACTATTGTAGGCCTTGAGCGCCAGCTGCGGGGCAAGCCGGTGGGTATCCGTACTTCATCGCTGATTGTGCTTGGCACCTATGTGTTTATTGCCTTATCTCAGGCGGTCACCACCGATGCTACCGATGCCTCGCGTATTATTGGTCAGGTGGTAACCGGTGTAGGTTTTCTGGGGGCCGGGGTGATGCTGGCCAAAGATGGTATGGTACTTGGCGTTACGTCAGCCGCGACCATCTGGGCGCTGGCCGCGATTGGTATCTGTGTCGCGGTTGCCAGTCCGTTGGTGGGTATCAAACTGGCGTTGCTGGTGGTCGCGATTCTGGTGGGCGTCGATATTCTGGAAAACTATTCCAACATGCTGACCCGTGGTGTCCATGCCCGCTACAGTGCCTGGCGCCAGCGCCGCTGATTTTTGTGGCTGTCTTTAGCGGCAGCCATTCTCCGACTTCCTTCCTTTTCCTCTCCGCCCTGTGCTACCTTGCGCCGCTTTTTTGCAGCGGGGGTTTTTATGATCTGTGGTTTTGACTATGGCACGTCCAATTGTGCTATCGGTGTGATGACAGAGGATCGTGTCAATCTGCTGCCGGTCGACGGCGAAAAAACCTTTATGCCATCGGCGCTATATGCGCTGGGCCGTGAATTAATCTGCGAGCAGGTCGGTCTGGGGCTGCCTGCAGGCATGCTGCGTGATGATTTTCTGCTCAGCCGCAAAGTGCAGTTACAGCAGGCACTGCGTGCCCGCCGTGAGCTGGAGTTAAGCAACGATGAGCAGGTGATGTTTGTTGGTCATCAGGCCTTTGCTCATTATTTTGCCGATCCGGAAGAAGGCTATTTTGTTAAATCACCGAAATCCTTTTTAGGGGCCAGCGGTTTACGGCCGGAATTTGTGCATTTTTTTGAAGATATCGTCACCGCCATGATGCAGACGGTAAAACAGCGTGCTGAGCATGCTTGCGGAAAAACGCTGACCCATACCGTTATTGGCCGGCCGGTGAATTTTCAGGGCTCACGCATCAGCGATAACAGCGCCGAACAAAGTAACCAGCAGGCGCTGGCTATTTTAACCGCCGCAGCAAAACGCAGTGGCTTTCAGCAGGTTGAATTTTTATACGAGCCGATCGCTGCAGGTTTAAGTTTTGAACGCAATCTTACTGACAATAAAACCGTGCTGGTGGTCGATATCGGTGGTGGTACGTCTGACTGTGCCATGGTGCGCATGGGGCCGGATCACCGTGGGCGCAGCGAGCGCAAAGCGGATTTTCTTGGCCACAGTGGTGAGCGGGTCGGCGGTAACGATCTGGATATTCAGCTGGCGGGTAAACAGCTGATGCCACTGTTCGGCATGACCGCGCCATTAAAAAGCGGCAAGCCGATGCCTACCAAAACCTTCCTCGATGCCGTATGCACCAACGATGTCGGCGCCCTTGGCCGTTTCAGCAGCCTCGAAACCGGACTCTACCTTGAACAATTACAACGTGATTGTTTACAGCCGGAACTCATTGCCCGGTTAATCCGCCTGCGTGATAACAAGCAGAATCAGCAACTGGTACGCAGCGCAGAAAATGCAAAAATTGCCTTATCCGACAGCGATAACACTTGTGTAGTACTGGATTATATTGAAGCCGGGCTGAATACCCATATTCAGCGCACGGAGCTTGAACAGGCCATTGAGCGTCCGCTGCAACGCATTATGGCGTTAATGCAGGAAGCGGTTGCTCAGGCCGGCGTGCAGCCGGATCTTATTTTTGTGACTGGCGGCAGTGCCCGTTCGCCGGTTATCCGCGAGGCTGTTGCCCGGGTATTTGGTGATATTCCACTGCTGGACGGTGACCATTTTGGCAGTGTGGCGTCAGGTCTGACGGAGTGGGCGGAGAAAATTTACCGTTGATTTCCGCCGGCTGACTGACCGCCGACTGACCATCGATAGGGTGTCGCGGTGGTCAGTGTCAGGCGCTTGCCCGGCGTTTCATCCATTCTGGTTACATCTTTCAACCTTTTGGCTGGTATAGCTTGTATCAGTATTCGCTTATCGTCAGGAACTATTCTGATGAGTCCTGTGATATGAGCGCCTTTTGTTTGCCTGAGCACAGGTCTGCCTCTTTATTTCTTGCCTGCGTGGTGTGCTTAACCACACTGCTGCCGTCTGTTCCTACTTATGCTGAAAAAGTGGTTGAGAAAAACCTGACGCTGACGGCGTTTATTGGTGCTGACTCAACGGCTGTCCAACTCAGCGATCATTCGGCGGGTGCGGATATTATTGATGGGCTGAAATTTTATCGCAGCAGCGACAATCATTGCGACAGTGAAAATTATGCTGCCTGCAACGCCGGACAGATGGATATTTTCAGCCGTGATGGCAGCAACAGTAATATTATTACCGACACCGCTGCGCAGTTAAATCAGACCGGCTATTACCGTTTTCAGCAAGGCAGTTTTTTCAGTGACCAGTTCGGTGTGACAGCCGGAGAGCATCTGACTGAAATGCCGGTACGTTTTGGCCATGCGACGGTAAAGTTTAAAAATAAAATCTGGGTTATTGGTGGCCGTACCCGCAGTACTTTTGACAATGATGTCTGGTCATCCGGCGATGGTGTTTCCTGGACACTGGAAACCGCCCATGCTGCCTTCAGGGGCCGTGCCGGACATTCGGTAGTCTCTTTTCCTGACCCTGAAACCGGCGAGGAAACACTATGGCTGACCGCCGGGATGACCTGGGACGGAGTTCCTTTTAATGATGTCTGGTCGTCAGTGGATGGTGTTAACTGGACTCAGGCTTATCCGACAGACCCGACTTCGGAGCATTTCCAGCGTCGGGATCAGACCCAGATAGTTGTTTTTCCTGATGCGGTAACAGGCAAAGACAAACTTTGGTTAATCGGCGGTGGTTTTAACTATTCGATGGCTGGTATACATTTTTTCGGGATTCTTAACGACGTCTGGTCATCGGTCGATGGCAGGAACTGGGTCGAAGAAACCAGCAGTGCTGCATTCCCGCCACGATTATCCCATCAGGTGGTTGTTTTTCCAGACCCGGTAACCCACGAAAAGAAACTCTGGTTGATTGGTGGGGGAACGGGTGGTGAAGACAGGTTCGACGACTACAAGCATGATATCTGGTCATCAACAGATGCGGTTAACTGGGTTCAGGTAAAAGAGACCAGCCCGTTTTCACGCAGAGCTCATCACCGGACCGCCGTTTTTACCGATCCTGTGGATGGTATTGAAAAGATCTGGCTGATGGGTGGTTTCTTTATGGGGACTACTCTGGGTGATATCTGGTCGTCTGCGGATGGCGAAAACTGGCAGAAGCGGCTTGAGCGTGGGGCATTTGTATTTTCCAGCCGTTATGGGCTGGAGGTATTTCAGGACCCTCAGACCGGCCAGCAAAGAATGTGGAAAATTGCCGGCAGAACACCAACCAATGGTCCGGAAAAAGATATCTGGGTATCCGACGACGGCGTTAACTGGGCGCAGGCTTACCAGCGACAGCTGACATTGTCCCCGACCTTTTATGATATTACGGCTGCGCCAGCCAGAAGCGGAAAGATATCTCCGGTTACCACCTCGCTGGTGCAGGGAGGCAATACTACGCTGACCGTTATACCGGATGCGCATTACCGTATTAGGAATGTGATGGGGTGTGATGGGGAATTAAACGGCAATCTTTATCAGATTAATAATATTGCCGCTGACTGCACGGTCATCGCCCAGATGGCGGCGGTTCTTTATACGGTTAATACCGTTGCAGAAGGTCAGGGAACACTGACGCCAGAGCTGAAACTCGTACAGGAGGGCAGTGACCTGCAATTAACGGTAACACCGGAGCCCGGTTACCGGCTTGCCAGCATTGATGGCTGTGATGGCTCATTGCTGGGGGATATTTATCGTATTAATAATCTGTCTGGCGACTGTACGGTAACGGCGGTATTTGAAGCTATTTTTTATACCGTTACCAGTAACGTGAGCGGAGGCGGTACGGTAACTCCGGCATTGATAACCATCGCTGCGGGAGCGGATGTCAGTCTTATTATCAATGCTGATGATGGCTATCAGTTAGCGGCTGTCACTGGCTGCGATGGCGAATTATCCGGTACCAGCTATACGATCAGTGCGCTGATGGCGGATTGCTCGGTCAGTGTCGAATTCCGTGCCATTGAACCTGACACTGTTTTTATCGCAACACCGGTGTTTGATATTCCGGCAGGAACTTACTCTGCAGCCCAAACGATCACCATCCACAGTGCCAGTGAGGATGTCAGTATCCGTTATACGCTCGATAGCAGCAGCCCGGATATTAATACCGGCAGTGTGCTGGATAATGGCGGTACAGTGCTGTTGACTGAATCCGCACAGCTTAAAGCAATTGCCGTTGATACTGAGGGCAATACCTCAGAGCTGTTGCAGGCAACCTATCGTATTGAAAAGAACAGTACGGCTGCCGGCAATAACTCATCCGGCAATAATGGCGGTGGGGCGTTGAGTCTGTTCTGGCTGTTGTCTTTGGCACTGCTTGTGACGCTGGCCGACCGGCGCAGGCTGGTATAAAAAAACGGGCCTGATTACAGGCCCGCGATTTTTACAGTGTGCGGCTAGGGTTTGAGTACAGGCTGAATCAGCGTCTGAATATCCTGCCAGTTCACATATTTAAAGTTCTGATTCTCTTCCGGCAGGAAATTACGTCCATCCTGCACAACCAGCATGCCTTGCGGGTATTCCGCGCCCAGATTGGCTGAGGTAACGGTTAAACCATCGGTTTCAGAAGCGCCATCAATGCCTTTTTCTGCATTAATACCCACGCGGAAGCGGCCAATATATTCATAGGGTGCTTCGGCCTGATAAAGCAAATAGCTGTCGTTGCCCTGGCTGGAAACTACCAGATAGGCTTCTTTACCGCTGCGGTAAATATCCATACCTTCGATATCGGCGACCAAAATGTCGGAAGCTGCTGCAACCTGGGTCAGTGTTGTTCCTGCATCGGCTTCTGCGCCAATGGTCCAGATAGCGACATCTTCTTCACCCAGAAATAACTGCTGTTTTATATCATCAGCAGCACAGCCTTCGGGTTGGGAATTGACGCGGAATTCACGCACTTTGTTACCATTCCAGCCAGTGGCTGAATCGGTAATTTCATATTGCTCAAAGCGACCGTCTTCGTCATTAATAAAAACAAAAAACTGTTCTTTAAGGTTTTTATACATGCACAGGCCATAAACATTATCCAGAGTGGTGGTAATTTCTGTAGTGGCGCTGACATGTCCGCTTAACGGATCAATATGAAATAGCGCAATGGCCTGGCGGTCACGCTGGCTGGCTGCAGCAATATCCGCAGGCTGGTTTTTAAAGGTAAAGCCCTGGCGCACATCGACATTGTTAACCCGTCCGGCCTGAAGTTCCTGCAGCTCCTGACCATTCAGATCATAAACATAAAGACCGAATTTTTTATTGGTGCCTAAAACACGGCTGTTTTCTGCTGTGTGAGTATTAACCCAGATGGCCGGATCGTCGGCGGCATCGCCGGTTTTCCGTACCGGTGTTGTTTCTGCCTGAGCGGCAATATTACGGATGCTTTCTTGTTGGCGTGCCTGTTGTGGCAGGTGAATACTGCTGCTGAATAACTGGCCGCTGTCATCATCCAGAATAATCAGACGGGTCGTACCGTCGCTGTTAATACCTGTACGCAGGTTGTCGCTGGCCAACGCCTGCTCGAGAATAACCGCGCGACCTGAACCGGTCGCCTGTTCGCTGCCAGACTGTAGTAAAGGGTAGTGGTGCAGAATATTGCCGCCCAACTCGGCAATAAATAATTGTCCCTGGCTGATGGCTAACGGACCGCCGTTGCTGTGCAACTGCCCCCACGGTTGTACCAGATCAACCGCCTGACGGCTCACTTCGCTTTCTGCACGGGCGCTGTAAGCCCAGACGCCAACATTTTCTTCACTGACAAACAGCTGTTCGCTGACATCGTCGACGACACAGTATTCACTGTTGGGTGGCAACGGAAAACGGCGGATTTCTTGCTGAGTTAACACGTTACCGTCGCTTTTAATTAACAGCTGGTGCGCCATTTGTTGCTCGTCGAGTACAAATAACTGCAGTGGTGAACCAACCGGTTGATACAGGCAGATTCCTTCAATCGGGTAGGTCAGTGCCTGACCAAACGCCAGATCGGTAATATGCTGTTTTTTTATGCGGTAGCTGACCGGGCGGTTATTTTCTTTATCGATACTGACAAACAGCGTGCCTTGCTGATCACGGCGCTGGTCGATAAATTCAGCCTGAATGTCTTTTTTATCCAGCAGGGTAAAGCGGCTGTCCTGCAATTGAATACCGTTGTCCGGCCCGGTACTGAGCCAGTATTTCTGCGTGGCATCACCTTCGCTGCTGATCAGAATGGCCTGCTCAGCGCTAACTGGCAGCATACTTGCCGACAGTGTCGCAGAGGGCAGACGGGGCAGATGACCCGTGGTTTCAGGCAGGTCGTTACTGGCACAGGCGGCGAGCAGCAAAGACAGTGTGGCAGTACTCAGAGCGCGGTTAAGGTTACGGATAGTCATAAATTAAGTCTTTCTCTTTATATCGTTGTGCATCGGTGTGAACGGCATTCGTTAGTAATCAGCACGTTAAAAACCGGACCCATAACAGGTCCGGCTGGCTTCTGACAATCAGAAACTGGTGTAGCTGATACCCACACGGTAGGTCGGACCGTAGTCTTCATACTGCGCGTTGTAGCGTTCTTTATTGACGTAGGCGTAATACGGCTCGTCGGTAATATTGGCGACTTCAAAACTGAGTTTCAGTTGCTCGGTCATTTTGTAAGAGGCATTAAAATCGAGCTGGGTCTGGGCGCTTTGGTAAACATCCCCTTTGCTGTTTTCCAGATTGCCGACTTCGGCCAGATATTCCGATTTATAGTTGGTTGCCAGACGCATGCTCAGGCGCTCATTTTCGTAACCGATAATAAAGTTGCCGGTAACGTCTGATTGATTCGGCAGGCTGATATCACGCTGCAGTAGTGTGCCGCTGTCATAAGCTGAAACCGTTGCATCTGAACGGGTAAAGGTGGTGTTGGCCGCAAGCAGCAAGCCATTAAAGGGTGCTGGCAGCATGTCCAGTTTGTGGGAAAACGCCAGTTCCAGACCGTTCAGCGTAGCCTGGTCGCCATTACGGAAAGTAATTACCTCGTCATACGCGGCGTAGTCAGCAGAGCCTGCCAGATCGGTTTCGTAAATAAAATTGTCGATTTTTTTACGGAAAACAAAGGCCGACAGAGTACCGGCACTGCCCATAAAATGTTCGATACCAAGGTCAAAGTTGGCCGCTTCCAGTGCTTTCAGATCCGGGTTACCCAGTTCGGCTTCGCTGCCGTCATCGGTAAAGTTCGGGCGCATCTGTTCAAAGGTCGGGCGAACGACGGCGTTGGTCCAGGCTGCACGTACCTGAGTACTGTCAGCCAGCTGCCAGCGTGCCTGTACCGATGGCAGTACATGGCTGTAGTCGTTGTCTTTTTTAACGGTAACCAGTTCATCGCTCTGGTTCAGGGCATTACCGCGCGCGCTGATTTTGGTTTGCTCATAACGCACACCGGCAATAACCCGCAGTTCGTCAGCATCAATACGGCCCATCAGGTAACCGGCATTGATATCTTCGTCGATGTCGTAGTCTTCCAGTACGGAATCTTCATCATCGAATGCGTCGGCACGATCCAGAGTTGCCATATAGCTGCGCACTTTATTGCTGGAAATTCCCGGCCCAAAACGTCCCAGACTGTAATCGCGTTCGCCACTGGCGAAATCACTCATCGAAACAGAGCTGTCTTCTGACAGGTCTTTATATTTCCAGGTATCGGCATCCTGAGATTTTTCACGCATTTTGGTTTTCGCACCAAACTTTACCAGTGCAGGATAATCCGCCAGATCAAAATCCCGGGTGATATCCAGCTGTGCCATGGTCTGTTTGTCTTCGGTATAGCTGCGTGTACGCTCGATTTTATCCAGCTCGTATTGGGCCGGATCATAAAATGCGGAAGGGGCGTTAATGCGTGGTTTACGGCTGTTGCTGAAGCTGAGGCCGGAAATATCGGCGGTGCTGACAAAATCAGCGCCGGCGATGGTGTCGGGTTCATCTTCAGAGGCTTTGCTGATGCCGACTTTATATTCCACGGTCCAGTCACCGATAAAATGATTGGCGCCCAGGGTTGAGGAGATAATTTTTTGCGTTTCTTCACGATCTTTCAGCGAGCGAACGACTTCAGCATCGCTGCTTTCACCCTGAGCAATGGCATCGGCAAATTCAATTTCGTTTGCAACCCGCTGTTCGTTATCGCTGAATTTGCTGTACAGGTTGTGCATATAAAAACTGTGATTAACGCCATGCTCGTAATCCAGGTTCAGTGCCGCCCCTAAGCGTTCACGCTCAATGCTGTATTCGCGTTGTTCCAGTTCTTCGAGTTTTGCGCCGTTATCAAAACCCCAGGCACCACCGGTTTCAACGTTGTCTGAGCCAAATTTGCGGTTATCAAAACTCAGTGCCGCCGCGACACCCAAACGACGGTCATTACCGAAATCAAAGGTATTACCGCCAGCAACGGAATAAGCCGGATTCGTGTGCTCGCTCTGTTCGTCATAACTCAGCTGCGTGGCGGCGGAATAAAATGCCCCTTCACGGTCGAGCGCTGAGATGCTGTTGATTTCAACCGCACCACCAATGGCGTTAGCATCCATATCCGGCGTCAGGGTTTTGGTGACCACCAGCGAGCTGAGCAAATTGGATGGAATTACGTCGAGGGCTACTGAACGACTGCCAGCTTCCGGCGCCGGAATTTGCGTACCGTTAACGGTCACGCTGTTTAAATCGGAGCTGATGCCACGGATACGGACAAAACGGCCTTCGCCCTGATCACGTTCGATGGATAAACCCGGCACCCGCTGTAAGGCTTCGGCAGCGTTGGCATCCGGTAATTGACCAATGGCATCGGCATTAATAACGCTGATCATATTGTCGGCGTAACGCTGGCGATCAAGAGCACGTTGCATTTGTGCTGCCTGACCAATCACCAGAATTTCTTCTACGTCTTGTTGTGCGTTGTTCAGCACAATATTGGCGGTCAGGGTTTCACCATCGCGGATGGTGATGGTGCGGCTGTCGACGGTCTTGCCACCGACCACGGTACTCAGCAGATAATCACCGGCCGGAACCTGCGGTAATCGAAAGCGTCCACCTTTGGCAGCCAGCACTTCACGGTTCATGCTGGCATCGCCCAGCATTTCCAGACGGATAACGGCGCCGCTGTATACGGTTTGATTGCGGGTGTCGCTGATCCGCCCTTCGAGGTTGCCATCGGCCTGGGCCAGTGCCGCACAGCTGAGGGCAATGATCGCCGCCAGTGGCTTAATGCAAAAATTCATGCTCGTCTCCATGTCGTTCTTTATCGATCGTTTTTATATCTGCCCCAGGGCCTGTCGACAGATCCTGGTGGGCAGCAGGTGGCGCGACGGTAGAAAGAGCGTATGACGGTTCTGTGACAGCCAATCGGTGATGCAGCAGAAAACCACGGTTTTCAGCGGCTTTCGGCCCGATAATGATCCGATTTAACCCTTGTGACTGATAACGGCAGGAGGTGTCAACATTGTGCAACAGACGATCAGGGTTAAGGCTTGCGTTGATGTTTACAGGATGGCTGAGCTCGTTCAGGGCAGGAATAACCACAGATTGTGATAGGCAAAAAACTGCCGGTATAAACGCAAATAATGCTGCGCCGTACTGAGCCGAATTAACCCCCGGGGTGATTTGTGCCGCATTAACGTTCATATCTCGATTTGTCATGCAGTTGTCATAAAGCCCTGCTAGTTATGCCAGCCATTATTGATTAGCCGGTATTATTTATGTTCAGCACGTTGTTTTTACATCGGCGCAAATTACTGTTGGTTTTTGGTTTAGCGTTGGCATCGGTTATAGCGTCGGTAATGGTTGGTGATGCCAAACACTGGCGTGAAATTGATTGGCTGGATGTTTTAGGTGAGGGCGGCAGTGCGGTCGCGGTGGCCATCTGGATGCTGTTGATTCTGGGCAGTCGCCCGGCGGGCAGGGTAACTGATCTGTTGACGCTGGGGTTGGGATTTATTTTTCTGGCAATGTGGCAGGATAATCTGGATGAATTTATCCGTATTCCTGCAGAGCAGTGGTGGGACGCCTGGCTGGAATCGGTTGCTATGCCGGTCGGCATTGCACTATTAACCTACGGTTTATTTCACTGGCACAGTGAGCAACTGTCGATTAACCGGCAATTGGCCAAACGTGAGCGGTTATTCCGCGAGCATCGTTTTATTGATGGCCTGACCCAACTCGGGCGCGCCGATTATTTAAAAGAGCAATTACAACTGCATTTAAACAGCACCCGGCCGATGACGCTGATGATGGTTGATATTAACGATTTCAGCAGTGTTAACCGTCGTTTTGGTCATCGTGAAGGGGACCGTCTGGTGCGCGAAATTGCTGAACTGCTGTTGTTGAATCTGCGTCAGAGCGATCTGATCTGCCGTTATGCCGGCGACCGTTTCGCATTGTTGTTGCCCGGTACCGAAGGCGAGGCCGCATTGCAGTTGGCACAGGAGCTGGAGCTGGCGGTACAGCATTTTGCCTTTAAACACAGCCACACCGGAGAAACACTCTATCAACGCATCAGCATTGGCCTGACTGAATGCCGCCCCGGCGATCTGCCTGCCCGGAGCATTGAGCGGGTAAATCAGGCCTTGCTGACGGCACAGCGTCAGCATGGCTGTTTTCTGGCTGCATGACGATGTATTGCGGTCGCTGGTATGAGCGTGACGAGCGGTTTATTGCCGCTCATCATCAGCCGGCGCTGCTGCTTGACCTGTTGCTGGCACGCGATATTTCCAGCCATAAAATACTGCGCGGCAGCGGTCTTTTTTATGAGGATATTCTGACCGGAAGTCATTACCTTTCACCCGCGCAATTACAGCAGTTAATTACAAACGGGCGGAAATTATTACCGCAAGAAGACCTCAGCTTTCGCTGGGGAGACAGTTTGTGGCCCGGACATTACGGCGTATTCAGTCAATTATTGGCCAATGCTCCGGATCTGGAGCGGGCGCTGCAGGCGCTGGTAGATTATCGACGGTTTTTATCACCACTGCTGGTTCCCCGTATTTATCAGGACGAGCGTTATTGTTACGTGCAGTGGCTGGATGCGTGCGGTCTGCAGGATGAACGGCGTTTTATGGTGGAAACGGCAATGACCGGTTTAACCGCCATGAGCCGCTGGCTGGCGCAGGAAACCTTACCCTGGCGCTATGGCTTCAGCTACGCGCAGCCTGCGCAGGATGAGCAATATCAGGTGTATTTGGGCCCGGATCTGCACTTTTCAGTAGGTGTGGATGTGATGATGATTGAAAAACACTGGCTGCAAAAAGCCTGGCCTCGGGGTTCTGCAACGGCTTATCAGGTTGCGTTGCGTGAAGCGCAGTTACTGATCGGTGAGGACGTGGCGATGAACGGATTTAATGAAGCGGTATACCACTATCTAACTCAGCAGTTACGTGCGCCGCAGAGCCTGCCCGAAGTGGCTCAGGCTTTTGCCATGAGCCCGGCAACTTTTAAGCGGAAACTGCATAAGCACCACTGCCATTTTCAGCAATTACAGGATCAGGCACGGCTGCATGTGTGCCTGTATTTATTTCACATTAATGGCTGGACCAACGAGCAGGTGGCGCATTATCTGAATTTTAATGACACCACCAATTTTCGCCGCGCGTTTAAACGCTGGTCGGGTCTTACACCGAGCGACAGCAAACAACGATTCTTGTTTGCTGCGGGCTGAGCAGCTTAGCGATTTTCCAGACGGTTATAATCCAGCAGTCCGGCATTCAGCGGATCATTGCGTAAATACCACTCATGCACCTGATCGCTGTGCGCCCAAAACTGTGCATCGGTGCGGCGCACAGCAAAACGGTCTGCCAGTTTTTCGTAATCGTCTTCGTCTTTCAGGCCCGCCACGGCACTGACAAAATCCTTCAGGCGGAATGACGAGACGCGGTAATACGCCGACGGATAGGCGCCGATAATACCGGGCACCAGAGTCAGATAATCTTCCTGCGGCAGACGGTTGTTTTCTTCATACAGCAGGCCGGTCAGATTGCTGTGACCGCTATTGCGCATCAGGGTAAATACCTGGCTGTCCCCTTGCATATTTTCCAGTAATAACAGCGATATTTCAGGCATCAATGTTGCCGCCTTTCCCTGAACACGGTTAATGCCATTAAGGGTATTCAGGTGTTGTGGCATCAGCTGACGGGCAAGGCTGTATTTCGTTTCCAAAACCGGCTGCAGGCGCTGGCGCAGTTTTTCGTACAACTCGGCCTGTGGATTCTGGCTGTGATATTCGATGGCCGGATCGGTCAGAATATGGTTCTGGTAGTTGACCAGGTGTTTTTTAACGCTGTCAGAAGCGTCGCGGTACCAGTAGTCGGCCAGACGCAGACGCTCTTTCTGCGGCAGCAGCGCAAGGAAATTGAATTCACCCTCCATGCGCAGAAAATCCATATACAGGCGGGTCATCAGCTGATGGCCGATATTGCCATAAACATCAAATTCAGCGACCAGCAGGTAATGAATGCGTTCCAGTAATGAATAATTAATCACCCACGCGGTTTTGGGATGCTGGCCGACCATACCTTTCACCACGGTAGAGCTGTCAAAATGGCGGAAAATAGTTAAAGCGGCATTAGGATTATGAATATTGCTATTCGCCGAATTTGAGTTGCTGTACACGCTGTCATTACCCGGCCAGATCAGGCTCAGGTCGACCGGTTGGCCATCCGGAAATTTTTCCCGCAGCGCGGCATTTTTGGCATCCAGGTATTCGTTGTGCAAACTGGAGTAACGTAACCAGTTGGCAATAATACCGGAGTTACTTTCCGCTTCGCCTGGCAGACGCAGGTTCTCACTCTGATCAATCAGAAATTGGCTGTAGCCTGCATCTTCCTGCATTTTCGGATCGACAAAAAATACCCAGAAATGATCGTCGATTACATTCAGAGCAACCTGACCGCGGCAGACAGGCCCTTTAATAAATCCGGTAATGATATATTCCGCTTCTTCCAGCATAAAGCGATAGCGGGCGTTGACCGGTAGCTGGGCAAAGGCAATAAACGGATTGGCAGCGGTTTCCGGCTTATAGTCGGGCAGTTGGTCAACGCTGTATTCCGGCTCGATAAACAGCGCTTTGATCCAGTCCATCCGTTCGTTATTCAGGCGGTAGGGCATATGGGTTTTGGCAACAACGCTGCTGCTGTCACGCAGCAGACGATAATAAACCCGCTTAACCTGAGGATCATCATATGGCCTGCGTGTTGCTACCGGACTGATCGGCAGGCCCGGAGGTGTGGCAGAGCGTACCAGTTTGAAAAAGTATTCAGGCCGTTTGTTGGGCTGCTGATTGCGGAATAATGGCTGCGGAGAAAAATACAGGCTGGCAAGAAACAAATGCTCGTAGATATAACGGCTGACCAGTTGCTGCTTTAAATTATCCTGATTCAGGAACGCTTCCCAGTGTTCAATTTCGGCCTGTAATGAATCTGGCAAGGGGAGATCGGCTGACAGTGCTGCACCGCTTTTAAGCCAGCCTGTGAGCTTTGAATATTCATCGTTACTGAGCGCTGGCAAAGCATACGGCATCCCCCAAAGCGGATGTTCATCGGCAAATTGGGCGAATTCTTCCTGGGTCGGACACTGTTGGCTGCGGTTCAGGCCCAGTTCAAAATCGTCATCGTCAAGAATTTTGTCTGCCGGCATCGGGTTGTTCGCTTTTAAAGCCAGCATTTGATACAGCACGCTGTTTTGCAGGTTAATGTCTGGCGTTTGGGAACGTTCATTGATAACCGGAAAAAAGTCTTTATTGCGCCATTGTTCAGTCGTTTGAGCATCAATGCCGAGACGCGTGGGCTCACTGGCCAGAATCCGGGTGCCGTCATATACCTTCGTTTTGTTGGCGCCACGCATAATGCCATCCGCAGACGATAATTTAAGCTGGCAGGGGGCGTCATAGCAGCCGTGGCAGACCACGCAGCGGTTTTCCAGAATGGGGCGTATTTCTTCACGATAGTGGCGTGCAGGTGCGCTGTTGACCTCGGCGCGGCGATCGCTAATGACGGTTTTGCCAAACAGTTCGTCAGCGTTGAAGCCAATGCCGGCGGTGGCGCAACCGGCAATAAGTAATGCCAACAGGCCGGGTTTAAGAAAGACAGACAGGCGTGGAAAGTGGCGTTGCAGAAAACCGGGCATAAGCACTCCAGAGGAAAAATCAGAACTGATTATAGCGGTGCCCGGCAAGGCATGACAGCCACGGCTAACAGCCCTGGCGGTCTGCCCTTGCTTTTAACGATTGTTTTCAGCGATTTTGATCAGCAGATTGTCTACTGCTCAGGCGTAATCGTAAGGTCCGCCTTTTTGCAGCGCGGTCTGGTAAGTGGGCAGTGCATGCACGCGTTTTACCCAGGCGCTGATATTCGGATAATCGTTGGCGGAACTGCCGCGGTTTAAGGCGGCTTCTAATGGAAAAATCAGCTGGAAATCGGCGCCGGTCATCTGCTCTCCGGCAAACCATGGGGTGCTGCCCAGGTGCTGCTCAATATAACGCAGGTTATTCAGCACATTGGGGCCAACGTAGCTCTGCATTACTTTATCGGCAATGCCACGGGCGATCGGCTTAATAAAAAATGGCATCGGGGCGGTTTTGATTTTATTGAAAATCAATGACATCACCATCAATGGCATCAGAGAGCCTTCGGCATAGTGCAGCCAGTATAGGTATTGCCAGTATGGCGCAGAACCTTCTTCCGGCAGGAAGCGCTCTTTACCATAATTGCGGATTAAATATTCGATAATCAGGCCGGATTCGGCAATGGTCTGCTCACCGTCGGTGATCACCGGCGATTTACCCAGTGGATGGATGGCTTTAAGGCTGGCGGGCGCCAGTGATGTTTTACTGTCACGTTCATAGCGTTTGATGTCGTAATCGACCCCCAGCTCTTCCAGTAACCAGATAATGCGTTGTGAGCGTGAATTATTCAGGTGATGCAGCGTGATCATGGGTGCTCCGTGGCGTCGTCGTTAAGAGTGTCCGCCTTAGAATGCAGATAAAGCCCGCGGTTGCGCAGAGTCATTTGTGCCAGACGGATATTTTTTAGCGCGAAGTGGATATGATCCAAAGAAGAGAGCAGCATTTTTTGCGTCGCACAGCAGCATGACCGCTGCACGACGGATAATGATGGTGCTCAGACAATCAGAATTTAAATTCCCCAATCTGATTACGGATAGTAACGGTAATGGTATCCAGATCGGTACTGGAATTCTGAATCATCGCCGTTGCATCCAGGATGTTATCGGACAGATCTTTTACGTGGGTAATATTGCGGCTGATTTCTGTGGTGACGCTGCTTTGTTCTTCGGCGGCGGTGGCAATCTGCGCGCTCATTTCTTCCATCTGATCAATCAGCGTTGATACTTCGTCCATTAATCGTGCGGTTCCTTCGACTTTATCCAGACTGTCGTCGGTGCCTTCCTGTGAGGTGCTCATGGCCTGTTGTGCGCTGCTGACACACTGTTGTAATGACTGAATCTTATTACGAATTTCTTCGGTACTTTGTGCGGTGCGGGAAGCCAGTGTTCGGACTTCATCGGCAACAACTGCAAAGCCCCGTCCTTGCTCACCGGCACGGGCAGCTTCAATGGCGGCGTTCAGCGCCAGCAGGTTGGTCTGCTCGGCGATGGTTTGAATCACATCCAGTACAGCACCAATGCCTTCGCTTTCTTGCGCCAGTTGCTCCATGCCAGCGATGGATTGGGTCATATTCTGCTGCAGTTTATTAATCGTGGTGCGGGCAGTGTTGGACATTTCATGGCTTTCTTTTACCCGGTTACGGGTAGTACGCATGTTCTCTGCCGCCAGTTCGGCATGCCCGGCGACTTCGCTGACGGAAGCGCTGACTTCGGTCGTGGCCGTGGCCGCTGAATTCACTTCTTCATTTTGTTGCATTACCTGGTCTGCGGTTTCGTTGCTGGCGGTCCGCAATTGTTGCGCATGGTGATTGAGGGTATCAGCCGTCTGCTGCATTTCACCGAAAAAGGATTGCAGCTGACGGAACAGTTGATTCAGTGCCTGGCCAAGTTGCACAAATTCCGCTGCCCCCTGTTCGCTGAACGTGGCATTGAGTTCACGGCGTTCAGCCACCTGACGGATACGGTTGACCACGTTGACAATCGGGCGGGTAACCCGGTTGCCGCTCCATATTCCTATCAGCGTCATCAGTGCAGCCATCACCACAACCAGAATAATGCTGTTGCGCATAAGGGTTGTGGTCATTGTGCTGACAGCGGCATAGGCCTCGTCACGATCAATTTCACTGATCAGCGCCCAGCGTGTGCCAACAAAGTCGATATAGGTATACGCCGACAGTACCGGCACATCACGGTAATCATCGATGGTGTGTACGCCACTTTCGCCCTGCAGCGCTTTTCTGACGGACGGGGTGTCCAGTGGTTGCAGACCAATGGAGGAATTACGCTGGTCGATTTCATTTAACAGTGTTTTGGGTAAGCCCGACTGCTGCAAGGCCTGCAGGTAAGCGGGTTTATCTTCAATCAAGAAGCGGCTCTGGCTGCGCGGTGTCAGGTCGTTACCGACCAGGTAGCTTTCACCGGAATGACCAAAACCAACTTCTGCCCAGCGGCTGTCGTTGGTCATAATGCCGTTAATTTTATCCACCGGCATCTGGAAAATAAGAACTCCGCTGCGTTTACCATCGGTGAAAATGGGAGTAGCGATAAAAGATGCCGGTGCATTGTAGGACGGCAGATACACGGCAAAATCGCTGAAAGCGACTTCACCCTCAGGCAATGCCATGGCTTTATTAAAGACAGCGGCAATGCCGCTGTCTTTGTAAGGCCCGGTGCGCAGCGATGTAGCAAAATCCAGCTCTTTGAATACAGAATAAATAATATGTCCGCTATCAGCATCAGCAATGAATACGTCGTAATAACCAAAGCGTTGCTGGAACTGGCGCAGATAGGGATGAATGGTGCGATGCAGTTCGTCGTATTCGGTGCCGTTGCCGAGGGCATCCAGCTCTGACTTGGCCCCCAATGGATGGCTGTTGCCGGAAATATACGCGCTTTGCAGGTAACGGGCGTTATCGCTCAGGCTGGCGTAAACCTGCTGCTGTGGCGAGTCTTTACCATCATTCAGTTGTGCGAAGGTGGCGTTGAAATCGTTGGCATAGTATTTCTTCAGCGGTTGTTCGTTTAGGGATTCGCCGTACTGTAACGGGTAATCAAAAAAAGCCGTTTTCAGCAGTACGCTGGCCTGTTGTATCAGCGGGCTGCTGCTCAGTGTGACCAGCTGCGACTCCAGCGTGGCCAGATAGCGTTCGATGCTGGCTTTGTTAAGATCGCGGCGACTTATGAGTGCTTGCATCACCTGTGCGTCGGCACCTTCCTGAGCTGTACTGATGGATGTCTGACTGCCAACCAGTGCCGTGAGAATGACCGCGCAGAGCGTACTGGCGACGATGGTCAGAATCAGCTGGTTTTTGATATTCATAGACAGGTCCATATTCAGGCTTTGTTATACAGCGTAGAATAGTCGCCAGTTATTTTCGGGAAATATCTCGATAATTTCATGCCATCATGTGGTCATTTAGTATTAAAACCGGAGTAACACAATGGAACGAACCGAACGCGATTTTTACGCACGTGATAAAGAAGATCAGGATGCTTTCCTGAGCCAGACCTGGTGTAACAACTGTATGGAAGCCGACCTGGGCATGGTTGAGCCGGTGGAGTTTGAGCAGGAAGGTGTGATCTTTATCGAAGGCAAGTGCGCTAAATGTGGCGAATCCGTAACCACTGAGATTGCGGATGACAGTACCGACGGTGATTGGGACGACGAATAATCGTTCTTACCGCGGGAGCCTGTAGCAGGCTCCCGGGCTTTATTGCTGCAGCGCTATCGGTATTTGGGCCGATCAGCTGTCGCGGTTGATATAACGCAGAATCTCCACCACCTGCAGAGGTGTTTCACACACCGCCAGTGCGGCGGCATCCACTTCTTTCAGCGGGTGAGTCAGGGCCGGGTCGTGTTGCACGATCAGCGATTTCCGCAGCGTAGCCTGCATCAAAGGCGGCATTCCATTGTTTGTATTGATCACCAAAACGCACCACCACAATATCCGCTTCAGCCATCAGCTTGCGGGTGCGCAGGGCGTTGATTTTGGCGGCTTTATGATCTTTCCAGAAGGCCTTTTCTTCGGCGCCCAGAATCTGGTCGCCACAGTCGTCGCTGGCGCCATGGTTGGTATTTGGCCCGGTCAGTTCAACGTCCAGCCCGGCGTCTTTAACGCCACGGGCAATCTCTTCACGCCAGCCGGTGTGAATTTCGCCGGATAAATACACGGTCAGTTTCATGGTTATGCATTCCTTATTATTCGTGAGCGGTCTTAGTTGCAGAGTTGATGGCAGCAGCATCGGCTTTAGCCCAGCGGGTATAGAGCATGCTGCTGAGAAACAACACGATGCACAGACTGGCGGCGACAATGGAGCCCAGCCCGACCAGAATGGCGAAGCTCAGAATCGACAGATAAGACAGCCAGGCCGCCGCTTTGTGTGAGCGCTTGATCAGGCCGGGAATAAACAGCAGGAAGGGCAGAATTTTAATCAGCCACCAGAGTACACCAACGGCGTAATTTGCCGAGCCTTCGCTACCAGCCGGGGCGTTGCTCAGGGTGCCGTACAGTAGCACCAGCAGAATCGCCAGATAGCTGGCCAACATAATGCGGTATGCATTTAAGGTTTTCATACTGTGGCCTCCGCCAGCGCTTTGGCCAGGGATGCAATGCGTTGTCCCTGTGCCTGACAGAGCTGGCTTTCCGCCGTACTCAGGTCGTTATTGTTATCGGCACCGGCCCAGTGGCTGGCACCATAAGGCGTACCACCGCTCTGGGTATTCAGCAGGGCCGCTTCACTGTAAGGAATACCGGCAAACACCATACCGTGATGCAACAGTGGCAGCGCCATGCTCAGCAGGGTACTTTCCTGGCCGCCATGCAATGACGAGCTGGAGGTAAACACCCCGGCCGGTTTGTTGATCAGGGCACCGGTCAGCCACAGTGGGCTGGTGCCGTCGAGGAAGAACTTCAGCGGTGCCGCCATGTTGCCGAAGCGGGTCGGACTGCCGAGCAGCAGCCCGGCGCAGTGCTTCAGGTCATCGGCGCTGCAGTACACCGCGCCGCTGTCCGGTACCGCTGGCAGGCTGGCGTCGGTATTGGCCGAGACTTCCGGCACGGTGCGCAGGCGTGCTTCCATGCCGCTGACTTTTTCAATGCCGCGTGCCATCTGCTGCGCCATGCGCTCCGTTTTACCATGACGGCTGTAATACAGCACCAGAACGTAAGGCTGAGCCATTACAGAATCTCCAGAACCTGTTGTGGCGGACGACCAATGCGCGCCTGCGAACCGTTAATCACAATCGGGCGCTCAATCAGCTTTGGGTGTGCGCACATGGCGGCAATGATGTCATCGTCGCTGAGGTTCAGGTTGTCGAGACCGGCTTCTTTGTATTCGGCTTCTTTTGTGCGCAGCAGGTCGCGCGCGCCGATGCCCAGTTTGCTCAGTACGCTTTTCAGTTCTGCGGCGGAAGGGACATCCTTGAGATATTCGATCACGCCGGGCTCGATACCCAGCTCCTGCAGCAGTGCCAGGGTTTCGCGGGATTTGGAACAGCGAGGATTGTGATAGATCTGTATTTCGCTCATGCTTTACGTTGTCCTCTGTCAGTGGTGCCGGACGTTCACGGGCAACCAGTGGATAGCATCTGAGTACGATGCCTGTGTAGGCCGATATTTTAATGGCCGACATCTTAACAAAGGATGCCGCCCGGAAGGAAAAGCTTGCGTAAAAAGGCGCTGTTTTTATGTCTGGCGGCATTGTATTTCTACGATCAGGAACTTGTGTATGACATTCAGCGGGCAGGACTCTGCGGCCATCATTACGCCTGTGCGCCGTCTCTGGCGGCGCTTGCGTCTGACTGGCCGGGTGTTATGGCAGACGCTCAAACGCTTTGAGGGCGAAGAGCGACGTCGTGATGCCGCCGCCTTAACTTACACCACACTGTTTGCGCTGGTGCCGGTAATCACAGTGACCTACGCCATTCTCAGCGCGATTCCGGAATTGCAAAGCTGGGGCGATCAGGCCCACGGGGAGCTTCTGGCTTATGTTATGCCAGAGGGCAGCGAAACCATTTCGGCCTATTTAGTACAGTTCAGCCAGCAGGCACGCAAGCTGACCTGGGTCGGTGTGGCCTTTCTGTTTGTTACTGCTTTTATGCTGCTGCGTACCATCGAGATGCAGTTCAACCGTATCTGGAATGTCGACAAACCGCGTTCCGGGTTGCAAACCTTCTTCCGCTATTGGGCGGTACTCAGTCTTGGCCCGCTGTTGTTTGGTGCTGCCTTTGCCGCCAGCTCGCTGCTGGCGGCATTGCCATTATGGCAGGATACCGTCACCGATCAGATTGCTTTGCCGGTGCGCTTGCTGCCCTGGCTGCTGAGCAGCGGGGCGATTTGTGCGCTGTATATGCTGGTGCCCAATTGCCGGGTGCCTTGGCGCAATGCGCTGTTGGCTGCGGTGCTGGTGGCCACGGTATTTGAAGCGGGCAAGTTCCTGTTTGCCAAAGCGGTGGGGTTATTTCCGTCGTATCAGCTTATTTACGGGGCTTTTGCGGCGGTGCCTTTGTTTTTGCTGTGGATTTATCTGGCCTGGATGTTATTGCTGCTGGGCGCGGAGCTGAGTTACAGCCTGAGCCATGTCCGCAGCCAGAAGCGTCGCCTGCCAGCACTATGGCAGCGATTACTGTTGCTGCAGACGTTATGGCAGGAGCAACAGTCGGGTCGTTTACCGGATGAAGCGCGCTTGTGTCGGCAGGCTCGGGACTTGCCTCCGGCAGATGTCGGACGTTTGTTGCAGGAGTTTCAGCAGCAGGGCTGGGCAACTCAAACCCAGGACCAGCATTGGGTATGGGTGGCCGATCTGCATAGTCTGAAGCTGGAGCAGTTTTTTCAATCGCTGACCTTGCACGAATTACAGCAGCCGTTACCTGACAATATTGCAGCTTCTGCTTTTACGGCGTTGCAGAGCTGGCAACAACAGTGGCTGGCTCAGCGGCGCGAAGCGTTGAGTATGCCGTTGAGTGAATTGTTGCCGGCAGCGGCCACGGTTGTTGGAAAAGAGCGCGAACAGGCCTGAACAGTCGCATCTGTGCGTCTGCTTGGGTAGAATCCGCGCACTTTTATAGCAGGCAGCGGGATGGAATTATGAAACACGCCTTAACGGATCAGGCACCGGACATCGCCGCACCTTCGGTCGCTCTGAAGGTGCATCCATGGCGTTCGGCTTTGTATGAAGAGCTGCATAACCGTCCTTCACCCATCATCGAAGGCAGCTGTCACGTTGCTCATTTCACTGTTCTGCTGAACGATAACCGCGAAGATCTGCATGCCCATGTGGTCGATCTTTGCCGGCGTTTCAGCGTGCCCGCACCAGCACCGGAATCGTCCTGCCTGTATCAGGATTTTGGTGGTTTTGAGCTGCGCTGGGAGCGCCATCTGGAGTTTGCCAACTTCACCTTTATCTGTCCCGATGTGGAGCCTTTCTCTGCCGATGCACTGAGCTTTGTGCCCAAAGACTGGCTGGCGGCGATGCCCGGTGAGCTGGTGGTGGCGGTGAATCTGGCCCTGGTCGACAGCCTGCCGGACGATAAGCAGATCCAGCGCTGGTTTGAAGGACAGCGCGTATCCGGCGCCTGGGTGGCCGATGATAAAGCCCAGGTATGGACCGCGTTTAAACTGCATTCTGATGGCTTTGGCCGCATTGTGGTGTGCAATAAAGGCGCGGCAACCACGACGCAGCAATTGACGCCGTATCAGACCGGGCGTCTGGTGCAGCGTTTATTTGAGCTGGAAACCTACCGCCTGATGTCATTAATGGCGCTGCCGATTGCACGCCAGATGGGCGGCGAATTAAGCCGTATTGAAGACAGTCTGGCGACGCTGAATCAGAGTATTTCCGATATTGATGCCGGTAAAGATGAGCGTGTCCTGCTGCAGGAATTGTCACAACTGGCGGCCGAAGTGGAACGTCACCGTTCCAACACCAACTTCCGTTTTTCGGCGGCCGTGGCCTACCACGATCTGGTGCGTGACCGCCTGCGCCAGCTGAAAGAAAGCCCAATAGAAGGCATGCAGAGCCTGCGTGAATTTCTTGAGCGGCGTCTGACGCCGGGTATTAAAACCTGTAATTCGGTACGTGACCGGCTGGAAGATTTATCGCGCCGCATCAACCGCACCACCAGTCTGTTACGCACCCGTGTCGACCTGTCGATTCAGGAGCAGAACCAGCATCTGCTGTCGTCGATGAACCGCCGCAGTCAGTTGCAGTTGCGGTTACAGCAAACGGTGGAAGGGTTATCGGTGGTGGCCATCGGTTACTACATTCTGGCCTTGCTCGGCATTGCTTTTACCGCCCTGAAAGCGGCGGGGCTGAATATCAACAGCGATCTGCTGAAAGGTATTGCCTTACCGGTCGTTCTGGCTGCGGTGTACTGGGGCGTACACAGTCTGCGTCAGCATATTACCCGTCGTGCCCGTGAACCCGGTGCGGCTCAGGAAGCGGATGGCCAAAAGGAAAAGTAACGGCAAAAAGCTGACGCTAAGCGGCGAGTGATTGCCGCTTTTGTTTATAAATTATTGATTATTAATAGGATTATTCGTCTGGCCTGGTAATTGCTCCTTTCTTTCCAGTCTCTTTGGGAGGATGTCAGGTGGATATCAATAATTCCTCGTCCGGTTATCAGAACCTGCTGGCGATGTTGGGTAAAAGCGTTGCTTCAACAACCGATGCACTGAACGGCGACAGCAGCCAGGCGGCTGCAAGCCGTGAGGCCGCGGCGACCGGCTCAGCCACGCCTGCGGCGAATCGTGTAACGACCGACAGCAGTGATAAAGTCTCTTTTTCCTACCGTGCGGAAAAACTCAGCCGCATCAGTGCGGAGTTTTTTTCCGGCACCATCAATTCCAGCCAGATTCCGGCGCTGACCCAGCGTCTTTATGAAGATGGTTTTTTATCCAATGGTGATTTTCAGGCGCTGGGTGGGCAAACGCAGCAAGTGTCTGCCATTGCCGAGGCATCCAATTTTCTCAACAGTTTTATTCTGAACGAAGCGGTGGACGGTGACAGCGAAGCCGCCAAATCATTACTCAATGTTGTCGATGTGATTGGCCGCATGGATGAAAGTGCCACACCGGCTCAGCGTCGCGCCGAAACCGAAGCGTATGAGTTCGTCGCCAACTACACTGATCTTTTGAAAGAAGTGGATGCGCCAGCCGATGTTATTGAAGGCTTTGATAACGTCCTCAATGTTCTGACCGCACTGGATAAAGTCCGTAAAAATGAACAATCGACAGGCGCACTGGCCAGTTATGCCAGCGTTCAGGATGCATATAATGACCTTTATACCGATGATGACTGATGTACGTAAAATCGGCGCACTGCTGGCTGCGTGCTTATGCAGCTGTGCCGCCGTGGCAGATGGTTTGTATTGGGCGAACGAAGGCCCGGCGACACCGGACAGCGGTGCAGGAACTGAATTTGGCCGCAGCGAGCTGAGTCTGACACTGCCGCTGGAACGTAAGACACGTGGTGCAGAGCAGGTCAGTTCGTCGTTCCATCTGGATATGAGCAAGTTCCGCTGGACTGGTACCACCGCCTTGCAGAACGATTATTTCTGGATGTCTTTGCCACTGGAATATCGTCAGAAGCGTGGCAAAAGCGCAGAGTTTTTATTACGCGCAGAACCCGGTTTTATGACCGATTTAAATGTGCTCGACAGCGAGAGCCTGGCGATGAATGCCGATCTGATTGGCCGGATTTATCGTCGCAGCGGTGCTTTCTGGCAGTTCGGTATCACCGTTAATCGTGAATTCGGCGATTTTAATCCACGCCCGGTCATTGCCATGGCCGCTAAGCCAACGCGCGATACCGAAGTATTATTGGGGTTTCCGCGAACCAGAATTCAGACGCGCTGGAGCAATGATTTATCGTCCTATGTGCATTTGCGTCCGGCTGGTGGCGTCTGGGTCGAAGAAGTCAAAGGCCAGACCGGTACGTTTAAGGCTAATTACACCAACTGGAAGCTGGGGTTTGGTGGCGAGTTTCATTGGCGTGGTGCGTTATGGCTGACCGCAGAGCTGGGCCAGATGCGTCATCGGCGTATTGTGGCCACAGACACGACCGGTGTGGTGGTTAAAGCCACACCGGCCGATGACCGCTACTGGCAGGCCGGTATCGAATTGCGTTACTGATGCTGGCGCTCAGACCGCTGTGAAGAAGCCCGGATTTCCGGGCTTTTTTGTATTTGCCAGATGGTGGCAGCAGGGAAGGTTGATCAGCCAGAGCTGTTTACAGAGGGGCGCACTCTGTTTTTCTGCCGCATGCTGGCCACTGGTTTATCGTCGTGTGTCTGTTATTGTCGCGCCTTTGTTATTGTCGCGCGTTGTCAGATCTTTTAATCATGACGCTGCATCTGCTCAGGAAAAAATATGGATAATAATGTGCAAAAAAACGGAACGACGTCCTGGCTGAATAAGCATGGGCGTTCGCTGCTGGTGGTGCTCATTCTGATGATGTTATTTCTGCATTTTGTCGTGGGTTTTCATCATATTCCGACCCACTGGGAAAGTTTCCGGATTAACGTGCTGCATCTGGGCGGAGAAGAATTTGCGGATCTGGATGATGTACAGGAAGCCACAAGCGAAGATAGCGAAGTGAATTCTGCCTGGGCTGAACATTCGGCATCTGCCCAGGATTTTACCATGGCTGTTGATGCAGCCGAGGTTCGCTATCCATTCGATATCAACAAGATTACCGACCCTGAACGTAAAGCTGCAGAACAGAAGGCCATCCGGGCGGAACACTTTGAACGGCTTGAAATCGCGGATGATTATCCCATTGATGAAAATGCCCAGAGCGGACTGATCCATCTGACTGAGGGTTTATTGCTGGATGTGATCCGTGAACAGGGGTTAACCATCAGAGTGGGAACCTGCTACAACAATCCCGCAACGGACGGTAACTATCGCTGTATCAGTTGTATGGTATTGCTCTACGACGATACGATTAACCGCTACCAGGAAGCCCCTGAAGGTATTAACTTTATGAAACCAGCTTACGATTTTTGCCGGCCGTCAGAAGGTGCGTTATGGCAGGCAAGGGATCTGACGATGAATATTCCCTACGACTATGCATTATTTAAACGTTACAGCGTGAAAGATAAAGAGCGGCAATAACGCCGCTCTTTTTTATTGTCCGGAGAGTGCCTGTAGCACACGTCTCAGCGCAGAAACAGTGCCGCTGAGTCGTCGTTAAAATAAAAGGTATTCAGCAGCCATTTATCTTTCGGTTTATAAAAAATAAAATGCCAGGTCATCAGGTGACGTTCAAATTTTTGCAAGAATATATATTTGACCAGCGTGTCACCGATCAGCTCTTTGGAGACAAAGTCGTACCCTAACGATTTCCCATAGTGCTGATCCATGACCGGCAACTGCGTGCTGACATTATTCATCTGCGCGTTAAATTCCGACTCTGAAAACATAACATAAGGTTTTAACAGGGCCAGGCCTTTGAGCATGGCGTTATTGCCGACATCGGTCATGACCGCTTCAGCCAGTTCTTTAGTTTTTTCTATCGATGCCAGCGATTTGGCGTCGGCGAACACCGGCAATGGCAGTATCGCCAGAAGTACGAATAACAGTCTTGTCATGGTTGTATCCCTGTAGATTAAGTCCGGAGAATATATAACGTTTATCTGGCGTCAGCGCAGAAGAATGCATGGGGGTTTGACATCGGCGGGAGCAGATGAAGAAGACCTGACGCATTCCTTTGCCTGATGCAGGCTAATGCAGCACCGGCAGAGAAACAATCGACAGTATTGGACGTTGAGTCGCTCTGGCCTGAAAGGACAGAGGTAGTGAGGCGGTGAGCGGCGGCATGCCCGTGCGCGATGCCGTCGCCGGTTCTGACGTTATTCGGTAGTCATGACTGAAGCGGTTGTTACCTCTGTGCTGTCAGTCTTCGTTGCTGTTGTGGATTCTTTGATGATGGGTTTCGCCGTTGCAGCAACACTGGCGGCGCGTTTTTGCTGTTTGGCCCAGCGGATCATCCATTCCTGCAGCACATCCAGTGGCAGTGCGCCCTGACTGAGAATCGCGGAATGAAAATCGGCCAGATCGAAGCGGCTGCCAAGAATGTCTTTCACCTGTTGGCGGATGGAGAGAATGCGTAATTCGCCCATTTTGTAAGAGGTGGCCTGACCTGGCATCACCAGGTAGCGGTTCACTGCAGCCTCGCTGTCGGCACGGGAAAACGGCGTATTTTCCAGGCGGAAACTGATGGCCTGTTCACGGCTCCAGCCTTTGGCGTGCAGTCCGGTATCCAGTACCAGGCGCATGGCGCGCCACAGTTCCATAATCAGGCGGCCGTATTCTTCTTCTGCCGATTCGTAAGCGCCCATCTCGGCGGCCAGTTTTTCAGCATACAGTGCCCAGCCTTCGCTGAAGGCGCTGTAACCGAGATTACGGCGGAAATCCGGCAGCTGTTCGTTTTCCTGAGTTAATGCAATCTGCATATGGTGGCCGGGCAGGGCTTCGTGAAAAGCGAGAGCCGCCAGACGATAACGCGGCAGGTCGTTCATACGCGCCGGATTCACGTAATAAATGCCCGGACGGGTGCCGTCCATCGAGGGCGCTTCATAAAAGGCAATCGGTGCATTGCTCTGGCGGTAATCTTCTACCGCTTTGACTACGATCGGGCTGACCGGCAGACGGGTGAAAAAGTAGGGCAGACGTTCGGCCATTTGCCGCACTTTATTCTTTTGATAACCCAGAAATTCATCGCGGCCCTGCTGATCATCCGGGAAGCGATAACTGCGTTCTTCCATCCACTGAAAAAAAGCAGGCAGCTGATTCTGACCATGACTGTCGGCGGGCTGATAACCGAGCGCTGGCATCAGGGCAATAATGGCCTGTTGAATGCGGGTAACTTCGGCCAGACCGAGCTGGTGGATATGGTCAGCATCAAACTGGCTGTTGGTGTAGTGGGCCAGTAGCAGTTGGTAGTAACGCAGGCCATCGGTGAGATTCAGTGCCGCCTGATGCTGTGGGGCACGTTGCTTCTGTTCGCGTACCAGCGCCAGAATATTGCGGTAGGCCGGTAATACATCCTGCAGCAAGGCCGAACGTGCTTTGCGTTCGAGTAATTTACGGCTGGATGGATACAGATTCAGCTGGTCGAGTTTGTTGTTGAAGTCGGCCCATAAGGGCGAGGCGTCAGGGCCGTTATCGAATGGAATGCCGCTGATAATGGCTTCAATGCTGCTTTCAACCGCCGGATACACAAACGCCGGTGGAATAATCCCGTCTTCCTCGGCACTGCGGATATTTTCACTCCAGCGTTTGAACAGCGCCGGGACGGCTTCCATGCGGCTGATGTAATCGCGGGCTTCGGGAACACTGCTGATCGGGTGGTTGTTGATTAATACATCGACCACCAGAGTATGCCAGCCGCCCATTTGGCTGAACGCGTATTGATGATGCTCAAACGGCACCATTAACAGATTAAATTCCAGATCGGATAACAGCGTGCGGTAGCTGGCCTGATGATCGGCCGACAACGCTTCTTCATCAATGGCATGCAGACGGCTGCGCAGATTCTGATAAAACGCCACCTGCTGCTCGCTGGCTTCAGGGGAGATGTCGTCCCACTCAAACTGGCCACTGATTCCTAACCGGCTGCGCAAAACCGGGCTTTGTTCAACCGCAAACTGATAATATTCGTCGAACAGTTCATCGGCGGCCGCATTCGCCTGTTGTTGCTGTTCCTGGCTGTAGACCGGTGCCTGCTCACCATTATTGTGGGTTGGCAGCATGGCCTGGCAGCCACTGAGGACCAGCAGGCAGGAAAGGGTGACAGGGCGGAGTAACGAATTTATCAACACAGGTTCTGACTCTGAAAAATGGCGCGGCCGAGTGTAACAGCCGGGAGGTAAAGGTTTAAAGGGTGCGGCGGCATTCACAGCATAGGGAGGTTGTGTGCGTCGTGTTACTCTAGGGCCTGTCGACACTAAGTAAATCCGGCCTGCTGAGAGCCAGTTTTGCTCAGAACAAGGAGTGAGGAGGGATATTAACGGGTTAAATGAATGACGAACGACGATGTTAATGGGGAAAACTGGCCTCAGCCC
>NZ_JAOANI010000014.1:235358-520478 GCF_025318105.1 Thalassolituus pacificus
CCTGCGTTGCTGTTCGCTCGCTGAACCCGTTAGGCCACACTCTCAGCGCCTTGCCTGAGAAATTTTTAGCCGATAACAGGTCTGTTTAATTAGTGTCGACAGGCCCTAGGTATCTTAGAGAGGAGTGACCAATGCGCTGGTTGTTATTGTTAGCGAGTCTGATGATGTCGCCACTGTGGGCTCTGGAGGGTTTTCCTCAGGCGGCCCTGCAGGATGACAAAACGCAGGAAGTTAAAAATTACCGCCTGGTGTTGTCTGGCCTGAAGCGCAATCAGGCAACGACCTACGGTGAACACGAGCGGCGCCTGAGTGGCAAACTCTGGCGGCGGGTATGGGCGGTGGAAGACCGTGTGCAGCTGGATACGGTGATCGATTATTACACACAGCAATTGAGCGACAGCCAGGTGCTGTATCAGTGTCGCGCACTGGATTGTGGCAGCAATCCATTCTGGGCTAACGAAATATTCCGCAATGCCCGTCTGGGTGGTCGCGAACAGAATCAGTTTTATCGGGTGGCGCTGCTGGAAGACCCTGCCAAGCAAGAAAAAACGCTCTACGTGCTGTACATCATTGAGCGCGGGTCTAAGCAGGTGATGGTGAATCTGGATGTGCTGACCACCACTGACGCGGTAAAAGAACAAGCTGATATGAACGCCCTGATTCAACAGGCGCTGGTCAGCAGTAACGGCTGGTTACCCGGACTGGTGACGGATAATGGCCGGATTAATGAACAGCAAAGCAGCGCATTGATCAGCTATCTGAAAAATCTCACGCCGAGCATGAAACGTCGCCTCTATCTGCTGGTCCATTATTACGATGCCAGCCATATGAGCGACAACATTCAGTGCTCGCAGCGGTTGGCTGAGCAATTGCGTCTGGCGACCTTTGATGGTCAGTTCGAACTGAATATTGATGGTCATGGCGCGCTGACACCGGCACCGGACAACAGCCTGCAGCCGGCTTTACGTTTTATATTCTGGCCAGGGAGGTAAGTATGAAGAAAACAGTGGCATTGGCACTCGGCAGCGGCGCTGCGCGTGGCTATACCCATATCGGCGTTATCGATGCGCTGGAAGCCCGCGGTTACGATATTGTGATGGTATCCGGCTGTTCGATGGGCGCGGTTGTTGGCGGCTTTTATTGTGCCGGTCAGCTCGACGTTTATCGCGACTGGGTGTGTGGTCTGAAATATCTGGATGTCCTTAAACTGGTGGATCTGAGTTTGCTGTCGGGCGGTGTTATCCGTGGCGACCGGGTCTTTAACATCATCAGTGAAATGCTTAACGGCCGGAATATCGAAGAGCTGCCCATTCCGTTTACCGCGGTGGCTACCGACCTCACCAACAAAAAAGAAATCTGGTTTCAGCGCGGATCGCTGCAGGATGCTGTACGCGCGTCGGCAGCAATTCCGAGCTTATTGTCGCCGGTGGCGAATAACGGCCGTTTGCTGGTTGATGGTGCGGTGCTGAATCCGCTGCCGATTACCCCCTGTGTCTCCGCGCATGCTGATTTTATTATCGCCGTGGATCTGAATGCCGAAGTGCCGGTGCCCAAAGAGCTGGTCATCGATCCGGAAAACGAGCGCAAAGAAAAGCAGGACTGGTTTAACACGCTGGTCGATAAAGCCAGTCAGTGGTTCGAAAACAAGAACAATGCGCGCAAAGAAGCCAACGATAGTCTGGGAAAACTGGATATTCTGAATCAGGTGTTTGAGGTGATGTCGGCATCTTTGACCCAGTACAAAATCGCCGGTTATCCGCCGGACCTGCTGATTAAAATTCCGCTTAACTGCTGTGAGGTGTATGAGTTTTACCGCGCCGAAGAAATGATCGCACTGGGGCGTAATATCGCCGATCAGGCGCTGGATGCCTTTGAGGCCGGTAACAGCAGTTTGTATGGCCAGCGCATGGGCTGAATGCCGCTGAAGCCGGGGTCGGAATCATTGCGTGGCAACGGCGGAAAGATGCCCTGAGCCGGCAAAATAGGTAAACTAGCGCACTTTCTGCCCGATTCACTCTAAAGAGCCGCTTCTTTTATGGATTTACAGCGTCACGCCGAACTTGCGGTTGATGAACTTCACACCCTGCAGGACGTTATCCGCTGGTCGGTCAGCCGTATGTCAGAGGCCGGTATTTATTATGGTCATGGCACCGATAATCCCTGGGATGAAGCCTTGTTGCTGGTGACCCATGCCCTGCATCTGCCGTGGAATCTGGCCAACGAATGGCGCAATGCGCAGCTGACCCGCGTAGAGCGTCAGGCGGCAATTGATCTGATTCTTACGCGCATTGAGCAGCGTGTGCCGGCGCCGTATTTAACCGGCGTTGCCTGGTTTTGTAATTTACCCTTTCTGGTTGACGAACGGGTGCTGATTCCCCGTTCGCCCATCGGTCAGATGATTGACCAGGGCTTTGCCACCTGGTGGCAGGGACATATTTCCCAGGGCCAGCCGGAACCCCGGCGCATACTCGATTTATGCACCGGCAGTGGCTGCATTGGCATCGCCATGGCGAAAAAATTCCCGCAGGCGGAGGTTGAGCTGCTCGACCTGTCGTTCGAAGCACTCGAAGTTGCGGATGAAAACATTCAGCGTCATCAGCTGGAAGACCGGGTAATGGCGCTGCAATCGGATCTGTTTGCTGCCGCCAGCGGCAAATACGACCTGATTGTGTCCAACCCGCCTTATGTCGATGCCGATGATATGAGCTGCCTGCCGGAGGAGTACCACCACGAGCCGGAGCTGGCGCTGGCGGCCGGTGACGATGGCCTCGATCTGGTACATATTATGTTGAAAGAAGCCCGCCAGTATCTGACCGATGATGGTCTGCTGGTGGTCGAAGTGGGTAACAGCTGGCCGGCACTGGCCGCCGCCTACCCGCAGTTACCTTTTGTCTGGCCGGAGTTTGAGCACGGCGGACACGGCGTGTTTGTACTGCAGGCGCGCGACCTGGATTTACTGAATTAATTGACGGCCGCCTGACCGGCCCTGAAATAAGAGACTGATTATGTCCGGAAATACCTTTGGCAAAAGTTTCACCGTTACCACCGCCGGTGAAAGTCATGGTCTGGCACTGGTGGCTGTCGTTGATGGCTGTCCGCCGGGCATTGAGCTGAGCGAAGCCGATCTGCAGCTGGATCTGGATCGTCGCAAACCAGGCACCTCACGCTACACCACTCAGCGTCGCGAAGACGATGTAGTAAAAATCCTGTCCGGCGTATTTGAAGGTAAAACCACCGGGACCCCCATTGGTTTGCTGATTGAAAATACCGACCAGCGTTCGAAAGATTATGCCGATATTGCCAAGACCTTCCGTCCGGCGCATGCCGATTACGCTTACACGCAAAAGTACGGTTTCCGCGATTACCGCGGGGGCGGCCGCTCGTCCGCCCGCGAAACCGCGATGCGTGTAGCGGCAGGCTCTATTGCCAAAAAAGTACTGGCCGCTAAAGGCATTCAGGTGCGTGGTTATTTAAGCCAGCTGGGACCGATCAAAATTGAACAGTTCGATTGGGATCAGGTAGAGCAAAATCCGTTCTTCAGTCCGGATGCCTCTAAAGTGGCGGAGATGGAAACCTACATGAACGCGCTGCGCAAAGAAGGCAACTCCGTCGGGGCGAAAATTTCGGTCGTCGCCAGCGGTCTGTTTCCGGGCCTGGGTGAACCGATTTTTGATCGTCTGGATGCTGAACTGGCGCATGCACTGATGAGCATCAACGCGGTAAAAGGCGTGGAAATTGGTGACGGATTTGCCTGTGTTGAACAGAAGGGCAGTGAGCATCGTGACGAAATGACACCGGAAGGCTTTTTAAGCAATCACGCCGGCGGTGTATTGGGTGGTATTTCTACGGGGCAGGACATCATTGCGCATATCGCACTGAAGCCAACCTCCAGCCTGATTATTCCGGGTCGCTCGATTGACTCCGATGGCAATCCGATCGAAGTCATCACCAAAGGTCGTCATGACCCTTGTGTGGGCATTCGGGCAACCCCCATTGCTGAAGCCATGATGGCGATGGTGCTGTGTGACCATCTGCTGCGTCATCGTGGGCAGAACGCTGATGTGCAATGCACAACACCAGTGATTGCCGCCGAGGCAGAGTAAAAATAGGAAGGGCCGGCTTTGCCGGCCCTTTTTGATGCAACCCTTTCAGGCATGAGGCTGGTCTTCAACGCCATGATGTCTTCCGCTTTGCCGTTTAAACGGCTTTCTTTCTTTTACGCACTCTACTTTGCCTTGCTCGGCTGCATCGCGCCTTATTGGGGGCTGTTTCTGCAGAACCGTGCCTTTGATCCGGAACAGCTCGGTCAGCTGATGGCGTGCTTTGGTCTGGTGCGCATTCTTGCCCCTAATCTCTGGGCCTACTGGAGTCGTTATTTCCGCTCGCCGATGCAAATGGTACGAACGGCCGGTGTGCTGACCATGTTGTGCTTCTCGCTGATCTGGTGGGCCGACAGCTTCTGGACGATGGCTGCGGTGATGATTTTGTACGGTTTTTTCTGGGCGGCCATGCTGCCCCAGTACGAGGCCATGACATTACAGCACTGTGGCACTCAGGTTGAGGCCTATGGCCAGATCCGCATGTGGGGCTCGATTGGTTTTGTGCTGGTGGTGCTGGGCGCCGGTTATCTGTTTGAGCTGGTGTCTGTTGGCTGGCTGCCGGTCGTGATGCTGACGCTGATGGCGCTCATTGGTATTAACAGCCTGACACTGCCAGAGGCTGACGCTTCCAACCGGAAACACAGTGCGCCCGGACAGTTTTTAAATGTTTTAAAATCGCGTCCGGTGCAGGTGTTTATTCTGATGAATATTCTGCTGCAGATCAGTCATGGACCTTACTATACGTTTTTCAGTATTTACCTTGAAAATCATGGATATAAACCTGCGCAGATCGGTTTGTTATGGTCGCTGGGAGTTATGGCCGAAGTTTTTTTATTCTGGAAATTTCACCGGGTGGTCAACTTTTTCAGCTGGCGAACCTGGTGCGTATTGAGCTTACTGATTACCGCTGTCCGCTGGACGCTGATTGGCAGTCTGGTGGATTTCTGGGGCTGGCTGATTTTGGCTCAACTGGGACATGCGTTTAGCTTTGCCGCCATGCACGCAATTTCTATGCGTTATATTCAGCATTTATTTCCGCAGCAACTGCAGGCGCGCGCTCAGGCATTGTATTCCAGTGTCGGCTTTGGCATCGGTGGTGCGATCGGTGCCTGGGTCAGTGGCAGTCTTTGGCAACCCTGGGGTGGCAGTCAGGTATTTTTTCTGGCTACATTGGCAGCACTGCTGGGCGCTTTGGTTGCGTGGAAAGGCCTTAAGGCGACCGAGGGCTGAGGGGCTGAAATATCAGAATACTCAATAAAAAAAAGCTCAGAACGACAATATAGAACGACAGGGAATAAACAATGAAAATTAATGTCACTTTTGATCTTACGCCTGAAGAATTACGCCGTGCTATGGGATTACCGGATGTGCAGGAGTTTCAGCAGGAACTTTTTGCCAGCATGCTGGAAAAGATGAAATCCGGTGAAGAGGGGTACGATGCCATGAGTCTGTATCAGCCGATGTTTAATGAAGGCATGAACGCCATGGGTCAGTTTCAGAAAATGATGCTGAGTATGATGTCCGGCGCATCGTCATCTTCTTCTGATAAGAATAACAGTTAAAATTAAAGTGAATGCTCTAGGGCAATTGACGCCAGCGTTTGACCTCATTGTTAGACGCCCTGAAAATCGATCATGATAAAGGATGATATTAGTCAATAAATTTTTCACTGAATGCGATGCTGTCATTTAAGTGTAAGATAAAATGCCCTAGTATAGATTTACACCAACTGCTATTAGACTTTTGAAGGAGCAAGACTATGCAAGAGAATATTCTTAATGCATTCGCAGAGCAGGCTAAAACCATGTACGCACCCATGGCGAAATTTAACAGTCTGTTTGTCGACAACATGGAAAAAATGACGGAGTTCCAACTGAACGCCATTAAATCGTATGCAGATATGGGTCTTGAGCAGATGAAAAAAGCTGCTGACGTTAAAGATGCAGAAAGCATGCGTTCTTTCACCGCCACTCAAGCAGAAACGGCTTCTGCGCTGAACAAAAAAGTGATGGACGATGCGAAAGCATTTTCTGACATGGCGATGGAATTCAAAACTCAGATTGAAGGCATCATGGAAGAAGCGCGCTCAACCGCAGCCGCTTCAACAACGACCGCTAAGCCAGCTGCTGCTAAACCTAAATCAGCTGCCTGATCTGTTGTGATACAAAAGGCCACCTCCGGGTGGCCTTTTTTGCTGAATCGTTTCTGAATGCAGGTAATACAGGAAATATGCCAATGGAAAGCATAGAAACAGCCGTTAGTGATTTTTATGATATGACCACCCGTGTGGCAGAGCAGTATGGACGCTTGCTGGAAAAAACAGTGAACCAGCCAACAACCGCAGATGATCCGGCGGCTTCTGTTCTGACGGATTTCAGTGAAGCGTTTCGCGAGCTGGGCGAACATATGCTGGAAAATCCCGGCAAGCTGATGGGCTATCAGATGGAGCTGCTGAAAAAACAGCAGGAGTTATATCAGCACACGGCTCTGCGCTTTTTAGGAAAGGAAGTCGATCCGGTTATAACCCCGGAAAAAAGCGATAAACGTTTTAAAGATGCGCAGTGGAGCGAGAATCCACTGTTTGATTTCATCAAACAATTATATCTGTTGCAGGGCAGTACCCTGATGCAGATGGTAAAAGACACTGATGGCATCAGCGAGCACGCACATCAGAAAGTAGAGTATTTCGTACGTCAGTACGTTAATGCCCTGGCGCCTACCAATTTTGCAGCACTGAATCCCGAAGTTATCCGTAAAACACTGGAAAGCGGCGGTGCCAATCTTTATGCCGGAATGGAACAGCTGGGCGAAGATCTGGAAGCCAGTGTTAAGGGTTCGCTTAACGTCGCCATGACCGATACCAGTGCGTTTCAGGTTGGCCGTAATCTGGCAACAACGCCAGGTAAGGTTATTTTTCAGAACGATCTGATTCAGCTGATCCAGTACACCCCGACGACAGAAAAAACCTATCAGCGTCCGCTGTTGGTCATTCCTCCGTTTATTAACAAATATTATATTCTCGATTTACGCGAGAATAATTCTTACCTGAAGTGGCTGGTGGATCAGGGGCATACGGTTTTCTGTATTTCCTGGGTCAACCCGGGCCCGGCATTGCGTGCTAAAGGCTTCGATAACTATATGCTCGAAGGCCCGATTGCGGCGCTGGATGCCATTGAGCAGGCAACCGGTGAGAAAGAAGTGAACGCCATCGGCTACTGTCTGGGCGGTACTCTGCTGGCGGCAACGCTGGCTTATCTGAAGAAAAAGAAACAAGAACCGATTAAGTCGGCAACGTTTCTGGCCACTCTGACCGATTTTTCTCAGCCAGGTGAAATTGGCGTCTTTATCAATGAGACGGCTATTTCTGCCCTGGAAAAACAGATGAATTTACTCGGCTATTACGATGGCCGGCAAATGGCCTTCAGTTTTAATACGCTGCGGGAAAATGATCTGTTCTGGTCATTCTTTATTAACAACTATCTGAAGGGTGAACGTCCGGCCGCTTTTGATCTGTTGTACTGGAATACCGACAGCACCAATTTGCCATCCACCATGCATTCTTTCTATCTGCGTAATATGTACCTGGATAATAAACTGGTACAAAAAAATGCGCTGGAATTAGACGGTCAGAAAATCGACCTGAGTGCGATCAGCATCCCGACTTATTTTCTGTCTACCGCTCAGGATCATATTGCGCTGTGGCAGGGAACCTATAAAGGCCCCTTGCTGATGGGCGGTAAAAATCGCTTTGTATTGGGTGGTTCCGGACACATTGCCGGTGTGGTTAATCCGCCGTCGGCCAATAAGTACGGCTACTGGACAAACGAAGCATTACCGCAGGATCCGGAAGAATGGTATCGGAATGCCGAACAGCATGACGGCTCCTGGTGGCTCGATTGGCAGCAGTGGACTATGACTCAGGGGGGCACGGAACAGACCGAAGCCCGCCAGCCGGGTTCTGGTAAGCTCGCCGTTATCGAAGACGCTCCGGGGCGTTATGTTAAGCAACGCATCATCGATGTGCTGCATAAGTAATCATCACTGATTACTGGCTCACAAAAACGGCGCTCAGGCGCCGTTTTTGTTTTTCTATAATTCCGCTATGATGGCCGCAGCATTCAGTTGTAAGGATTTTGCGTGTCACAATTCGATCAGGAATCCATCGTTTACGGCGTGATCCGCCATATTCCGGCCACGGATGAGTTCAGCGCCCGTCTTCATCGTCGTGCCAACTGGAGTGCCATTCAATCGTTGCCTCTGGGTGTTGATGATGATTGGTCACTGCTGTGCCGGGAAATGTTCTCAATGCCCGGTGATGATGTCTTTAGCGGCACCTATCACACTCAGTTAATTCACTTTGCGGCTTCTTATAAAGCGGTGGAGTATGAGTGGGAACATTGGCTGCGCCAGTTTGAGACTCTGCTGAAAAGCATGTACTGGGTATCAGCCACGGTGCATCTGGAAACCGAGTTATCCGGTAAGCACACCTTTAACTGGAATACCGATCAGGGCCATGTGCCTTCGGATGCCGATTTGCGTATGAGCTGCGAGTGGGAACGGGAGGCGGGTTTTGCCATCTGATTCCGTACCGTCTGATGACCACGACTACACCAGTACTTCTTGCGAAGATGCTCCTTACGGTGAAGATGCGCCGCAGGAAGGGGTGCTGGCAATTCCTTATCAGCGTCTGAGTGCCGAGGCACTGGACGCCATTCTGGAAGACTTTGTCTGCCGTGAAGGCACGGATTACGGCGATTACGACGTAAGCCTGGCCGATAAAAAAGTCCAGGTTAAGGCGCAGTTGGCCGATGGCAGTGCCATACTTTTGTTTGACCCCATTCAGCAGACCTGCCACATTGAAATGACACGCGTATTACGCAGTCATGGCTGGTCTGGTGGTGACAATGGATGATCTCAAGCAACAACAACTGAAACGACGCCTGCGCAGCGCCATCGGTGATATTGATGAGATGAAGGCTCAGCTGGCCGAAGTCCGCCGTTGCTGTGCCGAGCTTGCCGCCGCCATGCGTCAGATACGCGAAGATGCTGAGCAAGCAAAGCTCGAAGCCGAGCGGCGCAAGCGCATCAAGCGCGTTGTCTGATGTTATTCCTCCTCAGTTCTGAGTGAGTTCCTGCGGCAATTTGCGCCGCACCATATCCCGCAGTAAAAAACGTCCCGGCCATAAGGCTTCGGCCACATCCAGTGCGACCGGCAGAGGAGCGCCAACAATCTGTTGGGCCAGTAATTCTGCGCACAGCGGGGCAGAAGCCAGTCCACGTGAACCATGACCAATATTCAGCCAGAGCCCCGGATAGTGTGGCGCTGTTTTGGCCGGAATGCGTTTGGCGTTGCGTACCAGTCCGGCAAAGCTACGGACAAACGCCTGACTGTGCGGTACCGCACCCACCATCGGCAGGTAATCCGGAGTGGTGCAGCGGAAGCCGACCCGGCCCCCCAGAATGGCGGACATTCCCTGTTGTTCATTTAAAGCCTGCCACTGCGGGCCGAAATCGGGCAGGTGATTGAGGTTGGTCTGATGATCGCTGTCACGCAGTGCGGTTTCATCATCACGCAGGTTATAGGTTGCCCCCAGGCACAGGCGTTGATTTCGGGCCGGTGCCATATAGCTGCGACCGCAAAGCACGGTGTTGAGCGGCGGTGTTTGTTCGGCGTTCAGATAGCTGAGCTGACCGCGAATCTGTTTCAGCGGCAGGTAGGCTGCTGGTAGCAGCGTTCTGGCCGCCGCCGCGCAGGCGAGGACCAGCTGGCGGCTGTCCAGAGCACCTTCTGTACTGTGCAGGCGCCAGCCTTGTGGGGTGGCTTCCAGCGCATCGACGGTCCGTTGTTCAAAGCTAATGTTGGCGTGTTGCAGTAATACACGGCACAGCTCTGCCGGACTGACCCAGCCTGCCTGCGGGAAAAACAGCCCGCCGCTGTTTTGTGGATTGCCGGCGATGACCGAGGCCTGTTCCTGTGTCAGTGTGCGAACCAGTTCCTGTGGCAGGGGACGGGTCTGGCTGAATTTGTGCTGACGCTGGGTTTCTTTATCGTCATACGCCAACTGCAATACACCGCATTGCGACCAATACGGGTTATGGCTGTCGCCATCACCGGGTCCTAAATAGCGGCGCATATAAGGCAGGGCATATTGAAACGCGGCCAGATAAAAGTCGGTATGAATGGCGTTGTCGCCAGCGGCGAGTTTTACGTACAAGCCGCCCTGGGGGTTGCCCGAAGCCTGGCGGGCGATACCGTTGGCATCAATGACGCGCACTTTAAGGCCACGTTCTGCCAGCGCCCGCGCGGTCGTTGCGCCCGCCAGACCGGCCCCGATAATGGTAATCTGCGCAGGTGGCAGGTTGGTTGTTTCGTTTAAGAGCCAGGGTTTATGTTGATGAACCGGTGTCAGCTCCGGCCCCTGGCGACGATTAAAACAGCCAGCCAGCATTTCACGCTTGCGGCCATAGCCGGGCACGCGTTTGACGTTAAATCCGGCTCCGAGCAGGCCGCGGCGCACAAAACCGGCGGAGGTAAAGGTTGCGACGCTGGCGGGTTGCTCTCCGCCATATTGTAAGGGTTGGCGCTGGCTTAAACGGCGCATACCGCTGAACAACCCTTCGGACCACATCTGTGGGTTCTTAGCCGGGGCAAACCCATCCAGATACCAGGCGTGTACCGGCCCGCTTAATTGCGGCAGGGCATCTTTAACATCGGCAAAAATCAGCGTCAGGGAAATACGTTCTTGCGGCCAGCTCAGGCGATGAAAGCCGGCTACCGGTAACGGGTATTGTTCAAACAGTAAGGCGCTGTATTCGCTGAGTTGCGGCCATAAGGCCAGAGCTTGCCGCAGTTGCTGCAGCGTTAGCGGAAATTTTTCAATACTGCTGAAGTGCAGCCAGGCGCTGTCGTTCTTTTCGGCGTGTCGCCAGCTTTCCCAGGTCATCAGGAAGTTCAGTCCGGTGCCGAAGCCGGTTTCTATAATGCTGAAATCGCCCTGCCAGTCATGCCAGCGTTGCGGCAGGCCATTGTTCTGCAAAAACACATGACGGCTTTCTTCCAGACCGTTTTCCACGGAAAAATACGGGTCATTGAATTCCCGCGATACGGGCAGGCCATCGTTGCTCCACTGCAACTCCGGTGCCGCAAGCGTGCAGTTATCGGACGTGTGGCATGAAGGCGTTTTGTCCGAAGCGTCACGGTTTAAAAGGCTGTGATCAGCATGGTCAGATGAGCTGGAAGACACAATAATTCTCAGGGCGTAAAGAGGTGTAGGCAGGCACTATTTTATCGCCAGTCTGTGGCAAACGAACAGTGTACGGCTCATGTATTATCCGCTCATGATAACTGAAATGTTCGCTCTTATGGTGCTGTTGCTGATTCGCGTGACGACCGGTTTTGGCCGCGCTGACCGTAGTGGACACTGAATGATTCAGAAGTGCCTTAATGTCTGGTGTCCGGGGGCCCGGACACCGCGAGGGTGGCTCTGAGGTCGCGTTATTCCGCAGTAGCGGTCGCTTTGCTCTCATCACTGATGACACTGACGGATTCAATCAGAATGGTCTCGCGTGGGATATCGCGGGCGCCGGTCGGGCTGATGGCGATGGCATCGACCACGTCCATGCCTTTAACGACTTTACCGAACACCGCGTAACCAAAGTCACGGCTGCCATGATCAAGAAAATTATTGTCTTTTACGTTGATGAAAAATTGGCTGGTTGCACTGTCGATCACGCTGGTGCGTGCCATCGCGATGCTGCCACGGGTGTTTTTCAGACCATTTTCAGCTTCGTTTTTAATCGGTGGCAGGGTTGCTTTCTGGCGCATATCCGCACCGAAGCCACCGCCCTGAATCATAAAGTCGCGGATCACACGGTGAAAAATGGTGCCGTCGTAATGCTTGCTTTCAACGTAGGTTAAAAAATTATCGACGCTGACTGGCGCTTTGCTGCGGTCGAGTTCCAGCTCAATTTCGCCGGCGGTGGTCTTCATCAGTACATGAACGTTATCGGCGGCTGCTTCTTCAGCCTGCAGGCTCAGCGGTGCCAGCAGTACAGACAGGCTCAGAGCGGCGCTTTGCAGGGTTGTTTTTATCAGTCGTTGCATCAATGATCTCCGCGGGAAAAAGTATCCGGTTTAGTGCCGGGTTTTGTTAAATGGTTCATATGAGGTCGGGCTTTTGGCTAAAGCTAAAGTAAGAATCGTATTTTGTGAAGGCTGTAAGTGGGCATTGCGTTCGGGTTGGTATGCGCAAGAGCTGTTCTCGACCTTTCAGGGCAAGCTTTCAGCCATCGAATTGGTGGTCGGTGAATCCGGGCAGTTTCAGGTCTGGGCGAATGATCAGTGTCTGTGGGACCGAAAAGAAAATCATGGTTTCCCTGAGGTTGCCGAATTAAAGCGGCTGTTGCGTGACACGATTGCGCCGGACGCGTCTCTTGGGCATTGCGAGCTTGACGCTGAGGCAGATTAAACGCTGATCTGCAAAATAAAAAAGGGAGCCTGGGCTCCCTTTTGTTGGCTGAACCTTACGACCAGCCGCTGCTGCGTTTACCCCGGATCGACGGCAGGATAAGGCCGGCAAGGATGCCGATAATCACCAGCGCGCCGCCATACAGAATAAAGGTTTGCTGACGGTTGTCGTGCATTTGCGCATTTTCAGCGGTCAGTGCTTCTACCTGAATTTCCAGCTCTTGGTTGCGCATGGTCAGCTTTTTCGATTTTTCGTCCAGCGCCAGGGCATTGGCCGAAATGCTTTTGATGCGTTCCAGTTCTTTTTCCAGATCGCCGTTTTCACGGCCAAGACCGGAGCGGTCGGCTTTCAGTTTTTCCACTTCACTCTGGAATTCAGCACGCTGGGTTTTGGTGGTTTCCAGTTCGGCTTTTACTTTATCCAGCTCACGGTTCGCCAGAATTAATTTTTCTTTGGCGATGGGTTCCATTTCCAGGAATCGGGTTAAGACGTAACCTTCAACACCTTTATCGGTTTGTACTTTGGTGTAACCGGTTTCGGCATCTTCTTCGATAAAAATCAGATGCTCGCCACTCGGCAGAGCTTTCAGAATGCGGAATTCCTGGCTTGGGCCGGAGCGCAGTTGCAGCCACAGGGTATCGGTAACGTAGCGTTTTTCAACCGCAGCAGCAGTCGCTACAATGGCCAGAAGTGATAGGGTAATCAGAAATTTTTTCACAACAAATACCTTTTTATTTTTCCGTTCAGGGAAGGACTTTACGGAACGGCTTAACCGTTACCTGCTGGTATACACCAGCGCTGACGTAAGGATCGGCATCAGCCCAGGCCTGAGCGTCTGCAAGAGAAGCAAATTCAGCCACAACCAGGCTGCCGCTGAAACCGGCACTGCCCGGATCTTCACTGTCGATCGCGGGGTGCGGACCGGCAATCAGCAGACGACCGGCGGCGGTTAAATCCTGCAGGCGCTGCAGGTGAGCCGGACGTACAGACAGACGTTTTTCCAGGCTGTCAGGCACATCCTGACTGATAATGGCGTACCACATGCTTACTGCTCCTCTTTATTCATGTAGCGATATAAAAACAGTGACTGGCCGATAATAAATAGGATGGTCAGCCCCAGCAAACCGAAGAATTTAAAATCAACCCAGATATCTTCAGAGAAGGTATAGGCCACGTACAGGTTTGCCACACCGCTTAACACAAAGAAAGCCACCCAGGCGTAATTCAGACGTGCCCAGACGTCGGCAGGCAAGGTAACGGCTTGCTCCATCATGCGTTGCAGAAACGATTTTTGGGTAAACCACTGACTGCCGAGGAAGGCCGCCGCAAATAACCAGTTAACGATGGTCGGCTTCCACATAATAAAGACCTGATCGCGCAGAATCAGGGTGGCTCCGCCGAGAAGAACCACCATGGCCAGGGTAATCAGATGCATTTTTTCCACCTTACCGGTGGTGGCGCGGATATAAAGAACCTGCAGAATGGTGGCCGGAATTAAAACGGCAGTAGCCAGCAGCATTGGCATTTCATGAAACAGGGTGATGTATTCGTCAGACAGATACGGTGCCAGTTGCCCGGTCAGCTCGGGAGCCCACTTATAAACCAGAAAGAAAAGGACGATGGGCAGGTAGTCGAGAAGTAACTTCATTCGCTTAGTGGCTTCAGTGTCATTACAATGGGGCGATTATGGCGTAACCAGGAGTGAGCGTCCACGTGAACTCAGAAATCGATCTTCATTGCCACAGCACCGCTTCCGACGGCAAATTACCGGCGGCTGAGCTGGTTGCGCGGGCGGCGGAACGCGGCGTAAAAACCCTGGCCATTACTGATCATGATACCGCCGAAGGCTATCGTCTTGGTCAGGCTGCCGCACAGGAACTCGGCGTGCGGCTGATTCCCGGTATTGAACTGTCCTGCATCTGGGGCGGTGTCACTATTCACATTGTCGGCCTTAATTTTGACCCCGAATCCGACGTCATGCGCGCCGCTGAGCAGGCGCAGACGGAAGCCCGCAGCAGTCGTTCACAGATTATTGCTGAACGTGTCGGCAAGCGTCTGAAGCACGACATCGATCTGGCCGAAGTTCAGGCGTATGCCGGTGGAGAATCCATTGGTCGTCCGCATTTTGCTCAATATCTGATTGATAAAGGTCTGGTGCCGTCGATGGCGGTGGCCTTTAATAAATACCTCGGTGCCGGTAAACCCGGTGATGTCAAAGCCAGCTGGCCAGAGATGGCAACGGTGGTGCAGTGGATTGCCGCCGCCGGTGGTATTCCGGTGATGGCCCATGCCCATCTTTATAATATGACCCGAACCAAACTGCGTGCCTGTCTGGCCGATTTTGTCGATGCCGGTGGTCGTGGACTGGAAGTGGCGTATGGCCAGATGGACAATAACCAGCGTGGTCAGATGGCAGGGCTTGCCCGCGAATTTGAACTGCTGGGTTCCTGTGGCAGTGATTTTCATGGCCCGAATCGTTTCGGACTTGATCTGGGGGTTATGCCGCCATTCCCGGCGGATGTGACGCCCGTGTGGCAGAGCTGGGCCTGATTCTGTCATCGTTTTATGATACCTGAGCAGCAGCGATCGCTGCTGTCAGCAGGCTTTAAGGAGCTTTAGTGAGCCAATTTTTCCAGATTCATCCTGACAATCCTCAGGCGCGGCTGATCAAACAGGCTGCAGAAATTATCCGTAATGGCGGTTTGGCGGTTATTCCAACCGACTGTGCTTATGCGCTGGCTGGCCGCATTGGCGATAAAAAAACCACCGACCGGATCCATCGTCTGCGTCAGTTACCGCCAAAGCATAACTTCACTCTGCTGTGCCGGGACTTGTCCGAACTGTCGTTGTTCGCCAAGGTCGACAACACCAAATACCGTATGCTAAAGGCGCACACGCCGGGAGCCTTCACCTTTATTCTGGAAGCCACGCGCGAAGTACCGCGCCTGCTGATGCATCCGAAAAAACGCACCATTGGTATTCGCGTGCCCAACAATCCCATCGCCATGGCGTTGCTGGAAGAAATGAACGAGCCACTGATGACCACCTCACTGATCATGCCTGGTGATGAGCTGCCGCTGTCGGATCCTTACGATATCCGTCAATCACTGGAGCATGAGCTGGAGCTGGTGATTGATGGCGGCCATTGCGGATTTGAGGCGACCACGGTGATTGATATGACCGATGAAATACCGGTCGTGCTGCGTCAGGGCGTCGGCGACGCCAGTGATTTTCTCTGAGTCGCAAAAACGGCAGGCAACAACGGCTAACAGAGACTGAAACGCGCCGCTAAAACCGGTATGATGGCGCGTTTTCAGATTCCGTCGTTGACCAAGCAGGGCAGTATGAGCAAGCAGCGTGTATTAACCGGTATTACAACCACAGGCACCCCGCATCTGGGGAACTATGTTGGCGCCATCCGTCCGGCCATTGCCGCCAGTCAGGATCAGGCTAACGATACGTTTTATTTCCTCGCCGATTATCATGCCCTGATCAAATGTCAGGACCCGGCCGCGGTGCATCAGTCTACCATGGAAATCGCCGCCACCTGGCTGGCGCTGGGCCTGGACACCAATAACTCCGTGTTTTACCGCCAGTCGGATATTCGCGAAATTCCGGAACTGACCTGGATTTTTAACTGTGTCTGCGCCAAAGGCCTGATGAACCGCGCCCATGCTTATAAGGCTGCGGTGGATGCCAATCTGGCCGAAAACGAAGATGCCGACAAAGCCATCACCATGGGTCTGTTCAGCTACCCGGTATTAATGGCCGCCGATATTCTGATGTTTAACGCCAATAAAGTACCGGTCGGCAAAGATCAGATTCAGCACGTTGAAATGGCGCGCGATATCGCTGGCCGTTTTAACCATATCTACTGCAAAAAAGAGCCGCTGCTGACGCTGCCGGATTACCAGGTAGACGATCAGGTGTCGGTACTGCAGGGCCTTGATGGCCGTAAAATGAGCAAAAGCTACGGCAACACCATTCCGCTGTTCCTGACCGAAAAGCAGCTGCAGAAACACATCAACAAAATCAAAACCAACCTGCTGGAACCGGGTGAGCCGAAAGATCCGGATTCCTCTACCGTGTTCCAGATCTGGCAGGCGTTTGCCACGGCTGAGCAAACCGCTGAAATGCGTCAGGCATTTGCTGATGGTATTGGCTGGGGCGATGCCAAAAAACAACTGTTTGGCCTGATTAACGCCGAAATCGGCGAAGCGCGTGAGCGTTACAATGATCTGTTGGCACGTCCGGCCGATATCGAAGCCGAACTGCAGAAAGGTGCTGTCAAAGCCCGCGCCATCAGCCAGCCGTTGCTGGAACAGGTGCGCGAAGCCGTTGGCATCTTTAAGCTGGCCTGATGTCTTTAAGACGCGAGCGCAAGAGGAATAGCCGTTGAGTGCCGTGGATCCGCAGAGGCGGGTAGTGTCGGGCATGCGCCCGACCGGTCAGCTGCATCTGGGCCACTATCACGGCGTATTAAAAAGCTGGGTAAAACTGCAGCACGAATTTGAGTGCTTCTTTTTTATTGCCGACTGGCACGCGTTAAGCACCGATTATGAAACTGCTGCCGGCACCCAGCGCTCAAGCCGCAATCTGCTGATTGACTGGTTAGCGGCGGGGGTTAATCCCGGCTCAGCGACGCTGTTTGTGCAGAGTCAGGTGCCGGAGTTGGCCGAACTGCATTTGCTGCTGTCGATGATTACGCCTATCTCCTGGCTGGAGCGGGTGCCGGGCTATAAAGATCAGCAGGACAAACTGCTGGATAAACATCTGAATACCTACGGTTTTCTGGGTTACCCACTGCTGCAGAGTGCCGATATTCTGGCTTACCGTGCAGGCCTGGTGCCGGTTGGCGGTGATCAGGAAGCGCATATTGAAATCGCCCGTGACATTGCCCGCCGTTTTAACCATCTGTATGGCCGTGAACCCGGCTTTGAAGCCAATGCGTTGGCGGCGGTCAAAAAGCTGGGTAAAAAAGCTTCCGCGCTGTACCAACAGATGCGCAATGCTTACCTCAGCCATGGTGATGTCGAGGCGTTGCATACCGCTCAGGCGCTGGTGAAAGAGCAGAGCAATCTGACCCTGGCGGACAAAGAACGATTGCTGGGCTATCTCGAAGGCATCGGCAAAAATATTCTGGCTGAACCGCAGGCCTTGCTGACGACAGCATCACGGATGCCAGGACTGGATGGACAAAAGATGTCCAAATCGTACAGCAATATGATTCCGCTGCGCGCAGAGCCGGATGATGTCGCGAAAAAAGTGCGCACCATGCAGACCGATCCGGCGCGTATCCGTCTGACCGATGCCGGAGATCCGCAGAAATGCCCGGTCTGGCATTTTCATACGGTGTATTCCGATGCTGCTACCTGCGAACGCGTGCAGAATAACTGCCGCAGCGCAGCCTGGGGTTGTCTGGAATGCAAGCAGCCGGTCACTGATGCGATCATTGCCGAACAGACGCCGATCCGTGAACGTGCACAACAGTTTGAACAAAATCCGGAATTACTGGCGCGTATTCTGGCTGAAGGCAGTGAACGGGCGCGGGATGCGGTGCGCAGCACCATGGTTGAGGTACGGGAAGCGATGGGATTGGGTTACCGATGAGTACGAACGAGCCTGCAGACAACATTCTGCCGCCAGTGGTTGCCGCAGAGCCTGTGCCCGATTTATCCAAAGCGCGGATGCGGGTAAAAACCGGTCAGCAGGAGATGCCGTTCGCGCTGGTGCAGGGCGAACCGATGACCCAGCTGCCACTGGATCTGTACATTCCGCCGGATGCGCTGGAAGTGATTCTTGAGCAGTTCGAAGGCCCGCTGGATTTATTGCTTTACCTGATCCGTAAGCAGAATCTCGACATTCTTGAAGTGAATGTCTCCGAAATCGTTGATCAGTACATTGAATACATCGATATGATGCAGGCCATGCAGCTGGAATTGGCCGGAGAATATCTGGTGATGGCGGCCATGCTGGCGGAAATTAAAAGCCGCGTCCTGTTGCCGCGTAACCGCGAAGGCAATGGCGACGAGGAAGAAGATGACCCACGCGCTGAGTTGCTGCGACGCCTGCAGGAATACGAACGCTTTAAAACAGCGGCCGAAAATCTCGACGAGCTGCCCCGGCTGGAGCGCGATATTTTTCTGCCGGAAGTGGATGCTCCCGACCGCATTCAGGAACGGGTGCACCCGGAAGTGGAAATGCGTGAGCTGATGCTGGCGTTTGCTGCAGTACTGCGCCGTGCTGAGCGCTTTGAACACCACGAAATCCACCGTGAACAGTTATCGACCCGTGAGCGCATGAGCGACGTACTGGCGCGGCTGCAGAGTGGACACTTTATGTCGTTCCGGGCGCTGTTTGATCCCAGTGAAGGCAAGCTGGGGGTGGTCGTCACCTTTCTGGCGATTCTTGAACTGGTGAAAGAATCCTTGATCGACATTGTGCAGCAGGATACTTTCGGCCCGATTCACTTGCGTGCCAGGGAACACAGCGCCGCAGGGGCGCCCTCGTATCAGCAGGACGGAGAGCTGTCATGATGCAACCGCCATTAAAAAATATCCTCGAAGCAGCGTTGATGGCGGCTGGTGGCCCGTTATCGCTGGAGCGCATGCAGAGCCTGTTTGATGAAGACCGCCTTCCGTTGCCGTCTGAATTAAAAGCCGCATTAACTGAGCTGAAGCAGGATTTACTCGGCCGGGGAATTGAGCTGACGGAAGTGGCCTCCGGTTATCGCCTGCAGGTGCGTACCGAAGTGGCCTCCTGGGTGGCACGTTTATGGGATGAGCGGCCGCAGCGATATTCACGGGCGCTGCTGGAAACCCTGGCATTGATTGCCTATCGTCAGCCCATTACCCGTGGCGATATTGAAGATGTGCGTGGTGTGGTGGTCAGTTCCAGCATTATGAAAACGCTGCTCGAACGCGAATGGGTCCGGGTTGTGGGTTACCGCGATGTGCCCGGGCGGCCATCGATGTATGCCACCACGCGTGAGTTTCTTGACTATTTTGGCTTAAAAAGCCTCGAAGACCTGCCCAGTCTGGGAGAAATCCGCGAGCTGGATGACGCCAATCGTAAGCTGGAACTGGGCGACGATGCTGAAGCGCGTAAAGAACCGGCCAAAGATTTTGAATTCCGCAGCGACGAAGAAGTGGCGCAGCGCGGTGCCGATGTACTCGCCACCACCGAAGAAGATCTGGCCAAAGCCGCCGATATTGTCGCACGGGTAGAAAGTAATCTGTTTGCGCGGGATGACGGCGACGATGACGAAGCGGATAATGGTGGCCAACCGAAAAAGCGCAGCATCGGCGATTTGCTGGAGCGGCTGGAACAGAAAGCCGCTGAAGAAGAGCGAGAACAGGAAACACAAGTCGCCGATGCCCCGGCAGCGGATGAATTGTCCGTAGCCGATGACCTGGCGGTGGCGACAGAAGAACCTGAGGCTGCCGCAGCAACGGCAGAGCAAACCGCCGCCGACGCTGCTGAAACAGCAGAGCCGGAAGCAACAGAACCAGAACACATACAAACACCCGGTGAACAGCACGGCAATGATGCCAGCGACGTTCCCGTTCAACGGACTCAGGAAGTTCCGAGTTTATTTAACCAAACCCCTGACGTGGTGCGGCCGGATGCCCCTGACGCAGCTGCGAATAAAGAAGACCGATAAATCATGAATGAACGTATCCAAAAATTGCTGGCACTGGCCGGTGTGGCTTCCCGTCGTGAAGTCGAGCGCTGGATCGGCGAAGGCCGTGTCAGTGTTAACGGCGTAACCGCCAAACTCGGCGACCGTGCCAGCCGTTATGACGATGTGCGTGTCGATGGCCGCCAGGTGAACCTGGAAGATGCTGGTCGCTCACGCCGTGTACTGGCCTATAACAAGCCGGTGGGTGAAGTCTGCACCCTGAAAGATCCGGAAGGCCGGCCAACGGTGTTTGATCACCTGCCGAAAACCAAAGGCGAGCGTTGGGTTAATATCGGTCGTCTGGACATCAATACCAGCGGTTTGTTGCTGTTTACCACCGACGGTGAGCTGGCTAATAAACTGATGCACCCATCCTCCGGAGTTGACCGCGAATACGCCGTACGCGTCCGTGGCGACGTTGATGAAGCGATGATCGAACGCCTGAAAGAAGGCGTGATGCTGGATGATGGCGTGGCCCGCTTTACCGACGTGAAGTTCTTCGATGGTGAAGGCCAGAACAAGTGGTATCACGTGGTACTGATGGAGGGTAAAAACCGTGAAGTCCGTCGTCTGTGGGAGAGTCAGGGCATTGCCGTCAGCCGTCTGAAACGCGTACGTTATGGCTGCATATTTATGCCGTCCAACGTTCCTGTTGGTACCTGGGTTGAGCTGGGGCAGCGTGAAGTCAACGACCTGGCCGATCTGGTGGGGATTGAGCGTAAGCAAACCAAACGCATGATCGGGCGCGAGAAAGAACAGTTCCAGCGTGTAGCCAAACGCCAGAAGATCCGTCAGCAGGCGACCGCCCGTAAGACCTCGGCGCCAAAGCCACGGCAGAAGAAAAAGATCGACTGAGTGTCGAATTGATTCAGCATAAAAAAGCCGCTCAATGAGCGGCTTTTTTATGCCATCAGGCGGGCTACAGCAAGCTTTTGGACGGCGGAGTATCCAGCTCGTCGTCGGTATCACACACGACCCGGTTACGGCCGTTGTGTTTGGCCTGATACAGCGCTTTATCGGCACGTTGTACCAGTGAATCCATACTGTCTTCCATGGTCAGTGTGGCGCAGCCGATACTGGTGGTGACCTGCAAGCGGCCTTTTTCATTACTGAAAGCCAGTGAACTGATGCTCATACGGATTCGCTCTGCAATGCGCAGTGCCCCGGCGTGTTCAGCATTGCTGAGCATGACCAGAAACTCTTCGCCACCATAGCGGAAGCACATGTCGGTCTGGCGGATGCAGCCGGTAATGCAGGTAACCGCTTCTTTCAGCACCTTGTCGCCCATGCTGTGGCCAAAGTCGTCGTTGACCAGTTTGAAGTGATCAAGATCCAGCATCAGAATCGACAGCTGCTGACCATGGCGCTTGGTCAGCTCGATTTCCCGTTGCAGCGTTTTATCGAGTGCGACCCGGTTGCCGGCTCCGGTCAGCGGATCGCGGAACGCCGCCGCCAGCGCCTCGTGGTAACGCAGGGCGTTACGCATCGGGTAGACCAGTGTGGTAAGCAGACCTTCCAGGTTTGCCAGCTCATGCTCGCGGAAGCGGGTAGAGCGGTGAAACGCCAGATCACCCATATAATCCTGTTGGGTCTGCAGACGGTAACTGGCGCTGTGAACGCTGTTACGGCCATAACTGAGCAGCAGGTTGTGGGCGTTATGGCTGAAACTGATGCCGTCGACCAACACCGCCTGCTGAATTTCTTCAAAGAAGATTTCCAGCAGCTGTGACAGCTCCAGAGTTGTCTGCAATTTGCCCGACAGCCTCAGCAGCACTTCCGGGCGTATATCAGGCTTGGGTGCCAGGTCTCCGATACTGGATACGATCTTGTCGTCCTGGAGTTCTGCCCGGCCGTTGCTGTGTAACGGACTGACCATGAGTTACCTCGTACAGGTAAATGATTCCTGATCAGTGCAAAGCTATTTTTGTGCCAGTATTTTTGGGTCTTTATTTCTCTTTAAAAACAAAGACTTATAGGCTTTGTTGTATTTGGTATGGCAGGAAGTTGGCAATTTGACTGTCGGCTGTTTTGGCTATTTGCCAATAAAATGACTGTTTGGTCAGAGAATAATGACAAAAATTGAACAAATAATGGTTTGTTCTGACCTGCTGCCAGTAGCTTTTGTGCAGAACATAATCAGGGATGGGGATAGGGAGGGGATTTATCAGGGCCAGCGGCAGATATATGCCGCCGGCCTTTGCCGCTGCGCCAGCGGCTCAGCGATCACATGATCTGATCTATCACTTTTTCCAGGCGTGCAACGGTGCCGTCAATGTCGTGCAGCTTATCCAGTCCGAATAAACCAATGCGGAAGGAGCGGTAATCGTCACCTTCGTCACACATCAGTGGTACGCCAGCTGCGGCCTGTAAGCCCAGGGCTGCAAACTTTTTACCGTTCTGCAGTTCGGCATCGCTGGTGTAATTCACCACCACGCCCGGTGCTTTAAAGCCTTCGGCTGCGACGCTGTTGATACCTTTGCTTTCCAGCATCTGGCGCACGCGCTTACCCAGTGCGAGCTGTTCGTCCCGCACTTTATCAAAACCGTAGGCTTTGGTTTCCAGCATGGTGTCGCGGAATTTGGTTAAAGCATCGGTCGGCAGGGTGGCGTGATAGGCATGGCCGCCGTTCTCGTAGGCCTGCATGATCATATGCCACTGTTTCAGGTTGGCAGCAAAGCTGGTGCTGGTGGTGGTTGCCATCACATCCAGTGCGGCCTGATTCATCATGACTAATGCCGCGCAAGGGGAGGAACTCCAGCCTTTTTGTGGGGCGCTGATCAAAATATCGATGCCAACGGCTTTCATATCGACCCATAGGGTACCGGAGGCAACACAGTCGAGTACCAGCAAGCCGCCGACAGAGTGTACGGCATCGGCCACCGCTTTCAGGTAATTATCCGGCAAAATCATGCCGGAAGCGGTTTCAACGTGGGGCGCGAACACCACATCCGGTTTTTCTTTTTTAATGGTGGTGATGACTTCGTCGATGGGGGCTGGAACAAAGGGAGCCTGAGCTTCATCTCCGCTGCGGCGCGCTTTGAGTACCGTGCTGGACGCCGGAATCTTGCCCATGTCAAAAATCTGGGTCCAGCGGTAGCTGAACCAGCCGTTGCGGATCACCAGTGTCTTTTTATCCTGAGCAAACTGGCGTGCCACGGCTTCCATGCCATAGGTGCCGCCACCGGGAATCACGGCCACCGCATCGGCGTTATAAACCGACTTCAGAGTGGCGGAAATATCGTTCATAACCCCCTGAAAGCGCTTCGACATATGGTTCAGAGAGCGGTCGGTAAATACCACGGAATATTCGAGCAGGCCTTCGGGATCAAGGTCGGGAAGTAAGCCAGCCATACATGTGTCTCCTGCGCATCTGCGCCCTGATGAATCAGCAATATTCTGACGGATTGGACAGGAAAAGCACGGTGGGGTAAAGAGCAGCTTGGGCAAAAGTAGAAGGGGCGGGCGGGAAAAACCGTACCCGCTGCAGCAACAGTGGTACTAAACAGTAACCACAGTGCTGTGCGGGAGGCGGGCTTTACGGATTATTTCTTCGGTTGGGCATCCAGGGTTTGGCCATGGGTGCCGATGGATGCCGGACTCATCAGGTGCAGGTAGAGCGCCATAATGGTATCGGCTTCCGGTACATTGCTGGGGTGCTCAGCCGGGTAGGCTGCTGCCCGCATGCTGGTGCGGGTGCCACCGGGATTGATGCAGTTAACGCGTATGTTGCTGGTGTTTTCCAGCTCCTGCGCCATCACCTGCATTAAGCCTTCGGTGGCAAATTTAGACACCGAATATGCGCCCCAGTAGGCACGGCCTTCGCGTCCCACGCTGCTGCTGGTAAAAATCACGGAGGCATCGTTGCTGGCGTTGCGCAGCAGCGGCAGCAGGTGCTTCATCAGCGCAAACTGGCCGTTGACGTTAATCTGCATTACTTTCTGCCAGGTGTTCCAGTCGTAGTTTTCCAGTGTGGTGCGCTGACCCAGCACACCGGCATTCAGCAACACGCCGTCGAGGTGGCCGAAGTTTTCTTCGATCAGTTCCGCCAGTTGGCGGAACGGTTCTTCGTCATGCTGCTCCAGATCGAAGGGCAGTACGGCGGCCTGCGGCAGGTTTTCCGCTTCAATCAGGTCGTAGGTGTCGTTCAGCGCTTCCTGGGTGCGGCCCAGCAGTAGTACGGTGGCCCCGGCCCGGGCGTAGGTCAGGGCGGCCGTACGTCCGATGCCATAGCCAGCGCCGGTTACCAGAATAATGCGGCCAGTCAGTGAGTTCGGGGCGGTTTCCATCGGTCTACCTTTTGTGCAAATGATTGTTTGTGTCAGCGGCAAAGCGGCAATGATTGTTTGCCGCTTTGTCATCTTTAATGTCTGTTTATCGGCCTGTCTGCAGGCTCAGAGCGTTGCCCGGAGCAAGGTGATCAGGTCGTGGGGTTGGTCAATCTGCAGATCAGCCTGCCAGTCTCTGGGATCGTCACCACTTTCGATATAGCCGAAGGTGGCGGCGATGCTGAGCATGCCGGCGGCCAGTGCGGCGTCGATATCACGGATATGATCGCCGACATACCAGCAGTCAGCGGCCTGCAGGCCGAGGTCGGCTGCGGCTTTTAACAGTGGCTCCGGATGCGGTTTGGCGTGGCTGACATCATCCGGGCAAACCACGACGGCAGCCTGAATATTCAGCCGTTGCAGCAGGGGTTCGGTATATGGCCGTGGTTTGTTGGTGACGATGCCCCACAGGATCTGTTCCTGATTAAGCCAGCTCAGTGTTTCTGCAAAGCCCGGGAACAGGGCGCTGGCAGAACCGATATGGTCGCTGTAGCGCGCCAGTAAGCGGGCGCGGTAATCGGCAAAGTCGGCCTGGCTGTCGTCGATTTCCCAGGTTAAGCGGGTAAGGGCGGCTCCGCCGTTGCTGACCTGCTCGCGGATGCTGGCATCGGTTAAGGAGGCTTTGCCGGCTTCCTGGCGCAGACCGTTCACCACCGCATAAAAATCCGGTGCGGAATCGACCAGGGTGCCGTCGAGATCAAACAGGATGGCTTTTGGGCGGGTCAGGCTCATACCGCGCTGTCCGGCTTACGCGTTGCCATCAGGTAATTCACGCTGACGTCGTTGTCTTTCAGTTTGTAGATCTTGGTCAGCGGGTTGTAGACCATGCCGGTCATGTGCTGCACTTCCAGGCCCACGTTACGGCACCAGCGGGTCAGTTCGCTGGGCTTGATGAACTTGTGGTAATCGTGGGTGCCGGCCGGCAGCAGGCGCATCAGGTATTCGGCGCCGAGAATGGCAAAAGCATAGGCTTTAGGGTTGCGGTTAATGGTGGAGAAAAACACCTGGCCGCCGGGTTTTACCAGCTGGTAACAGGCGCGGATAATGGATTCCGGATCGGGCACGTGTTCAAGCATTTCCAGACAGGTCACGACGTCAAAGCTTTCCGGTTGCTGTGCCGCCAGCTCTTCCACCGGAATGCACTGATAGCTGACCTTTACGCCGGATTCCAGCGCATGCAGTTTGGCGGTGTTGAGGTTGGCTTCGCCCATGTCGATACCGGTGACTACGGCGCCACGATTGGCCATGCCTTCACTCAGAATGCCGCCGCCACAACCGACATCGAGAACTGTTTTGCCGGCTAACGGGGCGTAACGATCAATGTAGTTGGTGCGCAGCGGGTTGATGTCGTGCAGTGGCTTGAACTCGCTTTCAAGATCCCACCAGCGTGAGGCCAGGGCTTCGAATTTGGCAATTTCGGCGCGATCAACGTTCTGTGTCTGTTCCATGCTCGGTTCCTGCAAAAAGTAATTCGTTAAGATCCTGCGTCAGGATTTGCTGATGCGTGCAGCCCATTGGCGGGCGTTGTGCTGTATCTGTTCTTCGTCCAGGGTGGTCAGTACGCCTTTGTTCAACAGCAGTTTACCGGCAACCCAGACATGGCTGGTGGCGCGGCTGCTGTCGGTGTAAACCAGTTGGGAAATCGGATCGTACAGCGGCTGCTGCGCCAGTTGTGATAAGTCGACAGCCTGCAGATCGGCCCATTTGCCGGGGGTCAGTGAACCGGTCTGATCATCCAGTCCCAGTGCTTTGGCCCCCCCCATGGTCGCCATATACAGCGCCTGCGCGGCAGGGACGGCGGCAGCATCGCTGGCGACGGCTTTGGCCAGCATAGCGGCGGTTTTCATTTCACCCTGAATGTTCAGGTCGTTGTTGCTGGCGGCACCGTCGGTACCGAGAGCGACATTAATCTGACTGTTCAGCAGCTGTGCCGACGGGCAGAAGCCGGAGGCCAGCTTCAGGTTGGATTCCGGGCAATGCACCACCGAAGCGCCGCTATGTTGCAGGATGCTGAGATCCTGCTCGTTGATTTGCGTCATATGCACGCAGCTAACGCGTTCGGTCATAAAGCCCAGTTCGGCCAGGCGCTGAGTCGGCCGGCAGCCGAACAGTTCAATACTTTGTGCTACCTCAAAAGCCGTTTCATGCAGGTGAATCTGGATGGGCATGTCGAGTTGGTCGGCCAGCGTGGTGATTTCCTGCAGCGGGCCGTTGGAAACGGTGTAGGGTGCGTGCGGGCCAAGGCCCAGAGTCAGCAGCGGATGGTGTTTATAGTGATCGCGTACTGCCAGTGCCTTGCTGATGTACTCATCGGCGTTCTGGGCGAAATTGGTGGGAAAATCGAGCACCGGAGTAAAGCTGACATTACGGATACCAGCTTCAAGTGCGCTTTCCACGCCGGAACCCGGATAAAAATACATATCGGCGTAAGTGGTGGTGCCACATTTCAGCATCTCGGCGATGGCAAGACGGGTGCCGTCACGGACAAAGGCATCATCGACCCAGCAGCCTTCGGCTGGCCAGATGTGCTCCTGCAGCCAGGTCATTAAGGCCAGATCGTCGGCCATACCACGGAATAATGACATTGCGGCGTGGCCGTGAGCGTTTACATACCCGGGAAGCAATACATGGTCGGGCAGGTTGATGGTTTCTGTGGCCTCATGGCTCACGGCTGCCTGATCCTGAACGGCCAGAATGCGCCCATCTTTGATAAAGACGGCCTGATGGTGCAGCAGGTTGGCATGGTTTCCGGTCTGGTTGTCGGTTTGGTCGCCGCTCATCGGGATTACCCAGCGAGCATTGATTCTCAGGTCGGCCTGCATGGCTCGGCTTCCTTCTTATTCATCGGCACAAAGGCCAGCATTATAAACGTGCTGGCTCTTCCCGTCTTGCGTTCAGGTGGTTACCGGACCCGCTAGGTATCTTGTTGATTTATGGTATGATTCGGCACTTTATTGGCAGCCTCGTCCGGACGGTGTCAGCACAGAGCCTTGTGCATCCGGTGAGGTCGTCAACAACAAGGACAGAATCACCTGAAAATGACCATAAAAGGGTGATCCGCAGAACACGGGCCGAGTATCTATGGGTGAGTTAGCCAAAGAAGTTCTTCCGATTAACATTGAAGATGAACTGCAGCAGTCCTACCTCGATTACGCCATGAGCGTTATCGTGGGTCGCGCATTGCCGGATGTACGTGATGGCCTTAAGCCCGTACACCGCCGCGTATTACACGCGATGAATGTGCTCGGTAACGACTGGAACAAGCCTTATAAAAAGTCGGCGCGTGTGGTCGGTGATGTGATCGGTAAGTACCACCCGCACGGTGACTCTGCGGTGTACGACACGATCGTACGTATGGCGCAGAACTTCTCCATGCGTTACACGCTGGTGGATGGTCAGGGTAACTTTGGCTCGGTCGACGGCGACTCCGCAGCGGCCATGCGTTATACCGAAGTGCGGATGAAAAAAATCAGCCATGACATTCTGGCTGATATTGATAAAGAAACCGTGGATTGGGTACCGAACTACGACGGCACTGAACAGATTCCCGCGGTGATGCCGACCCGTATTCCGAACCTGCTGGTCAATGGTTCGTCCGGTATTGCGGTGGGTATGGCGACCAATATTCCGCCACATAACCTCACCGAAGTGCTGAATGGCTGTCTGGCGCTGATTGATGATCCGGAACTGGATGTCGATGCGCTGATGGAATATATCCCGGGTCCGGATTTCCCGACCGGTGCCTTTATTAATGGCCGTGATGGCATTGTTGAAGCTTACCGCACTGGCCGTGGCCGTATTTATCTGCGTGCGCGTCATCATTTTGAAGAAGATGAGCGTAACGGCAAAGTGTCGATTATTTTCACCGAGATCCCGTATCAGGTGAACAAAGCCCGCCTGATCGAAAAGATCGCCGAGCTGGTTAAAGAGAAGAAACTGGAAGGCATTACCGAACTGCGCGATGAGTCGGATAAAGACGGTATGCGCATCGTGGTTGAACTGCGCCGTGGCGAAATGCCGGAAGTGGTGCTTAACAACCTGTTTGCCCAGACCCAGCTGCAGGGTGTGTTCGGTATCAATACTGTGGCGCTGGTTGATGGTCAGCCAAAAATTCTGAACCTGAAGCAGCTGCTCGAAGCTTTTGTTAAACACCGCCGTGAAGTGGTGACCCGTCGTACTATCTACGATCTGCGCAAGGCGCGTGAACGTGGTCATCTGCTGGAAGGTCTGGCGCTGGCGCTGGCGAATATTGATCCGGTGATTGAGCTGATCAAAAAATCCCCGACCGCCGCCGAAGCGAAAGAAAACCTGATTGCCACACCATGGGCGCCGGGTGATGTGCTGGATATGCTGGAACGTGCCGGCCCGGATGCCTGTCGTCCGGATGATTTGCCGGAAGAATACGGTTTCCGTGATGGTAACTATTATCTGTCTCCGGCTCAGGCGCAGGCAATTCTGGATCTGCGTCTGCAGAAACTGACCGGCCTTGAACACGAAAAACTGATTGAAGAATATCAGCTGAAACTGACCGAAATTGCCGAATATCTGGAAATTCTGGGCAGCGCCGATCGCCTGATGCAGGTGATCCGCGAAGAGCTGGAAGCGGTGCGTGAAGAATACGGCGATGCCCGTAAGACCGAAATTATGGCGGTTAAGCGCGACCTGACCATGGCTGACCTGATCCCGGAAGAAACGCTGGTACTGACACTGTCGCACGGTGGTTATGCCAAGACCCAGCCGATGGATGCCTATCAGGCGCAGAAACGTGGCGGTAAAGGTAAATCCGCCACCTCGGTTAAAGATGAAGACTTTATTGAGCGCCTGCTGGTGGTTAACAGCCATGACACCGTGTTGTGCTTTACCGACGCCGGTAAGGTGTACTGGCTGACTGTATACGATATTCCCCAGGCCAGCCGAAACGCGCGCGGTCGTCCGATTGTCAACGTGCTGAATATGTCGGAAGAAGGTGAGCGCATTACCGCCATTCTGCCGGTTGATGAGTACACTGCGGAACGTTACGTCTTTATGGTAACGGCCCGTGGAACGGTGAAGAAAACCACGCTCGATCAGTTCAGTCGTCCGCGTTCCTCTGGTCTGATTGCCTGTGAACTGGACGAAGGTGACTGGTTGGTCGGCGTTGCGATCACTGATGGCAGTAAAGATATTCTGATGCTGTCCGATGCCGGTAAAGCGGTACGCTTTAAAGAGTCTGACGTGCGTGCAATGGGCCGTACGGCGCGTGGTGTGCGTGGTATTAAACTGGCGGAAGGTCAGCGTGTTATCTCGCTGATTATTCCGGAAGAGGGTGGAACCATCCTTACCGCTTCACAGCGTGGTTACGGCAAACGCACCGAGGTCACCGAGTTTCCAACCAAAGGCCGTGGCACTCAGGGTGTTATCGCCATGGTAACCAGTGACCGTAACGGTCCGCTGGTCGGTGCGGTTCAGGTGTTCGAAGGCGATGAAGTGATGCTGATCAGTGATCAGGGTACGCTGGTTCGTACCCGTGTGAATGAAGTGTCTGTACTGGGTCGTAACACCCAGGGTGTGACTCTGATTAAAGTTTCAGATAAAGAAAAACTGGTTGGTGTTGAGCGCATCTGTGATGCCGAAGAAGTTGAAGACGAGCTGCTGGAAGGTGAAGTCGTTACTGATCCGGATGCAGTGGTTGATGGTGCTGCAGATGACCATGCAGAAAGCGCTGAACCGGATGCCGAGGACGAGTAAGTTTTATGAGTATGGATACGTCACACACCGCTAATAATGATGAAATTGATCTGTTTGATCTGATCGATGACATTAAAGATAAATGGTATTGGTTGATTGGGACGGTTGCGTTGTCCCTCTGTTTGGCTCTCGTGTATGCGTTTGCGACGACGCCCGTTTATCAGACTGAAGTCGTCTATAAAGAGGTTTCAGATACGGACTTGTTGCCGGTCAATCAGCCGCGCCTACAGGGTGTTTTTTCATTAAGTAATGAAAAATCCTTTAAAGAGGTGCGTGCGCTTGCACGCTCCGGCAATACCAAGCGGGCATTTTATAATCAGCTGCTGGCAGAAAAGGATGACTCTCTGCTTACCCTTATTTATGACGAAAGGCTTACATCTGAGCAGAACTTCAGTAAGTTTTCTGAATTTTTTGCTTACGTTGATCCCGGTGCTAAAGATGGTGATGTTTTTTTGCGGATAAAATTTACGTTAAGCGATGCACAATGGGCGACCGTGTTACTGAATCGCTACAGCGATTTTGTGCTGCAGCGTTATCTGACAGAAGTACGAAATACCATTCATCTGAATAAACAATCCAGGCTCGACGCTTTGCGCCTTGAAGCGGATGGTCTGCGGACAAAATATCTGGCGCAGAAAAATCAGCGTATGTTGGCATTAGAAGAAGCATCTTCTATTGCTGCTTCCATCAAACAAAAAATGCCGTTTTATTCCGGCAGTAATAATGCAGTATTCGGTGCGCAGCCACCATTATTTATGATGGGACAAACGGTTATTAATGCCGAGCTTTCGCAGATGCGTAGTCGCGCGGAGCGTGGTGAGGATGCTTATATTTCCGGGTTACCGGAACTGAACTGGAAAATTCAGAACCTGGAAGAGGCAGAGGTTAACTGGGATAGCGTCCGTTTCGTGCAGCTGGACCAGTCTGCCGTGTTACCGCTGAAACCGATCAAGCCACGTAAGGCAATGATCGTTGCTTTGGCGGGCGTAGTCGGCGGTATGGCGGGCGTTATGTTTGCCTTGCTGGCGGCTGCACAGGTACGCCGCAAAAAGTCTAAAATCGGCAATCGCCGTCGGCGCATATCAGCAATGTTGAAGTCCCGTTGACAGAGCGGTGATGAAAACTCTGAATATTGGTTTTCCGGTGCGGCTTTTAACAAAGCCGCGCCTTTTTGTTATCAGTGAGTTCAAAGCAAAATGAGTCGAGCATATAACTTTTGTGCGGGGCCTGCGGCATTGCCAACGGCGGTTCTGGAACGTGCCCGTGATGAAATCACGGACTGGCACGGCAAGGGCCTGTCGATCATGGAAATGAGCCACCGCAGCAAAGAGTTTGTTGGTGTGGCAGCACAGGCCGAGCAGGATCTGCGTGATCTGCTGGCTGTTCCTGCGAATTACAAAGTTCTGTTTATGCAGGGCGGTGCCAGCAGCCAGTTTTCCATGATACCGATGAACCTGCTGCGTGGCGGTAAAAAGGCCGACTATATTGTTACCGGTCAGTGGTCGAAAAAAGCCGTTGGCGAAGCCAAACGCTACGCTGATGTACACATTGCAGCGACCACCGAAGGCAATAATTTCACCTCTGTTCCTGCTCAGCACGAACTGAATCTGAGCCCGGATGCGGCCTACGTTCATTACTGCCCGAACGAAACCATTGGTGGCGTTAAATTTGATTACATCCCGGACGTCGGTGACAAAGTACTGGTAGCGGATTACTCGTCTTCTATTTTGTCCGAGCCGATTGATGTATCGAAATTCGGCCTGATTTACGCCGGTGCGCAGAAAAACATTGGCCCTGCAGGCCTCTGTGTGGTGATCGTGCGTGAAGATCTTCTGGGTGACACTCTGCCGGGCACGCCAACCATGTTTGATTACAAGGTCTGTGCCGATAACGACTCCATGTACAACACCCCTCCGACTTACAGCTGGTATCTGGCTGGTCTGGTGTTCCAGTGGCTGAAAGCCCAGGGCGGTGTTGAGGCTATTGGTGTTGTGAACAATCGCAAAGCGGCCAAGTTGTATGATTACATCGATAACAGCGACTTCTACGCCAACCCGGTGGTCAAAAATAACCGCTCCATCATGAACGTGCCATTCACTCTGCGTGATGCTGCGCTGGATAAAACCTTCCTGGCGGAAAGTGAAGCGGCTGGTCTGCTGAATCTGGCCGGTCACCGCAGCGTCGGTGGTATGCGTGCCTCTATTTATAACGCGGTATCGGAGCAGGCGGTTGATGTCCTGATCGGCTTTATGGGTGATTTCGCCAAGCGTCACGGCTAAGTAACGCTGGCTTGCAGATCATGGCTAAACAGACAGAAAACGGCAGAACACTATGAGCGAAGCACAAGAGCTGGATCAGCTGCGTCAGCAGATTGATTCACTGGATCAGCAGATTCAGGACCTGATTAACCAGCGTGCCCACTGCGCTCAGCAGGTGGCAGAGGTTAAGCAGAAATACGCATCGCCGGGTGAGCTTGTGGTGTTTTACCGGCCTGAGCGTGAAGCTCAGGTGCTGCGTAAAGTGATGGAGCGTAATCAGGGGCCGTTGCCGGATGAAGCGATGGCGCGTCTGTTCCGTGAAATTATGTCGCAGTGTCTGGCGCTGGAAGAGCCGCTGCAGGTGGCTTATTTGGGGCCGGAAGGTACCTTCACCCAGCAGGCGGCGGTGAAACATTTTGGTCATGCGGTGCAGTGTCGCGGTCAGGTGTCGATTGCCGATGTATTCCGCGAAGTGGAAAGCGGTGCCGCTAACTACGGTGTGGTGCCGGTTGAGAACTCCACCGAGGGCGTGGTAACCCATACCCTCGACAGTTTCTTTGATTCCAATCTGCAGATCTGTGGCGAAGTGACGCTGCGCATTCATCATCATCTGCTGGTGAAAGCCGATGCTGAGCCGGTAGAACGCATTTATTCCCATGCCCAGTCGCTGGGGCAGTGCCGCCGCTGGCTGGATCAGAATTACCCTAATGTTGAGCGCATTGCCGTCAGCTCTAATGCCGAAGCGGCACGTCGCGCCAGCAAAGAAGCCAATGCAGCAGCCATCGCCAGTGAAGCGGCGGCGGAGTTGTATCAGCTGCGGATTCAGGCGGCCAATATTGAAGACCGTCCGGATAACACCACGCGCTTCCTGATTATTGGCCGTCAGGCAACCACGCCGAGTGGTGATGATAAAACCTCGGTGCTGGTATCCAGCCGCAACCAGCCCGGTGCGCTGTATCAGGTACTGGAGCCGTTTCATAAGGCCGGTATCAGCCTGACCCGGATTGAAACCCGTCCGGCACGCAGCGGTACCTGGAATTACGTATTTTTTATCGATTTTGAAGGTCACCGCCACGACGCAAGCATCGCGCCGTTAATTGATGATCTGCGCGATGTCGCGCTGGATTTCAAATGGCTGGGTTCCTATCCGAAAGCCGTGCTCTGAGCCGGCTTTTCTTCCCTATTAACGCATTGTAAGGCAGGCACTATGGCAGTCGATTTTCAGCAGCTGGCAGTGGAAGGCGTTCGTGGCCTGATGCCCTATCAGCCGGGTAAACCTATTGATGAACTGGCGCGCGAGCTCGGCCTGAAAGAAGCCGACATTGTTAAGCTCGCCAGTAATGAAAACCCGCTGGGCCCAAGCCCGAAAGCGCTGGCGGCGATTCAGGCGGAACTGGCAGACCTCACCCGCTATCCTGATGGTGCTGGCTTTGAATTGAAAAAAGCCCTGTGCAATAAACTGAGCACTGACGCTTATAACATCGGACCGGAGCAAATTACTCTGGGCAATGGCTCAAGCGATATTCTCGATTTTATTACCCGCGTTTTTGTTAACGACGGCGATGACGTGGTGGTGTCTCAACACGCATTTGCGATTTATGGTCTGGTGGCCCGCATGGTCGGTGCTCACTGTATTGCGGCACCGGCGAAAAATTACGGTCACGATTTAGACGCCATGTTGGCTGCCATTACGGAAAAAACCCGTATCGTGTTCATTACCAATCCGAATAACCCAACCGGTACCTGGCTGGGCAAAACCGAACTGGTGAATTTTCTCGATCAAGTGCCGGAAAATGTCCTGGTGCTGCTGGACGAAGCCTATTTCGAATACGTTAATGAAGCCGATTTTCCGGATGGCATTGAGTTATTACCCCACTATCCGAATCTGGTGATCACCCGTACGTTTTCCAAAGCCTATGGTCTGGCCTCTTTGCGCGTGGGTTATGGCGTTTCCAGTCCTGAGCTGGCAGATTTGCTTAACCGCGTTCGTCCGCCATTTAATGTTGATTCTTTTGCTCTGGCGGCCGCGACAGCCGCATTAACGGATGACGATTATGTCGCGCAGAGTATCGCCATTAATAATGCCGGAATGCAGCAACTGACAGCAGCCTTTAAGGCATTAGAACTGAGCTTTATTCCATCGGTTGGAAATTTTGTTGCCTTCCGCGTTCCGGATGGGGTGAATGCCATGGACGTGTACAAACAACTGCTGGCCAGGGGTGTCATTGTTCGTCCGGTTGCTAACTACGAAATGCCGGAATATCTGCGCGTTTCGATCGGTACCGAGGCGGAAAACACGGCCTTTATTTATGCCCTGACTGCGGTGTTGTCTTGAGCAAAAAGCATTCTCTGTTTATTCCCCGGGTGACCGTTATTGGCCTCGGGTTGATTGGCTGCTCCTGGGTGAAAGGTTTGCGGGTACGTGGTTGCGTCGGCGAAGTGCATGGCTATGACCGTAATCTGGATTCGATGCAGCAAGCACTGCAGATCGGCTTGATTGACGATTTCAGTACCGAAATAACGGACGCGGTGCGCGATGCTGACCTGATTATTATATCGGTGCCGATTCTGGCCGTACGTCAAGTGTTGCAGGATATTGCGCCCGCCATCCGTGATACCGCGGTACTGACGGATGTCGGTTCGGTTAAAGGCTCTGTTGCCCGCGATGTTGAGGCGGTTTTTGGCGCAGATTTTAACCGCTTTGTACTGGGCCATCCGATTGCCGGTTCAGAACGCAGCGGCGTAAGTGCCGCAGATGAAAATCTTTATGTGCGCCATAAAGTGATCATCACGCCACAGGCACATACCGATAAAGCAGCGTTGCGTCTGGTGCGCGCGGCCTGGTGTGCGGTTGAGGCGGATGTCGAGCACATGACCGTTGCCCATCATGACGAAGTGTTGGCCGCGACCAGTCATTTGCCGCATTTATTGGCATATTCACTGGTGGATACGCTGGCCAACAGCCATGAAAACAAAGAAATCTTTAACTACGCAGCCGGTGGCTTTCGCGACTTTACCCGCATTGCTGCCAGCAGCCCGGTGATGTGGCGGGATATTTTTTCCGCCAATAAAGAACAGATTCTGAAAACGCTGGATCTGTTTCAGCATGACCTGAATTTTTTACGCAGCGCGATCGAGCAGGAAGACACCACCACCGTGATGGGCGTGTTGACCCGTGCTAAAGTGGCGCGCGACCATTTTTCCAAAATACTCGCCCGCAGGGCCTACGTTGATCCTATGAAAACCGCATCTGTTACTTATATTGCTTCACCTGCCGGTTCGCTGAGCGGCAGTTTCCGTGTTCCCGGAGATAAATCCATCTCCCACCGCTCTATCATGCTGGGCTCTCTGGCTGAGGGTACGACTGAGGTCAGTGGTTTTCTTGAAGGTGAAGACAGCCTTGCCACGCTGCAGGCATTCCGTGATATGGGCGTGGTGATTGAAGGGCCGCATCGTGGCCGGGTAACCATTCATGGTGTTGGTCTGAATGGTCTGCAAGCGCCGCCGAATGCGCTGTATTTAGGTAATTCCGGAACGTCCATGCGTCTGCTCGCTGGTTTGATGGCAGGGCAGAGCTTTGATGTCGAAATGAGCGGTGATGAATCCCTGTCCAAACGCCCGATGGGGCGCGTGGCCGATCCGCTGAAGCTGATGGGTGCTGTGGTTGAAACCGCCGAAGCCGGTCGTCCGCCAATCAAAGTATTTGGTGCCGGCAAGCTGAAAGGCATTCACTACGATCTGCCGATGGCCAGTGCTCAGGTAAAAAGCTGTGTGCTGTTGGCCGGCCTGTACGCCGAAGGCGAAACCTCGGTGACTGAGCCTGCGCCAACCCGCGATCATACCGAGCGTATGCTGAAAGGCTTTGGCTATGACGTACAGGTCGATGGCAGCACAGTAACGCTGCAGTCCGGCGGTAAGCTGACCGCAACCAGCATTGATGTACCAGCCGATATTTCTTCCGCAGCTTTCTTTATGGTGGCCGCGAGTATTGCACCGGACTCTGACATTACCCTTGAGCATGTGGGTATTAACCCGACCCGTATCGGTGTCATTAATATTCTGCGCGCTATGGGCGGCAATATTGACGTGCTGAACGAACGCGAAGTGGGCGGTGAGCCAGTGGCGGATATCCGCATCCGCAGTGCGCAGTTAAAAGGTATTCATATTCCGGAAGACCAGGTGCCGCTGGCCATCGACGAATTCCCGGCGCTGTTTATTGCCGCCGCCTGTGCCGAAGGCGAAACCGTTCTGACCGGTGCAGAAGAATTGCGGGTAAAAGAAAGTGACCGTATTCAGGCCATGGTGGATGGTCTGGTCACGTTGGGTGTGGATGCCAGGGGCACCGAAGACGGCGCTGTGATTCAGGGTAAAGGTGGTCAGGGAATGGGCGCGGTTGTATTTGGTGGTGGCGAAATTGTTACTCATCACGATCACCGTATCGCCATGAGTTTTGCCATTGCCTCTGTGCGCGCCGCTGAGCCGATTATCGTGCTGGATTGCGCCAACGTAGCAACCTCATTCCCGGACTTTGTTGGTCTGGCCAATAATGCCGGCCTGCAACTGGATGTGACCAGCAAGCCCGCTGAGTAAAAGGAAATCGAATGAACGCTTTTTCTGCCCCCGTAATTACAATCGATGGCCCATCCGGTGCCGGTAAAGGCACAGTGTGTGCCCGTCTGGCACAGGTGCTGAACTGGCAGCTGCTCGACAGCGGTGCGCTGTACCGTATTACCGGTCTGGCTGCGAGCCGCAAAGGCCTGAAACTGGATGATGAAGTCGCGGTTGCTGCGGTCGCCGGCAGTCTGGATGTGCGTTTTGAACCGACTCCGGTAGGCGTGCGGGTTATCCTGGAAGGGGATGACGTGACCGATTCAATCCGCACCGAAGAAGTCGGTAGCCTGGCTTCTCAGGTGGCGGCATTACCGGCGGTACGCGATGCATTATTGCAGCGCCAGCGTGATTTCCGCACAGCTCCGGGTGTCATTGCCGACGGCCGCGATATGGGGACGGTGGTTTTCCCTGATGCACCGGTCAAAGTGTTCCTCACCGCCAGTGCTGAAGAACGTGGACAACGCCGTTACAAGCAGTTGCTTGAAAAAGGATTTAGTGCTAGTTTACCCGCCCTTATCGAAGACATCCGAGCTCGCGATGAGCGTGACAGTAACCGATCTGTCGCTCCATTGAAGCCCGCGCAAGATGCTGTACTGATCGACAGCACCTCAATGAGCATTGAGGAAGTATGCGATCAGGTAATGAATCTTGTCCGTACTACTGGACTGATCTGAGATGAAACCGGTGCGTTAGCCGGCTCTTTCCCCAAGGCGGGAACATGAGAAAACGCACCTGTTTTTATGTTTGACTAACCCCGAATGTCTGGCCATTTGGTACGCGTTGTCTTCCATTAATTACCCCACGGAAGCACGCCTTAACGAGATAGGTACATACTCATGAGCATGAGCGAAAGCTTTGCAGAATTATTTGAAGAATCCCTTAAAGAACTGGACATGCAGCCAGGCTCCATCGTTACCGGTACTGTTGTCGATATCGACAGCGATTGGGTTACCGTTAACTCTGGTCTGAAATCTGAAGCTGTTATCCCACGCAGCCAGTTCCTGAATGAAAAAGGCGAGCTGGAAGTTGCTATCGGCGACACCACTCAGGTATCTCTGGAAGCCGTTGAAGATGGTTTCGGTGAAACCCGCCTGTCTCGTGAAAAAGCGAAACGCGCAGAAAGCTGGATTGAACTGGAAAAAGCCTTCGAAGCTGATGAAATGGTTATGGGTATCATCAACGGTAAAGTCAAAGGTGGCTTCACTGTTGATCTGAAAAACATCCGTGCCTTCCTGCCAGGTTCTCTGGTTGACGTACGTCCGGTACGCGACACTCTGCACCTGGAAGGCAAAGAGCTGGAATTCAAAGTTATCAAACTGGATGCCAAGCGTAACAACGTGGTTGTATCCCGTCGTGCCGTTCTGGAAGCTGCTAACAGCCAGGAACGTGAAGAACTGCTGGCTAACCTGCAGGAAGGCCAGTCTGTTAAGGGTATCGTTAAGAACCTGACCGACTACGGTGCTTTCGTAGATCTGGGCGGTGTTGACGGCCTGCTGCACATCACTGACATGGCGTGGAAGCGCATCAAGCACCCAAGCGAAATCGTTGCTGTTGGCGATGAAATCGACGTTAAAGTGCTGAAATTCGACCGTGAGCGCAACCGCGTTTCTCTGGGTCTGAAGCAGCTGGGTGATGATCCGTGGGTAAACATCAACGAGCGTTACCCAGAGCACGCACGTGTTAAAGCACGCGTAACTAACCTGACTGACTACGGCTGTTTCGCCGAGCTGGAAGAGGGTGTTGAAGGTCTGGTTCACGTATCCGAAATGGATTGGACCAACAAAAACATCCACCCAAGCAAAGTGGTTCAGGTTGGCGACGAAATCGAAGTTATGGTTCTGGACATCGACGAAGAACGTCGTCGTATCTCCCTGGGTATCAAGCAGTGCACCATGAACCCATGGGAAGAGTTCGGTACCAAGTTCAACAAAGGCGACAAGATCTCCGGTAAGATCAAGTCCATCACTGACTTCGGTATCTTTATCGGTCTGGATGGCGGCATCGACGGTCTGGTTCACCTGTCTGACATTTCCTGGAACGACAGCGGCGAAGAAGCCGTTCGTAACTACAAGAAAGGCGACGAACTGGAAACTGTGATCCTGTCTATCGATCCTGAGCGTGAGCGTATCTCTCTGGGCGTTAAGCAGCTGGAAAGCGATCCGTTCTCTGAGTACGTTGCTGAAAACGACAAGGGCACTCTGATCACCGGTAAAGTGATCTCTGTTGACGCGAAAGCGGCTGTTATCGAAATCGCTCCTGGCGTTGAAGGCGTACTGAAAGCCTCTGACATCAGCCGTGACAAGGTAGAAGATGCCCGTAACGTACTGAACGAAGGCGATAGCGTTGAAGCGGTTATCACTGCTGTTGATCGTAAGAACCGTGGCATCAGCCTGTCCGTGAAAGCGAAAGACAGCGCTGAAGACAAAGCGGCTCTGAAAGAACAGCGTGCTAAAGCCGATGCTGAAATGACCGGTCCTACCACTATTGGTGACCTGATCAAAGAGCAGCTGAACCAGAAAGACTAAGTCTTGCTGAGTTAAGTTGATCTGAAAAACCCGCTTCGGCGGGTTTTTTTATGCTTCGGATTTGTTCCCGGTTCTGCTTGTAGCTCGCGAGAGCAGGCGTCTCCTTTTAGCGCTGCTTTGTACTGAGCAGCAAAAAGGTGGATTTGTGGGGTTTTCCTTATGCAATTCGGCCTCTTCTGGTGGTTTTCCGGTGCTTTGTTACAGATTTAGGTCGGGATGAATGGAAATCCGTTGTACAAACAATCAACACTTGCAAAAGGGTTGAGCTAACTGCATGATTTGGCTAGGTTTATTGCCATGCTTCGTTCTCAAGGAGGGAAAAGCCATGACAAAATCTGAGCTGATAGAAAAAATCGTAACCCGACAGCCGCAGTTGTCGTCGAAAGACGTAGAGCTGGCGGTGAAGACCTTGCTTGATCACATGTCGCAGACTCTGTCATCGGGGGATCGCATTGAGATTCGCGGTTTCGGCAGTTTTTCGCTGCATTATCGTGCCCCGCGGATGGGTCGTAATCCTAAAACCGGAGAGACGGTCGATCTTAAAGGGAAGTTTGTTCCTCACTTTAAGCCCGGCAAAGAGCTGCGTGATCAGGTGAATGACAGTCCGGAAGATGATTAATTATCCCGGTATATGGAGTCGATGCTATGAAAACGCTGAAAGTAGGCCTGAGTGTCGTGCTTTTTATTGCCGTTTTGGCCTATACGCTCGCGTTTGCTGCGCAAAACAGCTTGCTGGTTGAGTTAAATTTTTTGATTGGCTCGCCAATTGCTATGCCGGTATCTCTTTGGATGGGCGCAGTATTGTTGCTTGGGGCGGTGGCTGGTCTGTTAAGTGGTATCGTCATTAATGCCCGGCAAAAACTGCAGCTTCGACAGTTGCGGAAAGAGCTTGCAGACACTAAACAACGCCTGAATAAACTGCCGTAGGCACCTATGATGGATTCTGCACTGGTTTATGTGCTGCTGCTGTTGGGGATTGCCATCGGCTGGACCCTCGGCTATCGATTTGCCCGCCAGGTTAAAAAAGAGTCTTCTCCTGACTGGATTCCCAGTGTTGAATTTTTGTTGGCGGAAGCTAATGACGCCTCGCTTGAACGACTTCTTAATGTCCCTCAGTTAGACGATGATGCCATCGATCTGTTTCTCAAGCTGGGCCGCTCTCTGCGTGAAAAGGGAGAGGCTGATCGTGCCATTCATCTGCACCAGGCATTGTTCGCCCGTACCGATCTCTCCCGTAATACGCAGATGCTGCTGGAGTTGGAATTAGCCATCGATTATTCCTATGCCGGTCTGCTGGATCGTGCTGAGCGTTTATTTGTTGAATTGCTGGGTGCGCGTGGCCGCATTCAGGAGCAGGCATCCCGTTACCTTGTTGAATTGTATGAAGAGGAAGGGGAATGGCAGCGTATTTTCGATTTGTATCGGGAGAAGAAACTTGCTGGCAGTGCATCACTCAATAAACGTATTGCACATGCAGTGTGTGAGTTAGCAGAGAGCGCTTCGGCCCGTGGTGATTACCTGGAGACGCAACAGTTCTGCCGCCAGGCCCTGAAAATTGATAGCCGCTGCGCACGGGCCTTTGTGGTTCAGGGCGATATGGCGTATGGCCAGAAAGAGCCCCGCGAAGCTATTCGCTGTTATTTAAAAGCGGTGGATGTTGATAGTCAGGCGATTGTTATGGTGCTGGAGCGCATGGTTGATTCTTTTCAACATGTCGATGATGGCTCCGGTTTGGTTGCCCACTTGGCGAAGCAATGGCATACCAGCCAGTACGTTCCCGCTTTGGTTGCTAAAGCCGAATGCGAAGTCGAAATGCAGGGGATCGTACCGGCAATGACGACACTGTTGTCTGAGTTGGCAGCGCAACCATCTAACCTGGGTTTTTTTGCGTTGGTAGAATTAGTGGTGCGTCATAAGCAGCAGCTCGACAAGTCGCAGTTGCTGGTTGTGTATGATATTCTGCGGCGCATTGTTGAAAACGAGCCTAAGTTCGTTTGTAAAAATTGTGGTTTTAAGGCCAAAGAATTTCACTGGCGCTGTCCTAGCTGCAAGGACTGGTCGACCATTAATTCTTTTGTGCCGCAGTTGCCAAAAGCGAAGCTCGATTTATGAATAAGCAATCTCTCTCTTCTGACCGTGCAAATACATCTTGTGCTGTCAGCTCGCCTGTTGTTGTCGCGCTGGATTATCCGGACCAGCAGCAGGCTTTGGCCATGGCTGGCCTGCTGAACCCTGCACAATGTCGGGTTAAAGTTGGTAAAGAACTTTTTACGGCTGCCGGCCCTGCGATCATAGAGTCACTGCATCATCTTGGTTTTGATGTTTTTCTGGATTTGAAATTCCACGATATTCCCAATACGTGCGCTAAAGCCGTCGGTGCTGCCGCGGAATTAGGTGTATGGATGGTGAATGTCCATGCTTCTGGCGGTCGGCGTATGATGGAAGCGGCGCGCAATGAAATTGAGAAAAAATCTCATAGACCACTGCTGATCGGTGTCACCGTACTGACGTCGATGGAGCGCGCAGACCTGGCCGATATCGGTTTGGATATTGATCCTCAGGTACAGGTTGAACGGTTGGCAATATTAACGGAGCAATCCGGGCTTGATGGCGTTGTCTGTTCTGCGCAGGAAGTCGCTTTAATTCGCGCTGCCTGTGGTCCGAAATTTCTGACGGTCACTCCAGGCATCCGCCCGGAAGGGACTGAGCAAGGTGATCAGCGCCGGGTGTTAACGCCATTGCAGGCACAGAATGCAGGAGTTAATTATATGGTAATTGGCCGGCCGATTACTCAGGCCTCCGATCCTGCTCTTGCCTGTGAGCAGATTCTGGCAAGCCTTAGCTGAGGCCTGCGGAATAACATGGATGTGGTATCTCAATGGTACGTTGTTCTGACCCGGCCCCGGCAAGAACAACGGGCTCTGGAGCATCTTGAGCAGCAGGGGGCGCATGTCTTTTTACCTCTTTTTCAACGCGAATGTGTTATGCAAGGCAAACGGGTGCTTCGTCAGGAGGCGCTGTTTCCTGGATATCTCTTTCTGAAATCAGTCCCGGAAAATCCACTTCTCAGCAAAGTGCGCTCAACGCTGGGCGCGCGTGGTTTGCTGTATTTCGGATCGCAACCTGCCGTTGTAAACACTTTACTGGTTGATGACTTGCAGCGACGTACCGCTTGCAATGAAAATGATGCCCTATATACAAAAGGGCAAAGAGTTGCATTAAGCAGTGGACCCTTTAAACACTATGAAGCCATCTTCCAAGAGTATGATGGTGCAGAGAGAGCGGTAATCTTACTTTCTCTGCTGGGCCAGCAGAGCGAATTGCTTGTGGAATTGAGCGAGCTGGCACTGGCCTGAAAAAATTGGCCAAAATGAAAATTAAGAGCAGCGATGCGATATCAGGGAACATTCGCGAATAACCTTCGGGCGGCAGCGTGTCTGAACGTTGGGCAGAAGTTTTTGCAGGTTTATTGGAACCGATGACACCCATGATGAATGTTGAACGCAAACGAATTAAAACCTAAGGAGAGGGCCCGGCCCGGATTTAATTATGATAAAGGTCACTAAAGCAGTAATTCCCGTAGCGGGTCTTGGAACCCGTATGCTGCCAGCCAGCAAAGCCATTCCCAAAGAAATGCTGACATTGGCCGATAAACCACTGATTCAGTACGTGGTTAATGAATGCGCAGCTGCGGGTATCACTGAAATTATTCTGGTAACCCATTCATCGAAGAATGCGATCGAAAATCACTTTGATACCTCCTTTGAGTTGGAATCGACCCTGGAAGCACGGGTAAAACGCCAGTTACTGGATGAAGTTCGCTCTATCACACCAAAAGGTGTAACCATCATGCATATTCGCCAGGGACAGGCCAAAGGTCTTGGTCATGCGGTGCTCTGTGCCAAGCCATTGATTGGCGACTCTCCTTTTGCCGTGGTGCTGCCAGATGTATTGATTGATGATGCCAGTGCCAATCTGGAGCAGGAAAACCTTGCTGCAATGATTCGCGAGTATGAAACCACAGGTGCCAGCCAGATTCTGGTCGAAGCCGTTGCACAGCAAGACGTCGACAAATACGGCATTGTTGATATATCAGGAGCGGATATTAAGCCTGGCGAAAGCGCTCCGATCTCAACGATCGTCGAAAAGCCAGCTGTAAAAGAAGCACCCTCCAATCTGGCGGTCGTAGGTCGTTATGTATTACCTGCCGATATCTGGGATATTCTTGCGCATACTGCACCAGGTGCAGGGGATGAGATTCAGCTGACCGATGCCATTTTTACTTTAATGAAAAAAAATTCAGTCAATGCTTTTTATATGACGGGTAAGTCACATGATTGCGGCGGTAAGCTGGGCTATATGAAAGCCTTTGTGGAATACAGCATGCGCCATGAAAAAGAAGGCAAAGCCTTCAGTGAGTGGATTAAAACCCTTTAATTAGCCGTAAAAATTTGTAGGAGCGGCCGTTGCCATTGAAGGCGTGAATGCCGGATTTTTAGCAGCAAGGCCGATGTCTGCGCAAGTTTTCATAAATCGTAGGAGCGGGCCATGCCCGCGAAAGTCCGTTTCAGCGGACCAATCAATCAACAGAAATCATCACTCTCTCTGAATAAACAATATTTTTGTCGCGATCAGTGAGAGCTAGCAAGGAACCAATATGAAAATCGCCATTGCCGGAACCGGTTACGTCGGTCTTTCCAATGCCATGTTACTGGCACAACATAACGAAGTGGTCGCGGTTGATATTATTGCCGAAAAAGTCGAGATGCTTAATAACAAGCAATCTCCCATCGTAGATACCGAAATAGAAGATTTTCTGCAGAACAAACAACTCAATTTCCGCGCCACATTAAATAAAGAAGAAGCCTACGCCGGTGCAGAGTTTGTCATTATTGCAACACCAACTGACTACGATCCACAAACGAACTATTTCAATACCAAAAGTGTTGAGTCAGTTATTAAAGATGTAATGGCAATTAACCCTGCAGCAGTCATGGTGATTAAATCTACCATTCCTGTGGGTTATACCAAGCGACTTAAAGAAGAATTCGGCTGTGAAAACCTCATTTTTTCTCCGGAATTTCTGCGCGAAGGCAAAGCGCTGTACGATAACCTGTACCCATCACGGATTATTGTTGGTGAGCAAAGCAAGCGCGCAGAGACCTTTGCAGGCCTGCTGAAGCAAGGCGCGATAAAACAAGATATTCAGGTTTTATTTACCGACAGCACCGAAGCAGAAGCAGTAAAGCTTTTTTCCAATACCTATCTGGCACTGCGCGTGGCCTACTTCAACGAACTCGACACCTATGCCGAAACCCACGGACTGGATGCCAAGCAGATTATCCAAGGTGTTGGCCTCGACCCGCGTATTGGCAACCACTACAACAATCCTTCCTTTGGTTACGGTGGTTACTGCCTACCGAAAGATACCAAACAGCTGCTGGCCAACTTTGATGATGTACCCAATAACATTATCCGCGCCATTGTAGACTCCAATACCACCCGTAAAGACTTTGTGGCCGACTCTATTCTGCGCCGTAATCCGAAAGTGGTTGGCATTTATCGTCTGGTAATGAAAACCGGCTCAGACAACTTCCGCGCCTCAGCTATTCAGGGCGTAATGAAGCGTATTAAAGCCAAGGGCATCGAAGTGGTGGTGTATGAGCCTGTACTGGAAGAAGAAGAATTCTTCCACTCGCGGGTGATCAATAATCTTGAAGAGTTTAAGAAAATTTCTGATGTGATTGTTGCCAACCGGCCATCCGCCGAGCTGGAAGATGTGGCGGGTAAAGTATATACCCGTGATTTGTTTGGTAGCGATTAATGAATATTGTTAGTATTTGCTACGGATTGCTATGTACTGTTATTACTGGATATTACAACAAAGGGTATTAAATGCTTGGTAATAGTAAACAGAAGTGGTTGTCTGTAAAGCATCGGAGGTTGCTGTCAAATATATTATCTCTCGGCACAATGCAAATTGTTGGCTATATTTTGCCACTTTTAACTGTTCCATACTTAGTTCGAGTTTTAGGTGTTGAAAAATTTGGTCTCCTGGCTTTTGCAACAGCTTTAAATATGTATTTCTTGATGCTAAGTGATTATGGATTCAATTTAACTGCCACAAAGCAGATATCAGATGCTCGGGATGATAAAGGGAAGTATAGTGATATTTTTATTGAAGTTCTGGGTGTAAAGTTAATACTAGTAGTTTTTTGTTTTTTTGTTTTGCTAAGTGTAGCTTCTTTTGTAGATTTCTTTGAGCAATACAGATTTATTTGGTTTCTAGGCTTTGGGATGGTTCTGGGACAGGCGCTTTTTCCAGTTTGGTTTTTTCAGGGAATGGAGGCCATGAAGCACATCGCTATAATCAATCTTATATCAAAAGGACTGTTCACATTAATAATATTTGTTATTGTCAATGAACCAAAAGATTATTGGCTTGTACCTGCGCTGACATCTCTGGGTTATGTATTTTCCGGGTTCTACGGGCTTGTGTTCGCAATCAATAATTATGATATCAAGCTGAAGTGGCCTAGCGCAAAAGGCATGAAGTTTCAGATTTCTGATGGTTGGCATGTGTTTCTGAGTAGGGTATATGTTAATTTGTACACGACGACAAATATAGTTATTCTAGGAGCTATGACAAATAATGTCATGGTTGGTTATTATAGTATCGCAGAGAAAATACTTCAGGCATTCAGTGGTCTATTAAGCCCGGTAACTTATGCGTTCTATCCATATCTTGCAAATTTATATCAAAATTCTAGAAAGTATTTCTATATGGTTTTTGCCAGACTAAATATGACTCTGCTGGTCTTGTCTATAACTTTTGCTTTAGTTGTATATTTATATTCGCAAGAGATTGTATGGCTTCTTTCTGGTGGTTTTAATGACAATATAATAGAGGTGCTTTCTGTTTTATGTGTTGCCATGGTAGTTGCACCGTTTGGTTCTTCATTTACAAATGCTTTATTAATTTTAGGTGATTCTAAAGGTGTGTCTTTAGTTGTTTTTTATACAATGCTATTAAATATGATAATAGTTTTTCCTATGATTTATTATTTTGAGGCTGTTGGTTTGGCATATACATGGGTTGTAGGTCAGATTTTTCATGTAATTATTTATTCATGCCGCTACTTTGTTGTTCGTCAAAGGGGGGCATAAGATGTGTGGAATTGTTGGTTTTATAGATTTTAGTAATAAATCCAGTTTGAATTTGTTGAAAGGGATGACGGATAGCTTAGTGCATCGTGGCCCTGATGATTCGGGGTATTGCTTTAAAGTTATGCCATACGGTCAGGTGGGTCTTGGCCATAGGCGGTTATCTATACTTGATTTATCGTCACATGGCCATCAGCCAATGTCGCTTGATCACATAACGATTGTATATAATGGAGAGGTTTACAATTTTAAAGAAATAAGATGCCGATTAGAAGAGCTGGGCTATTTATTTTCATCTGATTCTGATACCGAAGTTATATTAAAGGCTTATCATAATTGGGGTTTAGATGCTATTAAGTATTTTAATGGTATGTATGCCATGGCAATATTTGATGAAGTTGATTGCTCGCTTATTCTGATTCGAGATCGTTTAGGTGTTAAACCTCTTTACTGGTACTATGAAAACGGACTATTTATATTTGGCAGTGAGTTGAGAAGTTTTCATTTGCATCCGGGCTTCACTAAAAAAATATGTACAAGTGGTGTGTCGTTATATTTTGAACATGGTTATATACCTCAGCCAAATACAATATTTGAGAATACTAGGAAGTTGAAGGCTGGACAAATTTTAAAGTTGGATCTGAATTCAAGTGATATTAATATTAGTGAGTATTGGAGTGTAAGAGATCACTTTGAAAAGCCCAAGTTTGAAATATCAGAGCAGGAGGCCGTTGATGAAACAGAAAAGCTGATAAAGTCCTCTTGTCAGTACCGAATGATATCGGATGTCCCAGTTGGGATTTTCCTGAGTGGGGGGTATGATTCAACTGCTGTAACAGCTTTAATTCAAAGCGGACGTACCGAAAAAGTTAAAACATTCTCTATAGGATTTGAAAATAAAAAGTATAATGAGGCTGATTTTGCAAAGACAGTTGCGAGTCATTTAGGAACGGATCATTTTGAGTACTATTGTACAAAGAATGATATTTTAAGGCTTGTACCAACTCTCGTCGAAGTCTGGGATGAGCCAATTTCGGATAATTCAACAATACCAACGCTCTTGGTAAGCCAGTTAGCTAAGTCGAGCGTTAGTGTTGCATTGAGTGCTGATGGTGGGGATGAGGTTTTTTCTGGTTATGAGCGATATACTCAGTCTCTACAGTATTATAATAATATCAATAGGGTTATGCCGAGTAGGTTTTTATCTAAGGCATTGCAATGTGTACGACCAGAAAAAATCGGAATCGATAATGTATTGCAAAACTTTTCTGGAAGGTATCACTACTTGATGTCAATTCTCTCATCTCGTAGCCCACAAGAAATTATGCGAGAGACAGGTAGGTTGTTTAAAAAGGGGGAGATTCAACAGTTATTAAATAAAAAGACATTTGGCCTAAACTCAGATGAATTGCATCTGAATTTTGATAGCTTGTCTCCTTTAGAAGAGATGCAGATATTTGATTTTAACTCATATCTTCCCGATGATATTTTGGCCAAGGTTGATAGGGCAACTATGTCTGTTGGTTTGGAAGGGCGGGAACCTCTTTTAGATTATCATCTAGTTGAATTCGGAGCTAGGTTGCCATTGCATTTAAAAGTTAGAAACGGTCAAAAGAAATACGTGCTTAAGCAAGTCGTGCACAGATATGTTCCGCAACAAATAATGGATCGTCCAAAGAAAGGATTTAGTGTTCCTATTTATGATTGGCTGAATAATGAATTGAGAGATTATTTAGAGGTGTATCTAGACCGGGCGACTCTTGAGCAGCAAGGGATTCTTAATTCTGAATATGTTCATTGGCTTAAGGAAAGGTTCATTGCGGGGCATTCCTATTATGCACCAAAGCTATGGGGTATCATTGTGTTTCAGATGTGGTATCGCAGATGGATGTCATAATCGGAGTAGTATTATGCCGCAGTCATTAATATATGTGTCAAACTCAGTTCTACCATCTAAATTTGCAAATAGTGTTCATGTGATGAAAATGTGTAATGCATTTTCTTTGAATGGCTTTGATGTGACTCTCATTGGAAAAAGTATTTCATCTAAGTTTAATAAGTTTTCCTTATTTAATGTTTATGATGTTGATCCAATATTTCAGATAAAACTCTTCAATGTGTTAAGGTTGCCTCTTTCGTCAGTTTTTATTAGTCTCTTTGTTATTCCTTTCTGGATTGTGTTGAATAGGAGGCAGGATTCAATTGTTTACTCAAGAAATAGGCATGCTTCATTTATATTAAGCGTGCTGGGTGTTTGTCATTATTATGAAATGCACGGCATCTCTGCAAATTATATTCAGGATAAATTGGACAGGTTTATTTGTGGTTCAAGAGCATTGACTAGACTTGTTGTTATTTCTGAATCATTGGCTCATGACATTAAAGATTCATTTGACCTTAAGCATGATAAGTTAGTTGTCGCGCATGATGGTGCTGACATATATGACTTAGATTCTATTGAGACTTTACGGCTTAATGGAAATTTCAAGTATAATGTAGGTTATGTAGGTAGTTTATTACCTGGTAAGGGAGTTGGCTTGTTATGCGATGCTGCATTAGATTTGCATGATATTGGATTTCATATTGTAGGGGGGGCTAGAGTTGAAGTCGATGAGTTTAAGGAGAATTATAAGTTTCAGAATAATATCTTCTTTTATGGATTTGTGTCGCATGAAAGTACTAAAAAATATTTAAAGGCCTTTGATGTTGTAGTTTTACCGAATGAGAAAAATGTAACCACAGCTAATGGGGAGGATATTGGCAAGTATACGTCGCCGTTGAAGATGTTTGAGTATTTGGCTTTTGATAAAAAAATTATAGCTTCTGATTTGCCTGTTCTCAGGGAGGTGCTGCAGGGTGATTACTGCTTTTATTTTAAGGCTGGCGATAGTAAGGATTTGGCCTCGGTTATTCGGACTACAAAAAATACTAAACCTGCGAAGTCAGGGAGAATACTTGTCCGTCATAAGTATTCTTGGCTCTCTCGTGCTAAATTAGTTTTGGGTATTGAGTGAAGCTTTTATGGGTATATTGCTGTTCTTTTTTCTAGTGTCATTCAAATTCAAGTCTGGAGTTGATTTAGTCATTTTGTCAGGTCTGCTATTCACAATTGTTGCCCTTTATATTAGGCGTGGTTTTTTTGTTATATCAGGCTCTATAGTTATTAATTTTATTATACTATATGTTTTTTTTGTCCTTTCATTGATTGTAACTACTTTAAATGGAATGGCTTCAGTTGAATATTTACTGTTTACCTTTAAGTTTTTGCTATTGGCATTCTTCTCTTATATGGTTGTGTTAGTTTATTTTGAACTATATGGGAGGGGTGTTATTTATAGGGTTGTTCATGATATCTATTGGTCTCTGGTAGTTCATGCGGCTATTATTGTTTTAATGTTTGTCTCACCGACTATAAAGTTATTTGTATATGAATATAGCTCTGTTTCAGATTTAATGTTTACAGATGTAGGGCGGTACAGAATTGCTGGCTTCTCTGGTGGCGGCTCTGCTTTGCTGAGCTTTTTTCAATCAATTGCAATTGGTCTTTCTGTATACTTAATTCGTTACGGGAAATGCTCGTCTTGGATGTTGCTTTTTGCTAATGTGACTGTGATCCTCTCGGTTTTCTTGACTGGTCGTGTTGGTCTTTTGGTTGTTGTATTTTTTTATGGATATTATTTCTTGTATCTGAAATATCAGGTCTTCTTTATTTTATTGTTATTTACATTGTTTATGGTTTTCTTATCTAGTGGTGATGTGAATAATTCTCCTATCTATCTGGTTTATGATAGGGTTCTTGCTGAGTTTGGCCTCTCTGAAAAAATAAGTCAGTCATCTTCAACATTGGAGGCTTTATTTACGATGCTGCACTTCCCTCCTGAGATGGAGTCACTGAATAATTTTCTTTTTGGCACAACGTCTGCGGGTAGGACGGAGGGATTATGGCTCAATGCGGATATAGGATATATGAAGAATTGGTATATGTCAGGTGTGATTGGTCTGTTTTTTATTATTTTCTATTATTTTTGGTTGTTGTATTTACTCTGTAAAAGCGTGCGACTGACTGATGATGGGCGTTTTATAAAAAATCTTTCTCTTTTGGTTATCATTATGACGTTAATTATGAATTTTAAAGAGGATGTGCTTGCGGCAAGACACTTGTACTCTATGATTATGATTCTTGTATTCTTGGTATATACTAGTTATTTGAAGATGTATTGGGTTGAACATGAAAATATTGTTTAATTGTTCAGTGAATGTTGTTGGTGGCGCAATACAGAATTCCGCAAATTTTATAAAATACGCGTTTGCTGATTCTCAGTGTGAGTGCTTTTTTTTGGTCTCTCATCAAGTGTTCTCTGTCTTAACTGCATGGGGGATTGCTGGAAATAATATAGTTTTAGTAGATTCTCCTGCTCGGAGTATGCATTCCAGAAAAGTAGCTTTAGATCTCGAACGTTTTTTCCAACCTGATATCGTGTATACAATGGCAGGTCCGACATATATTAATTTCAAATCTCCACATGTTATGGGAATTAGCGATCCTTATATAACACATGCGGATTTTTTATCGCTTAGATTGAATCGTTCATTTGTTGAGGCTCTTCGCTTTGGCGTTGTGGAGTTTCTTAAAGGTGTTCATGCTCGATTGCATGCGGATTTCTTTCTGTTTCAAACAGAGAGTTCACGATTTGGCTTCTGTAAAAGATACATGTTGCCCAAAGAGAGGACTTCCTTATTGCAGAATGCAATAGGTGAAGCCTTTTTACATTCAAGTGTTCGTAAGGAGTCGGTTTGTTGGAATCAGGTCAAAATATTTGTTCCTTCAGCTTATTATTCACATAAAAATCTCGAAATAATTTTTGAATTAGTATCGATTTTAAGTTCTAGAGAAAGTATTAACTTTGAGTTTGTTACTACGGCCCAATCAGATAGTAATTTTGTCAAATGTTTAGAGGGGTTTCCGCTGCGTTCGCACATTTGCAATGTAGGGCCTTATTCATACGCTAATGCTCGTGAATTGTATGAGAGTATAGATGTTGTTTTTATTCCAAGCATTTTGGAGACTTTTTCTACGAGTTATCTTGAGGCTATGGCTATGGCAAAGCCTCTGGTTGTTGCCGATAGAGATTTTTCGAGAGAGGTGTGTGGAACTTATGCGAATTACTATTCTCCGCTCTCCGCAGAGTCTGCAGCAGATGCATTGTGTAAATCTATCTCATCTGTAATTGATGATGCTGAAAGAGAGCGCGTTCTGAATAATTATGGAGATCAATTTCAACGATTTAATAGAGCAATGTCCATTTTGAAGGATGTTGTAAGTAAGGGTGGTTATGTTTAAGCAAAAAATATTGATGATAACTGGTGGAACTGGTTCATTCGGCAATGCTGTTCTTAAAAGCTTTCTGGATACCGATATCGCTGAAATCCGTATTTTCAGCCGCGACGAAAAAAAACAGGATGATATGCGTAAAAAATACGTGAATCCTAAGCTGAAGTTCTATATCGGTGATGTGCGTGATTATCAGGCAGTGCTGAATGCGACCCGTGGTGTGGATTACATTTTTCATTCGGCGGCATTAAAGCAGGTGCCATCGTGTGAGTTTCACCCGATGGAAGCGGTGAAAACCAACGTGCTGGGTACTGAAAACGTGCTGGAAGCCGCCATTCAGAACGGAGTGCAGCGCGTGGTATGTTTAAGCACCGATAAAGCGGTTTACCCCATTAATGCGATGGGTATTTCCAAGGCGATGATGGAAAAGGTCATGGTGGCCAAGTCACGTAACGTAGACCCCACCAAAACCGTTATTTGTGGTACCCGTTACGGTAACGTTATGGCGTCTCGTGGTTCGGTGATTCCGCTGTTTGTTGACCAGATGCGTGCCAATAAGCCGCTGACCATTACCGATCCGAACATGACCCGCTTTATGATGACGCTGGCCGATGCTGTAGATCTGGTTTTGTACGCATTCGAGCACGGTAATAACGGCGATATGTTTGTGCAAAAAGCCCCTGCAGCGACGGTAGAGGTGCTTGCGCAGGCATTGTCTGATTTATTGGGCAAGCCCGGATACCCCATTGACGTCATCGGTACCCGTCATGGCGAGAAACTTTATGAAGCACTGTTAAGCCGTGAAGAAATGGTCTGCGCCGAAGATCTGGGTGGTTATTACCGCGTTCCACCTGATCTGCGAGATCTGAACTATGGCAAGTTTGTGGAGCAGGGTGAGCAGGAAATTTCTCAGGCTGAAGATTACAACTCGCACAATACCCAGCGCCTGGATCTGGCGGGCATGCAGCAACTGCTGCTAAAGCTGGAGTTCATTCGTGAACTGCGCGATGGTCGTTACGTAGACCCCGAGGATTGAGCCATGCGTGTATTGGTAACCGGTGCCGACGGTTTTATTGGTAAAAATCTTTTGGTGCACCTGGTTGAACGTAAAGAAATTGAAGTCGTTCGTTTTACCCGCGAACATACCGAGGCTGAATTGCCAGCCATGCTGGCGGGTGTGGATTTTGTGTTTCACTTTGCTGGTATTAACCGCCCGCAAGACCCGGCAGAGTTTACCACGGGTAATTCGGGCTTAAGCCAACAGTTGGCAAAGGCTATGCTGGCAACGGGGTGCAAAGCACCGGTTGTGTATACCTCTTCCATTCAGGCTGAATTGGATAACTCTTACGGTATTTCTAAGCGGGCGGCGGAAAATGCTTTGCTGGCACTGCGCGAGCTGGGGATACCCGTTTCGGTATTCCGCTTGCCGAATGTGTTTGGTAAATGGGCCAGACCCAACTACAACTCCGCTGTGGCCACTTTTTGCCATAACATTGTGAACGATTTACCTATTCAGATTAATGACCCGGCAGCGGTAGTTAATTTGGTGTACGTCGATGATGTGATCGAGCATTTTCTGGCACTGCTGGATGCTCAACACACGGGCGAAGCCTTCGAAACCGTACAGCCTGTGTACCAAATTACTGTGGGTGAATTGGCCGAGCAGTTGTATCGCTTCCGCGATAGCCGCCAAAGTTTAATTACTGAGCGCGTGGGTACTGGGTTGGTTCGGGCCTTGTATTCCACTTACCTCAGCTATGTGCCGAAAGAGCGCTTTACTTACGAGGTGCCTAAATACGGTGATCCGCGTGGTGTTTTTGTAGAAATGCTGAAAACTCCGGATGCCGGTCAGTTTTCTTACTTCACGGCGCACCCTGGTATTACCCGTGGCGGACATTACCACCACACCAAAACTGAGAAGTTTTTGGTAATTAAAGGCAAGGCCAGCTTTAAATTCCGCCATATGCACACCGGTGAGTTTTACGAGCTGGAAACCACCGGCGAAAAGCCAGAAATTGTGGAGACCATGCCAGGCTGGACACACGACATTACCAACATTGGTGATGATGAAATGATTGTTATGCTGTGGGCAAATGAAATTTTTGATCGGGAAAAGCCGGACACCTACGCTTGCCCGTTAACGCCTGCTGCTCCGTAAATACTTGGGTACTTTGTTATGACAACCGCTGTTAAGAAATTAAAAATAATGACCGTGGTGGGAACCCGCCCGGAAATTATCCGTTTGTCGCGCGTAATGGCCAAACTGGATGAACACTGCGAGCACATTCTGGTGCATACCGGCCAGAACTATGATTACGAACTGAACGAGATTTTCTTTCAGGATTTAGGTATCCGTAAGCCAGACCACTTTTTAAGTGCCGCGGGTAGTACCGGTGCGGAAACCATTGGCAATGTGATTATTAAGGTTGACCAGGTTCTGGCCGAGGTTAAACCCGAAGCTGTACTGGTATTGGGCGACACCAATAGCTGTATGGCCGTACTGCCAGCCAAACGCCGTAAGATTCCGACCTTCCACATGGAAGCGGGTAACCGTTGCTTTGATATGCGCGTACCGGAAGAGATCAACCGCCGTATTGTTGACCATACCGCCGATATCAATATGAGCTACAGCACCATCGCACGGGATTATCTGGTGGCAGAAGGGTTACCGCCTGACCGCATTATTAAAACCGGCAGTCCGATGTTCGAGGTGCTGAATTATTACCGTGAAGGTATTGAAGCTTCTACTGTGTTGGAACGACTGAACCTGAAAGAAGGGCAGTTCTTTGTGGTGAGTGCGCACCGTGAAGAAAACGTCGATTCTGACAAAAACTTTATGAAACTGGTGGATGTGCTGGACACCGTTGCTGCGCATTACAACTTGCCGGTGATTGTTTCTACCCACCCACGTACCCAAAAGCGCGTTGATACCATGGGTGTTACTTTCCACCCGAATGTGCAACTGCTGAAGCCGCTGGGCTTTAAAGACTACAACAAGCTGCAGTTAAGCGCGAAAGCGGTATTGTCTGATAGCGGTACCATCAACGAAGAATCGTCCATTCTGAACTTCCCCGCTCTGAATATCCGTGAAGCTCATGAGCGCCCGGAAGGTATGGAAGAAACGGCCGCGATGATGGCAGGCCTGGAAGTGGAACGTGTGATGCAGGGGCTGGCCATTCTGGAAACACAAAGCCGTGGCGAGCTGCGTGATTTACGCTTAGTGGCTGATTACAGCATGCCCAATGTGGCCGACAAAGTAGTTCGCATTATTCACAGTTACCGTGATTACGTAATGCGAACAGTGTGGAAGCAGTATTGATGGCAAAAAAGACGGATTTAGCCATCGTCAATCGCGGCTTTTGGCCCCATGATCAAGTTATTGGTGAGGGGTTGCTTCAATTCGCGGAAAAGGCTTCGGAGCAACATCGTGTGTGTGTGATCACTCAAACCGCAACCGATCTCTCTGCACAGCTGGCAACTGCTAGCCGTGGGACTGGACTTAGCATTCGGGCGTGTAAGGCCTATACGACATCTGCCAGTGGAGTGCTGAAACGAATTTCTGAAGCGTTGTTCTTTATGGGGTTTACGTTTGTCAGTCTGATTCGTTCCAAACCTGCCAATGTGTATGTCGCCACTAATCCACCGGTGGTAGTGCCATTTATAGTGGCACTCTACTGCCGGTTATTTGGTGCCCGGTATGTGTATCACCTGCAGGATATTCACCCTGAAGCAGCAGAGATTATTATTCCGCTTAATCGGTTATTACTGCGGATTCTTAAAGCAGTTGATAATTATACGCTCCGACATGCGGCTGCCATTGTTACGTTATCGGAAGATATGAAGGTTTATATTCGGCAACGTAGCGATACCTCAAGCCCTATATTGTTGCTGGATAATCCGTCTTTCTCTGTTACGCCCGTGCCAGCGGAAGAACGGTCTAAAGACATTGTTTACTGCGGTAATGCCGGTAGGTTGCAGCGTATACCTTTGCTGATGTCTGCTATTCGTGCTTACTTGCAGCAAGGTGGCAAGCTACGGTTTACCTTTGCCGGTGGTGGTGTTCATGCTCCTGACATTCAGGCGTTGGCCAATGCCTATGAGCAGGTAGATTACCTTGGTGTGTTACCAGCTACCGAGGCAGCTGAGTTGGTCAATGAACACCGTTGGGCATTGCTGCCAATCGATGATGAGGTTACTAAGTACGCTTTTCCCAGTAAGTCTTCTGGTTATGCGCTTTCTGGCGCCGGTGTACTGGCGGTGTGTGGCGAGCAAACCAGTGTAGCTCGTTGGGTTAAGCAGGAACAGGTCGGTATCGTCTGTCAGCCTGATCATGATGAGTTGGTTAAGTGCTTCTTTATGTTAGAAGAAATTGACGCCAGGGATTTTGCGCTGCGCGATGAAGTACGTAAGCGTTTACAGATTTCATATTTTGCCCAGAAATTGAGGGATATCTCCCTTGACCTTCAATGAACTTCAGGTTTTATAAATGATGAAACGCTTTTTTGATATTTTTTCTTCTTCCTTTGGCTTGCTGATTTTATTACCAGTTATTGCAATTGTCGCTTGGAAAATCCGTAAAAATCTCGGCACACCAGTTTTGTTTAAGCAAGTACGCCCTGGAAAAGATGGTAAGCCCTTTGAGATGATTAAATTCCGTTCTATGCGTGATGCGGTTGATGCGGAAGGTAACTTGTTGCCCGATTCCGAGCGCTTAACACATTTTGGTCATTGGTTACGTTCAACCAGCCTGGATGAACTGCCTGAGCTGTGGAATGTACTTAAAGGTGATATGAGTTTGGTGGGCCCGCGTCCGCTGCTAATGGAATACTTGCCACTCTACAATTCAGCACAATACCGTCGCCATGAATTACGCCCCGGAGTTACTGGCTGGGCACAGGTCAATGGCCGGAATTCAATCAGTTGGGAAGAAAAGTTTAAGCTGGATGTCTGGTATGTGGATAATCAGTCGATTTGGTTAGATATCAGAATTTTATTTCTGACGGTTAAAAAAGTACTAATCCGTGATGGTATCAGTGCCGCTGGAGAAGTCACAACATTTCCATTTACAGGTAACCGCGATGAAAGCAAAGATTTATGACCAAGCAAAGATCGTTAATATAGATCGACTAACTATTGGAGACTACTCTCAGGTTGATGATTTTGTTTTTCTAAATGCTGGTGAAAGAACTGAAATAGGTCGATTTGTGCATATCGCATCTTTTTGCAGCGTTGTGGGAGGAGGTGAGTTTATTATGGAAGACTTTTCTGGTTTGAGCGCTGGCTGTCGGATCGTAACTGGTAGTGACGACTTTTTAGGGGGGGGAATGACCAACCCAACAGTACCTAGTAAATACACAAATGTTAAGAAATCAAAGGTTCACATAGGTAAACATGTAATAGTAGGTACAAATACGATTATTCTGCCTGGTGTAAAGATTGGTGAGGGTGCGGCGATTGGTGCTGGTGTGGTTGTAAGGAAGGATCTTCTACCGTGGACTATTTATGCCGGTGCTGACTGTAAGGCAGTAAAAGATAGGCCTAAAGATAAAATTTTACGTTTTGAAAATGACCTACTGAAAGACTTAAAAATATAGCCCCTCTTTTGTTTAGGTAGTTTATGTTGAACACTCCTTTTTCTCCCTGGCCTTCGTTTACTCAAGAAGAGGCTGATGCGATATCCCGTACGTTACTGTCTAATAAGGTGAATTATTGGACCGGCTCCGAATGTCGTGAATTCGAGAAAGAATTTGCGGCTTATTTTGGTAGTGAATATGCCATTGCGTTAGGTAACGGTACATTAGCGCTGGATGTTGCGTTTAAAGCGCTGAATATCGGTGCCGGTGATGAGGTGGTGGTTAGTTCACGTACCTTTTTGGCATCCGTATCCAGTATTGTACTGGCGGGTGCAGTGCCGGTGTTTGCCGATGTAGACCGTGACTCGCAAAATATCACTGCAGAGTCTGTTAAAGCCGTACTGACATCACGAACCAAAGCCATTGTATGCGTCCATCTGGCAGGCTGGCCCTGTGATATGGACAGTATTATGGCTCTGGCTGAAGAGACGGGTCTGTATGTAATTGAAGACTGTGCTCAGGCTCATGGTGCTTTGTATAAAGGTAAACCGATAGGTTCTTTTGGGCATATCGGAGCCTGGTCGTTCTGTCAGGATAAAATTATGACCACCGGTGGCGAGGGTGGCATGGTAACGACCAATGACCAGGAATTATGGGCGAAAATGTGGTCATTTAAAGATCATGGTAAAAGCTGGGAAGCGGTTTATGAGCGCGAGCACCCGCCAGGTTTCCGCTGGCTGCATGAAAGCTTTGGCACTAACTGGCGTATGACTGAATTACAGGCTGTGATTGGGCGAATTCAATTGCAGCGCATGCCGGAGTGGACACGTATCCGTAATAGTAACTGTGCTCAAATCTGGGAAGCCGCGCGCGAATGTGCCGGGTTGCGTGTGCCGGTAGTGCCAGCTGATATTCAGCATGCAGCTTATAAATGTTATGTGTTTGTGCAGCCTGAAGCGCTGAAAGAAGGCTGGAGCCGTGACCGGATCATGGAAGAAATTAATGCACGGGGAGTACCTTGTTTTTCTGGTTCCTGCTCAGAGGTGTACCTGGAAAAAGCTTTTGATAATACCGGCTTCCGTCCTGCTCAGCGTTTACCTGTAGCTAAAGAGATGGGTGAAACCAGTCTGATGTTTTTAGTGCATCCAACCTTAACGAAAGCTGAGATTGATAAAACCTGTGCAGTGCTGCGCGAAGTGATGGAGCTTGCGGTGTAATAATGGAGGTATGTGCGCTATTGGCTGACTATCGCGGCCATGGGCCGCTCTTACAACGGTTACCGTAACCTTGAGTGGTTATTGATGATGGTGGGCATCGCGGCAGAAATGCCGCTCCTACTTTTTCATCGTGGTAGCAATGCCGCTTCTATAAACCCGCTTTGGCGGGTTTTGTATTTTCAGTACCTTCATAAATAAAGGATTCTTACAAAGAGCTTATGGTTTATCTTGGTTTAGAAAACCCCAAAGATGCCGGTAACGTCGGTTCGGTTTTACGGGCGCTGGGGTGTTATCAGGCTGATGGCATCTTTTACACCGGCAGCCGTTATGACCGCGCGGTAAAGCACAGTACCGATACGCGTAACGTGGCAGAAAAAGCGCAGATGTCTCATGTCGGGAGTCTGCTTCTGGTTAAAGAGCAATTGCCGGATGATACCCGCCTGATTTGTGTGGAGCTGGTTGTAGGTGCAACGCCGCTGCCGGAATTTGAGCATCCCGAGCATGTGCTTTATGTGTTTGGCCCAGAAGATGGCAGTATCCCACAGGATATTGTCAGTGCTGCTGATGAGGTGGTTTATATCCCTACGGTCGGTTGTATGAATCTGGCGGCAACGGTTAATGTTGTGCTGTATGACCGCCTGGCAAAGCTTGGCCCGGCAAAGGACGTTAAATCAGGGGATGAGTTGATAAAAAGCAGTCGGGATAACCGAAACAGGCTGCGCGTGTAGGATTGTGCTGCGCCTTTGATTCTGTGGATAGCTTGTCGCAGGCATGGCCAGCTCCTACGGATAAATATCACGACAACAACGTCGCCCTCTGCATATCAATCGCGACAAAAATGTTGCTCCTACAAACAAATTGTGCAGAGCTGTGACGTTGCGGATAGCTTGTCGTAGGCATGGCCAGCTCCTACGAATAAATATCGTGGTAAAGTGCCACTTCTACTCACAAAGGTAGGAGTGGGCCATGTTCGTGATCAGTTATAACTGCAGACACAAGAATACAGGTTAATGAGGATATGGGTGTGATTCAGAATTTACAGGATGCTTTTTATGCGGTTAAGCCAGATGCCGCTGTCGAGGCACAGCGTGTTGCTTTTGGTACTTCCGGCCACCGTGGCTCGGCATTAAAAAGTACATTTAACGAATGGCATATTCTGAGTATTGCTCAGGCTGTTGCTGATTACCGTGTTCAGGCCAATATTACTGGCCCGCTGTTTTTAGGTTTGGATACTCATGCGTTATCCCGCCCGGCTTGGGAAATTACTCTGCAGGTGTTGGCTGCCAATAATGTTGAGGTGCGTATTGCTACGGATAATCAGGTTACTGCTACTCCCTTGGTAAGTCGCGCTATTCTGGTGTTTAACAACGATAAACCTGATAGGCTTGCAGATGGTATTATTATTACCCCGTCGCATAACCCTCCGGAAGATGGCGGTATTAAGTACAATACGCCCGATGGCGGCCCGGCTGATGGTAATGTGACAGGCTGGATTGAGCGCCGGGCAAATGAATACCTGCAAAGTGATTGTCAGGATGTAAAGCGAATCTCGCTTGATGAAGCTTTGCAGCAGGCGCAGGAATACGATTACATCGGACGTTATATTGCCGGGCTTGGGCAGGTTATTAATCTTGAGGCTATTCGTAAGTCTGGTCTGAAGTTAGGCGCGGATCCCATCGGAGGAACGGCCTTGCCAGTATGGCAGGCGCTGGCGAGCGGAAACGATCTTAATATCGAGGTGGTTAACGAAATTCTTGATCCGGCTTTTGCTTTTATGCCGCCAGATCACGATGGCCGTATCCGCATGGATTGTTCCAGTACCGCTGCAATGGCGAACCTGCTGATGATTCGGGATCAGTTCGATATCGCCTTTGGTAATGATCCGGACGCCGATCGTCATGGTATTGTGGATTCAGCCGGACTGATGAATCCGAATCATTTTTTATGCGTTTGCGTTGATTATTTATTAACCCACCGTCCGCAGTGGTCGGCAGCGCTGAAAATAGGAAAAACCCTGGTAACCAGTTCTATGATGGATCGGGTTGTTCAGGCCAATGGCCGGGATCTGTATGAAGTGCCAGTCGGCTTTAAATGGTTTGTGCGGGGGCTTTACAGCGGTGAGCTGGCGTTTGGTGGTGAAGAGAGTGCGGGTGCCAGCTTTTTAACCCTTGGCGGTAAACCCTGGTCTACCGATAAAGACGGTATTCTGCTTTGTCTGCTTGCTGCTGAAATCCTGGCTGTGACTGGCTTAAAACCATCCGAATATTACGCAAAACTGGTACAGCAACATGGCAATCCTGTTTACCGTCGCATTGATGCAGCGGCAACAGGGGAACAAAAATCAGCCTTTAAAAAACTAACCTCTGCCAGCATTACGGCTTCACAATTAGCAGGTTACGATATTATTGCAGTGCATACCGTAGCACCAGGTAATGGTGCTTCTATTGGTGGTATTAAAGTAAGTACTTCTGAGGGGTGGTTTGCCGCGCGTCCAAGTGGGACTGAAGATATTTATAAAATTTATGCCGAAAGTTTTGTCGGTGAGGAGCACTTAGGACAGTTGATTAATGAGGCGCAGAGTTTGTTGAGCGCGGTGCTCTGACAAGTCTTTCACTTTTTTAAAATGGCTGTTTTTATGATGGCTGTAAACAAAATGACCGCAACTGCGGGCATTTTTACACACCTGGCTCCCATGCTCTGCGTGGTAGCCCTTGCTGGTACAGTTGCATTCCCACGCGGAGCGTAGGAACGAGAAACTTATCGCGTCTTTTAAAATACCCGCTTTTTAGCGGGTATTTTTTATTATTAAAATGCTGTTGTGCTTGTACTCGGCAGGTAGCGCAGCCGTATTACAGGATGTGTATTTTAATGGCTCGCTTTTGATGCATTCAGTACCCAGTCCGGACACTCTCCCTGCTTGTCATAAGCGGCTGGGGCTTCAAGTAGTAGATTGATGACATCTTCAACTTTAAAGTCGTGACAGGCTTTGTCCAGGCGGTTCAGCAGGTTGTGCGTTTCTGGCCAGGATAAATGTACTTCGTTTGCAGTCATAATTCGTGGGTGATCAGTGCCTTCTACATTGTCACCAATTAACAATTCTTCGTAGAGCTTCTCGCCAGGTCGCAGTCCAGTGAACTGAAGCTCAATATCGCCATGGGGATTCTGCTCGGTCTTTTCGCTCAGACCAGACAGACGGATCATTTTTTTCGCGAGGCTGGTAATTTTAACGGGCTCGCCCATATCCAGTACGAATACATCACCACCTTTGCCCATTGCGCCAGCCTGAATGACTAATTGTGAGGCTTCGGGAATCGTCATAAAGTAACGAATAATGTCTGGATGAGTTACCGTTATTGGACCGCCATCTTTAATCTGCTTACGAAACAGTGGTACGACAGAGCCTGATGATCCCAGTACATTTCCAAAGCGCACCATGCAAAACAGAGTATCGCTTTGTCGTTCAGTCAGTGCTTGCAACACTAGCTCTGAAAAACGTTTCGAAGCTCCCATAACGTTGGTAGGGCGAACGGCTTTATCTGTCGATACCAGTACAAAACGCTCAACGCCTGCGGCTATTGCTGCCTCTGCACAATACCAGGTGCCGAACACATTATTGCGTACGCCTTCGACGACATTATGCTCGACCATTGGCACATGTTTATAAGCGGCTGCGTGGTAGATTGTTTGTACACGGAAAGTACGGAAAATCGTTTCAAGGCGGTTTTGCTTTTGTACTGAGCCAAGAATGGAAACAATATCCGTGTCTAGATGGTGAGTACTTTTAAGTTGCTGTAGCTCCTGTTCAATTGCATACAGGCTGTACTCATTCAATTCAAACAGAATTAATTGCTTCGGTTGCTGTAACAGTGCCTGACGACAGAGTTCTGAACCAATAGATCCGCCTGCTCCTGTAACCAACACAACTTTGTTGTGAAGATTATTTTTCAAAAGCTCCGTTCGTGGATTAACGCAATCACGTCCGAGTAAATCTTCAATTTCCACTTCCCTTACTTCTTCGATCCGGGCTTTTCCGCTGATGATGTCATTAACAGAAGGGGCGGTGAGCACTTCCAGTTTACTCTCCGTCAATTTCTCAATCAGCTGTTTACGTTCAGCGATGCTGGTGCGACCCAAAGCAAGCAGAATTTTTTTAATATGATAATGGTCGGTAATATTTTCGATGTCGCTGGCGCTGTGAACCTTCAGGCCATGAATGTTCATATTTTGTTTTTTGCTGTCATCGTCAATAAAAGCAAATGGACGATAGTGATCACTGCCCGTTAATGCGTTGGCAAGGGCAACCCCTTGCTGCCCAGCCCCATAAATTAATACCGGTTCACATTTTGCTTTACTCAATTGCGTAACGACACTGCGGATGAAGAGGCGTGGTGTGCCAAGCAAAGTAAAGGCGGTAAAGAAATAAATAATCAGGCTTGAGCGTGGCAGGTTAGCATGGGTAAAAAATGAGCTGCTGGCTAATGTTATGGCAGAAATGGCAATGCCGAGGGCAAGTGTTGTGAAAGCCTGACCAGTCATAAAGCGCACAACTGCCCGGTAAAGTCCAAGCCTTATAAAGACTGCCAGAGTTAATAAAGTTGTTATTAATGCGGCCGCAAGAATAGAGCCATCTAATTGCGGAGTCGCTGTTCCATATCGGAGAGCCAGCGCAAGATAAATTGCAGCAGGAATGGCTAATAAGTCATAGAAGACGGAGATAGAACGTTTTACTGGGCGGGAAGCATTCAGCAGGAAATCAATCATGGGGCTGAAATTCATCTAATTGTAATGTCCATGAAGTTTAGCAATATTTACGCTTTGCGTTAGACAACAAGCTGTAAATTATCAGAATTAATCAGGAAATAAGGGGATATTTGTCTCATCCTAAGACTATGCGGGTCTTGCAGAAGGGTGTTACTGAAGTGGCTCCCCGAGTTGGACTTGAACCAACGACCAATAGATTAACAGTCTACTGCTCTACCGACTGAGCTATCGGGGAACATCAGTAAGTGCGTGCATTATGCAAAGTGAGCTTTGGAGTGTCAACCACCTTTTTCGTTAAAGTGGTTGATTTTGTTAGCTTTTCTGAATTTTTATTAATTGCTTAATTAGTAATCTGTCGCAGTCAGTCTTTGGCAATCCGGCTGAAGGTCGCGCCTTTCTGATCACGGTATTTGGCATTTTCGCGTTTGTTGTAAGGACGCAGCGCAGGGCTTGAAAGCATTTCAAATGACATGGCACAAATCACCATGCCCGGGCGCAGAGCTAATGGCAATTTTCCGTTGTTGTAGAACTCCAGTACGATTTGCCCCTGCCAGCCCGGATCAATCCGTCCGGCGGTCACATGCACCATTAAACCTAGGCGGGCGAGGGAACTGCGGCCGTCCAGCCAGCCGACCAGATCGGCTGGCACGGTAACTGATTCGAGTGTCGCGCCGAGCACCAGTTCACCCGGGTGAATGAACAGGGCGTCATCGGCTTCAATTTCTATTTCTTTACTCATGATACGGTTGATGTCGCGTTCAAGCTGAATGCGGTCACCGGACAGGTCGAGGTGAGTAACGGAGTTGTTGTTGAATACGCGGAAGCGGTGATCCAGGCGCAGGTCTACGCTGATGCCGGCAATGGCATCGCTGGCTGGCTGTGGATCGATAACAATGCTGCCATCGGCAATGCGTTGTTCAATATCGCCGTCGCTGAGTCGCATGCTGTGCTTCCTGTGGAGTAAAAAAGAGCATGCAGTTTACCTGAAAAGCACAGGTGCGCGAAGCGGGTGATGCTCAGCTGCTTCAGTCTTTCAGGTCGGTAATATCAATCTGATAGCGGGTTTTACCTTTTTCTTTATCCACCAGGCGCACCAGTTGGTAATGGCGTTCAATCGCAAACCAGGCAAACACTTCGCGGCCTTTTTTCTGCCGCACCTGTTCAATTTTGATGGTTTTAAGCTTACCAATTTTAGTATTCAGCTGTTCTTCGCCAATAATCCGGAACTGAAAATCTTTAACACGTTTTTTTTCGAAGACGGAATAGTGCAGTGGATCGGCGTTCTGCTCATGTGCGTCCGGCTGAGCGAGGTCCAGGCTGGCCTGCAGCATATAAGTGAGGTTGTCCTGCACCTCATCTTCCCAGGCCTGGGGGTAGTCTTTATTGTTCTCCATGTCTTTAACAAGCTTTAAGTCTGGCGAGAACAGCAAGGTGCGGTCCGGTTCATTGAACAATCCACTGGCGCGGTAGCGGTACTCCAGCGGTTGTATCCGGCCCTGGTTCAGGCTGAATTCTGAGGTTTCCTTCAGTGCGGCGGCACTGGTTTCTGCCTCAAAGCTTAAAAGCCAATGGCCGCTGGCCAGTTGGCGCAGACTGCGTTCGGCTTCAATATCGACGCTGAACCAGCCAAGCTTCCACTCCGTTTTATAACGCGCGAAAAATGGCTGCAGTGTGGTCTGAACGCTATCGGGACTGGTGCTGTTTGTTGCGCTTGGTGCTGGAGTTGTTGGTGCTGGGGTTATTGGTGCCGGGGTTGCTGATGCGCTGTATGTAACGCAGGCGGTCAGCATGCACATAAAAAAACGGGGAAATAAGAAAGAAGTCATATCGGTCAGCCAAGTCCATTTGGCCAGAGTATATCGGAGCTGGTTCAGGACGTCAGTTGCAATCCCGTTGCAGGAATCACATTTCCATCCAGGCGGGCATGGTTGCCAATCATGCTCAGGCGGCCTTCAACAAACCATTTAACCGCAATCGGATAAATGACATGTTCCTGCAACTGTACGCGTTGCTGCAGGCTGTTGGCATCATCATCATCGTTCACAGCAATAACGGCCTGGATCACATTCGGGCCGCCATCCAGTTCTTCCGTCACAAAATGAACCGTCACTCCATGCTCGCTCTCGCCATCGTCCAGCGCACGCTGATGCGTGTTCAGGCCCTGATATTTAGGTAATAACGATGGATGGATATTGAGCATGCGGCCATGATAATGAGCAACGAAGTCCGCTGTCAGAATGCGCATAAAGCCAGCCAGAACCACCAGATCAGGGGCGAATTCATCAATCTGAGCCATCAGTGCGCGATCAAAATCCTCGCGACTGGTAAAGGCTTTATGATCAAGCACGACGACGGGTAAATCACGGTCGCGCGCTTTCTGTAAACCGGCCGCTTCCGGGCGGTTACAGATAACCGCTGCGACCTCAGCTTCCATGTTTTCATTTTTCACAGCATCGGCAATGGCAACCATATTGCTGCCACTGCCGGAGATCAGAATCACGATACGCGGTACGGCTGGCTTATCGTGGGTGCTGCTTTCGTTCATAGACTGCGGTTACCGATAAATTCAACCTGCTCGTCGGCTTCGCCTTTCGCCTGAATGTCACCAATCAGCCAGGCCTGTTCGCCTTCAGCGTTCAGCAGCGCAATGGCGGCATCGGCTTTTTCTTCCGGCAGGGCGACAATCATGCCGACACCACAGTTAAAGGTGCGGAACATCTCGGCGGTCGCTACTTTACCGTTGCTTTGCAGCCATTCGAATACGGCAGGCCATTTCCAGCTGTTGGTGTCGATAACGGCTTTGCAGTCGTCTGGTAACACGCGGGGAATATTTTCCTGGAAGCCGCCTCCGGTTACGTGACACATGGCGTGCACGTCGGATGCGTTGATCAGTTTGAGTGCAGATTTCACATAAATGCGGGTCGGCGCCATCAGTGCGTCAGCAACCGGCTGGCCATCCAGATCGGCGCTCAGGTCAGCAGCGGATACTTCAATGATTTTACGGATCAGGGAGTAGCCATTGGAGTGCGGGCCGCTGGAAGCCATGGCAATCAGCTTGTCGCCGGCTTTGACTTTACTGCCGTCAATGATGTCGTCTTTTTCAACGATACCGACGCAGAAACCGGCCAGATCGTAATCTTCGCCTTCGTACATGCCTGGCATTTCGGCAGTTTCACCACCGACCAGAGAGGCGCCGGCTTGTTCGCAACCATCGCCGATACCGCTGACAACCGCCGCTGCAACATCAACGTTCAGCTTGCCGGTGGCGTAGTAATCGAGGAAGAACAGCGGTTCTGCACCGGCAACCACCAGATCGTTGACACACATGGCGACCAGATCGATACCGATGGTGTCGTGCTTTTTCAGGTCCATTGCCAGGCGCAGCTTGGTGCCTACGCCGTCGGTGCCGGATACCAGGACCGGTTGGCGGTAGCCCTGTGGCAGTTCGAACAGGGCGCCGAAACCACCGAGTCCGGCCATCACTTCAGGGCGGCGGGTACGTTTGGCAACGCCTTTGATGCGCTCGACCAATGCATTTCCGGCGTCGATATCGACACCAGCGTCTTTGTAGCTCAGGGATTGTTGTTCACTCATGCCGTCGTCACTGGGTGGCCCATAGAAAGGCGCGTATTCTAACGATTTGTGCGCCATCCTGCATCATGGAAATGCGCAAATCTGAGAGTGCATGAAAGCTGCCGGAGTAGTCAGGATTTTGTTAAAAACGAATTCGAAAGACTTATTTATAATGCATAAATTGTACGGATTATTCGTTTTGCCGCGTTCCGGCGGGCTCATTATGGTTTTACACACCCGTATTCGCGGGTTCTTCTTCTTTAACCTGCGGGACAATTTCGGCCGCAGTAGTGGTTATATTGAGCTTTCGTGGCACAATACCGCCCGATTTGAATCTTCAGATGTAAGGAACCTGCCTGTGCGTGCAGCCAGTCTGATTTTATTGTTGTGTCTGAGTCTTGGCAGTCACGCGGTCATTGTGTCCGACCTTTATCAGGTGCGGGTGCCGGTGATCGATCAGTCGACGGCCAGTCGCCAAAGCGGTATTCAGGATGCTTTACAGCAAGTGCTGGTTAAAGTGTCCGGACAGGTCGAGAGCGTTCAGAGCGAGGTTGTACAGGCGGCGGCCTCGTCGGCCGAGCGCTATGTCAAAAGCTTTCGTTATAGCCGCGATGAAGCCGATGACGGCTTATTGCTGGAAGTACTCTTTGCACAGAACCTGATCGATGCCCTGTTAAAAGATGCGCAACAGCCGGTATGGGGCAAAAGCCGTCCGCTGGTGCTGCTGTGGCAGGGGGTTGAAGACGAGTTGCAACGCAAGGCGCTGAATCAGAACAGTGGCCCGTGGCGGGCACGCCTGGAACGCGCCATGAACGAGCGCGGTATTCCTTTATTGTGGCCGGCTCAGGATCTTGATGATGAGCTGGTATTGCCGGTTGAACGTCTGTGGGGATTATTTAAAGACGATGTGCAGAAGGCGTCGGCGCGCTATGCCACCGACGCGTTTATGGCGGGTCGCCTGGCGCCGGGGCGTGATAATGGCTGGCGCTATCAGGGGTTTATTCAGCACAAGGGCGATTGGCTCGACCTGCAGGCTGAAGGTGATGACGTCAATTCGGTACTGTTGCAGGTTGCCGATCAGGTCGCGGGTTTTCTTTCAGCCCGTTACGCCTTGCGCAGCGATGGTATTGCCGGTGGGCATCAGTTGATGATTCAGGGCGTGCAGAACTTCCGCCAATATCATGATGTGATCAGTTACCTTAACGCCAACGTCGCCGTTAACTCGGTGCGTGTGTTGGCGGTTAATCAGCAGGATTTAACACTGGAGCTGGATCTGGCGGCCGATTGGGCGCAGGTCTGGAGCACTCTGGCACTGGATAAGCGTCTGCTCGCAACTGAGCAGGAGCATGTTTTTAGCTGGCAGCCATAAATGCAGAGTATGGATCATCACCAACAACTGACGCTTTCGGTCGCCGTGCGCGACGATGCGCGCTTCGCCAATTATTACGCCGGCCCGAATGAGCAGATCGTGCAGTCGCTGCAGCAGCAGTGGACAACCCATGGCGAACCTTACCTGTATTTGTGGGGAGCTGCCGGTGTTGGTTGTAGTCACCTGCTGCAGGCATCCTGTCATTACGCTGAAGGGCTGGGGCATCAAAGCGTTTATTTGCCGCTTGATGAACTGGTTGAATACAGTCCGGCGGTACTGGATGCGATGGAGCAGTTGCCGCTGGTCGCGCTGGATAATATTCAGGCCGTTGCCGGTCGCCCGGATTGGGAAGAAGGACTGTTTCATTTATTCAACCGTATCCGAGACCGTCAGGGGCACCTGCTGATTGCTGCCAATCAGGGGCCGGGGCATATCGGCGTGCAATTACCGGATCTGTCGTCCCGCCTGAGTTGGGGCATGGTGTATCAGGTGGAGCCACTGGAAGATAACGATAAGGTGCTGGCGCTGTTGCTGCGGGCCAAGCGCCGTGGTCTGAATATGAGTGATGAAGTCGCGCGCTTTATTCTGACCCGGGGCCCGCGCGATATGCAGGGCTTGTTTGATTTGCTGGAGACTCTCGATCAGGCGTCACTGTCGGCGCAGCGTAAGCTGACCATTCCCTTTATTAAGGCGGAAATGGGCTGGTGATCCGGCATCCGGCGGTTTTCCTCGCTCCTACGCTCTGTGTTCCTCGTTCCTACGCTCCGCGTTGGAATGCAACTGTGTCAGCAAGGGCTATCACGCAGAGCGTGGGAGCCAGGTGACAGACATAAAAAAACCGCCAGCAGGCGGTTTTTTTATGTGCGTTAAACGTATTGCAAAAGCACTCAGCTGAGTGCTTTTTTGATGCGGTTCAGGGCATCTTCCAGAGTTTTCATGCTGGTTGCGAATGACAGACGCATATAACCCGGTGAGCCGAAGGCAGAACCCGGAACCAGCGCAACGCCCGCTTCCAGCAACAGTTTCTCGGCAAAGTCGACATCGTTATCGATACCGGCTTTTTCCATCGCACCTTTTACGTTCGGGAACGCATAAAATGCGCCGTCAGCCGGGATGCAGCTGAAGCCCGGAATGTCGTTCAGGGTCTGCACCACATAATCGTGACGCTCTTTGAATGCAGAGACCATAGGCAGGACACATTCACGGCCGCCATTCAGTGCGGCTTCTGCTGCCACCTGAGAGATGGAAGTTGGGTTTGATGTGCTCTGCGACTGTACTTTTTTCATGGCGCCAATCAGCTTCGCCGGTCCGGCGGCATAGCCGATACGCCAGCCGGTCATGCTGTAGGCTTTGGAGACGCCATTCAGCACGACGGTGCGGTCGTACAGTTCAGGGCAGACGGTGAGGATATTTTCGAAGGCGAAATCCGCCCACCAGATGTACTCGTACATATCATCAGTTGCGATCATGACATCCGGGTGCTGCAGCAGAACTTCAGCCAGTGCTTTCAGCTCGTCACCGGTATAGGCCACGCCCGACGGATTGGAAGGGCTGTTCAGTACCACCAGTTTGGTTTTTGGGGTAATGGCCGCTTGCAGCTGTTCGGCGGTGATTTTAAAGCGGGTGCTTTCGTCAGTTTCGATGATCACCGGTACGCCGCCGGCAATAACGACCATGTCCGGGTAAGAAACCCAGTAGGGTGCCGGAATAACCACTTCATCACCGGGATTCAGCAATGCCAGGCTCATGTTGAAAAAGCTTTGTTTACCGCCGCAGGACACCAGAATCTGGTTGGCTTCGTAGCTCAGGCCGTTGTCTTTCTGCAGCTTGTTAATGATCGCTTTCTTCAGACCCGGAGTACCATCCACTGCGGTGTACTTGGTAAAACCGTTGTTAATAGCCTCAACCGCCGCCTGCTTGATATGCTCGGGGGTATCGAAATCCGGCTCTCCGGCACCCAGACCAATAATGTCTTTGCCGGCAGCCTTGAGTTCGGCAGCACGGTTAGTCACGGCCAGTGTTGGGGATGGCTTGATCTGTTGAACGCGATCAGACAATTGCAGATCCAAAATGTGTATCCTCAATAACGCGATGGGCGGCGGCAGAAACGGGCGTAAAGCGCCAAATCCTGCCGGTAAAAAAAACCGTATAATGCTACTTGATTTAACCTTTAACTGGAATCCTGATGAGCAAGGCATTTGAGCTTTCTGCCAAATATTCTCCCGCTGGTGATCAGCCGGAAGCAATCCGCAAGCTGGTCGGTGGGGTTAATGCCGGTCTGTTGAAGCAAACCCTGCTGGGCGTGACCGGTTCGGGCAAAACCTACACTATGGCTAATGTGATCGCTCAGTGTCAGCGTCCGGCCATCATCATGGCACATAACAAAACGCTGGCCGCGCAATTGTACGGTGAGTTTAAAGAATTTTTTCCTGAAAACGCGGTTGAGTACTTCGTCTCTTACTACGACTACTACCAGCCAGAAGCCTATGTGCCATCATCTGATACTTTTATTGATAAAGACGCCTCGGTTAATGAGCACATTGAACAGATGCGGCTGTCGGCCACCAAAGCACTGATGGAGCGTCGTGACGCCATCATTGTCGCCACGGTATCGGCGATTTACGGTCTGGGTGATCCGGAATCTTACCTGAAAATGATGCTGCACATCGTGCGAGGCGATCATATTGATCAGCGCACCGTGTTACGCCGTCTGGCAGAGCTGCAATACACCCGCAACGATATGGATTTTCATCGCGGTACTTACCGGGTGCGCGGTGACGTGATTGATATTTTCCCGGCTGAAAGCGATGAAGAAGCGGTAAGGCTGGAATTATTTGATGACGAAGTTGAACAGATCAGCAGTTTTGATCCGCTGACCGGCGAGGTGTTGAACCGTCTGGCGCGCGTGACCATCTACCCGAAAACCCACTACGTGACTCCCCGTCAGCGTATTCTGGATGCCGTTGAAGGCATTAAAGTTGAACTGGAAGAACGCCTGCAATATTACCGCGACAACAATCTGCTGGTGGAAGCGCAGCGGCTCGAACAGCGTACCCGTTACGATATCGAGATGATGCAGGAGCTGGGTTATTGCTCCGGCATCGAAAACTACTCGCGTTATTTATCCGGGCGCGAAGAAGGCGCGCCACCGCCAACGCTGTTTGATTATATTCCTGATGACGCGCTGGTGTTTGTCGATGAATCCCATGTGACGATTCCGCAGATTGGCGGTATGTACCGCGGTGACCGCTCGCGCAAAGAAACCCTGGTGCAGTTTGGTTTCCGTTTGCCGTCGGCACTGGATAACCGGCCGATGCGCTTTGAAGAGTGGGAAAGCATTGTGCCGCAGTGCATATTTGTTTCTGCCACGCCGGGGAACTATGAAAAAGATCATCAGGATGCGGTGGTTGAGCAGGTTGTACGTCCGACCGGTCTGATTGATCCGGAAATTGAAGTACGCCCGGCGACCGGTCAGGTGGACGATGTGCTGCACGAACTGCGCGAGCGCGTCAGCAAAGGCGAACGTATTCTGATTACCGTGCTGACCAAGCGCATGGCCGAAGACCTCACCGATTTCTTGCTGGAGCAGGGTGTGCGTGTGCGCTATCTGCACTCGGATATTGATACCGTAGAGCGGGTGGAAATTATTCGCGACCTGCGTCTGGGCGAGTTTGACGTGTTGGTGGGCATTAACTTATTACGGGAAGGTCTGGATATTCCGGAAGTCTCGCTGGTGGCCATCTTTGATGCCGATAAAGAAGGCTTCCTGCGTTCAGAACGTTCACTGATTCAGACCATTGGCCGCGCAGCACGTAACCTGCATGGTAAGGCCATCCTCTATGCTGACCGTATTACCGATTCGATGCAGAAGGCCATTGATGAAACCGATCGCCGCCGCGAAAAACAGGTCGCGTTTAATACCGAGCATGGCATTACACCGGTCGGTGTGACTAAGTCGGTGGCCGATATTATGGATGCTGCGCCACCGCCGGGCAAAAAAGGCAAAGGCAAAAGTCGCGGACGTAAAGTGGCAGAAGACAAAGCCGGTTACGCCGCGGACGATTGGCAGGCATTGTCAGCGACTGAATTGGTCAAGCGGGTCGGCAAAGTGGAAGATCAGATGTTTAAGGCCGCCAAAGACCTTAACTTTGAAGAAGCAGCGCGCCTGCGCGACCTGCTGCATCAGATGAAAAATAAAATGATTGAGAACAGCTGATGCTGTTCTCACATGGTGTTGATTTTTGCAGTAGACGGCCGTTGAAACACACAATTGTGAAATGATCAGCCACAGAAACGAAAAAACCGGCCAGAGGCCGGTTTTTTAAATCTTGGTAGGACTAGCCAGATTCGAACTGGCGACCTCTACCATGTCAAAAAGATGGTCTAAAAACACTATCTGTATGATTTTAAAGGATTTTTCGTGTCTGTAATGGTGTGCCGTATTGTTCAGATACAACCGTTTTATACTGCTTTTATCGCTGGTTTCTTACTGTATATTCCTTTAACTTCTTTTGCTGGTAGGCACCAAAATGACGTACAATTGGTGTCTAGTGTTAAACCTCAGGAGTGTAGCCATGAGTGCTGTACAACAAATCAAAGATGAACGTATCAACCTCCGTCTGAAAAATCAGGCCAAGGCGGTGCTTGAGCGTGCGGCAAGCCTTGAGGGTAAAACGGTCAGCTCTTTTATTCTGGCAAGTGCCCTGCAACAGGCAGAACAGACCATCGCTGAACACGAAGTGATGAAACTGAATGCTCAGGATGCCCGTGCCTTTTTCGAAGCTCTGGGGTCTGTAAAAGCCAACGACAAGCTGAAAGCTGCCTTTGCTGCTCATGATCGTCGTGTGACCAGCAGATGACAGAACTGATTATCGAAGAACTGAATGGCGGCCATAACAGGCCGTCTTTTGTATGTGGCAATCCATCCCTTGATACCTACCTCAAACGCCAGGCCAGTCAGGATGTAAAGCGCAGTATTGCCCGTGTGTATGTGGCGACAAAGCCGGATAACGAGTCTGACATTGTTGGCTACTACACACTCAGTACCTTGTCTGTTGATCTGTCTGCCTTGCCTTCTGACCTGCTGAAAAAGCTCCCCAGACACCCACTACCGGCAGCATTGATCGGACGGCTCGCAGTCTCTGAACAGAGTCAGGGGCAGGGGATTGGCGCTCTTCTGCTTGTTGATGCGATTAAACGAACCATCGCAGTGAGTTTAAGCATTGGTATTTATGCCGTGGTGGTCGATGCCATTGACGATAATGCAGCAGCTTTCTATCAAAAATTCGGTTTTATCAGACTGGCAAAAGGCGACAACCGTTGGTTCCTTCCATTGAGTGCCTTTGCTAGTTGATCGGGCTTATAGTTACTGCTTTAGTTCTTTAGTACCACATTTAATCGATTGGCCTTTGATTCCTTTACGTCGCTGTTACTTTCTCTGGGTATCGACAAAATTGTTATTTTGTCTTTGCACTCAATAATCAATACCTTTTAGGAGAATGAAATGGCAGTTAAACATACACCGACTAATGAAGTTCATAAGGGCGTCAAAGGCGGAAAGACCGGTTGCGGTTTTAATACCAATGAGAACCCAAGTCACTGGGTTAGCAGTAATGAGCGTATTACTTGCGATAAAAATGGATGTAAAAACTAAGCTCTTGTAAAACGTTGTACAGATGCCTGTTGTACGGGGTTATGTCGTCCCGTTTGGCATTTTCTTTTGGTCTCTTTCCCCTTTGTGTCTAAGGCGTTACTATTGACCATATTGTTACAACGGATGTACATGGCAGTTTATGGCTAAGTTCCTTAATACCACCTCGCTAAACTTCTATTTAGAAGAGCTGATCAAGAAATCTACTAAGAATCTCATCCTGATCAGTCCGTACCTGAAGATAAACACCCGCCTGAAAGAACTCCTCGCGTTCAAGGCTGACTCTGAATGCAAAATCCGTATCGTGTACGGCAAAAAAGAAATGGCTCCGGCAGAACAGGAGTGGCTGGCAACTCAGAAGCATATCCGGGTGCAGTTCTGTAAAAATCTCCATGCCAAGTGCTATATGAATGATCGCTACGCCATCATTTCCAGCCTGAATCTCTATGAGTTCAGTCAGGTTAATAACAATGAAATGGGCCTGTTGATTGACCGTGCTGCTGATACAGACGCATTTATCGATACCTTTGAAGAGGTATCCCGAATCTTCAGGATCAGTGAGGCAGTGTCATTTGGCGACAACATAGAAGAGCCAGAAGATAATGCCTCTCAGGATGAACAGGAAGAAGACAGTTCAGATCATGAGCAAAAGCTAACAACCTCTAAGCTGGCCAAAAAGTACAAAATGAAAACACCAGAAGCTCTTATTCGCTTATGTGAATTAGGGTATTTAGAGCTACGCGATGATCGTCATTATCTGACGGATAAAGGAAAGGACGTCGGTGGTGAATTCCGGCTAGGGCGACACGGTATTTATTTTCTATGGCCTTCAGAGTTTAAGGTTTCAAACTGATATTTGAGGTAAAAATGAAACTGTCAAAAGTGATTTTAAAGCCAGTAGGCTTTATGCTGTTTTTTGTGTTGCTTTTCTTTCTGATTTATACGGGAATTATTATTTATAATATATGGCCTATTGAATCGACAACGTTATCTCAGGCAGGTAGTTTTGGTGATGCGTTTGGAGTTCTAACGTCATTATTTTCAGCTCTTGCTTTTGGTGGCTTGATGATCACTATTTGGCAGCAGCAGCAAGAGATTGACATCAATCGACAAGATAGCAAGATTCAACATTTTGAAAATGTCCTTTTTAAAATGATGGAAATGCTAAATGAAATGGTTTCAGACTTTGATGTTCAGAGGATTAATAAAGTTCATATTAGTGGAGGAGATTCTAATAATGAATATGTAGTTCTTTCGTCTGGGCGAGATTGCTTCTATTATTGGTATACTAAATTAAAGAAGAGCCATGATCAGGTTATTACTACCAGTAACCGTACTCGTAGAAAGAATCGTAAGCCAATTGAATTGGTAAATAACTTTTATGGTGAATTTTGGAAGGGATGGAGTAAGGATTTAGGGCATTATTTTAGATTTTTATACAGGATTATGCGCTATATCGATGATTCTGATATGGAGGATAAGAAAAAATACACTAATATACTTCGCGCGCAGTTTTCTGATTATTCTTTGGTTTTGCTGTTTTATAATTGTCTTCATAGCAATGGTGTGGAAAAATTTAAACCTTTGTGTGAAAAGTACGAGATATTTAATAATCTTCCTGATGATCTTTTGTACGATAAGGGGCATAAGTCTCTTTATGAGTCTACAGCTTTTGGATCTGTTAGTCTTACTGAGAAGGTGTAGTTTCAATTAGTAGCCATAAGCAATTCTGCGACATGGCTGCTATTTCTTCCGGCCTTCTTTTTTTAATCATGCTTGTGTATTCCTCTGTTTCTTCCTCTGCATTCTCTCTTTCTATCTGATCGTAACCGTCGAATATCCGATAGAATACCTTGGCGTATTGCTTATTTTTTTCAGCATGCTGTTCCAGAAAATCAAGATCATCTAATTTGTATTCAATGGCTGCTTCGAACATTTCGCCGTATTGTCTGTGTGTCTCTGCACAGACCAGGATTTGAGAGGGGATGGTTTGGAAGTCGGTCAGTTTTACATCACCTGCTATTTCTTCAGTACAGGCTGATAGAAAGATCATTAGTGATAGGGGTATGGTAATATTCTTTGGTCGAAACATTTTAAAAGTCCTTTTTTAAATGTCTTTTCAAGCCGCTACCATTTCCATCTGTCAGCGGCTTTTTTGCAATCAGCCAGCCTTGGGGGTTGGCTTTAAGCTTGTTTGTGTCCGTTTGGTCATAGGGCTGATCTGGCCAGCTTCTGGCAGCTCATCTCCAGTTGCTAACCAATAGCAATACTCTGGACAAACTGATTTAAGTGCTTCTATTTCAATTGCCCTTAGTTCGGCTTTTCCGCTTTTGACGTTTTTCCACCGGTCAGCCTTGATTCCCGTTCTTTCTTCTAGAAATGGCGACTTAATCTTCTCCATGTCCATCCATAGAGCAAGTCTTTCGTTTGGGGTTCTTCCCATAGAAAAATAATATAGAGTATTTACTATCCGTTATCTGGTAATAATTACTCGTTTCCTCTAAAGTTCAGTTGTCAGGGTGTTGCAGCACCCGCTTAAAAGTTCGTAACCGCCCAAGCTATCGGAAAGCGTACCAGCCGTAAAGCGCTGATAGGTGGGCAAGGAGCCAGCAATGGACGCTTTAACTACTCAGGCCATACAGCCACCAATCCCCACACAAGGGGAATTGCTCTCAATTTCTCCTGCGGTCGTCATTCAGGAATACGTGAATGCCGAACGTGACCAGTGCTGCCATCTGGCAGAAGTGGCACTCCGCTATCTGATCTTTCAGATCATTACCGACAAGCCGAACGAAGAAATAAAACGCTTCGCAAACCAGATTCGTCTTGACCTGAACGACGAGCGTCAACAACGAGCGCGTGAACGCATTCTGAGCTTTGCAGCCTCCTGAATTTTATTCCTGACCCCGTTAATCCTGCGCGGGGTCAGTTCATCAAAGCAGGACGAATTGAATGAGGATTTTCAAAATGGAATATGAAATGTCTGTGTATGTTCTCGGTGCCAGTAGTATTGAGTATCCGGAAGGCCAGTCTATTAACAATATCTTTGCATTATTGCCGCCTTCCACTTCTGAATTGGCTAACTCCCGTGGATATCGTTCCTCACGCATATCGTGTGAAAAGTCGGTTCTGAATTCGCTCCCGGCAGATATTTCTGACTACCCAAAATTAGTAACCGTCATAGCTGTTAACCGCTCTAAGCGTGGCGAATCTGTACCTCATATCTTGTCGGTCAAGTAATTGTTTTCCTGATCCCGTTAATCCTGCGCGGGGTCAGTTCATCAGAGCAGGAAACACATAGGAAATTATCATGGCAACAATTAGCGAACGTACCGTTTTTGGCTTTAAGAAAACCATTGTAGATGGGGTTGTGTATGCCTCTATCTACGTGGGCTTTCAAACAGACGAAACTGATCATGCTGAAGGCATGGGCGGTTATCAGATCACCCGTATGTCTTGTGACCCTCATGTCTGCGATGCACTCGACCCACGGGCAGCGTATCCAATCAATGTCCGGCTTTCAGTTCGGCAAAAAATCAAATCCGGAACCATGACAGAGTTTGCGATGAAGGTGCTGCCGGATGCGTCTTCACCGGCTTCAGCCCCGAAGAAGACAGCGTAAATGAAAATCCTGATTTGTGATCAGCCAGTAATTGACGGCTCTGGCTATGTTCAGTGCACGTCGTGGCAGATGGCTGATTATGAATCGCTAGTACAGATGTCGGATTTTAACCAGCTGGTTGACCTGCTGCGTTTTGATCCGGCGCTGTTCGCAATGATTACCGGTGGTCTGTTGCTCTCGTTTATCGGTGCTCATGTTACCGGCCTCATTGTGAAAACTTTAAACCGCACCTAGTGCAAACCATTAAATCAGGGGAAACCTTATGAAAAAAATCACTCAACGCCTGAACGCATCCGCTCGCCGTGCTGCGTTCGTAATCACCGGTACTGTTGCCAGTTCTGCTGCATTCGCGGATACCGCAACGGACATCACTGAGGCTTTTGCCACTGGTGAGAGCAACTACCAGTTGGCAGTGACCGGTATTGTCGGTATTGCAGCCATCGGTGTGGCTGTTGGCTTCATCCTTGGCATGTTGCGTCGTTCGTAATCATGCTGGTAACTGTCCTGCTCTGTTTAGCCGTGCACAGCTCGTTTGTATTCGGGTACTACACGGGCAGGATCAGTTAAGCGACTGGGCGTCGTTAAGGGCCGGTTATCCGGCCTTTTCTTTGGCTAATATTCCGGGTCGTTGATATGAAATACCTGATTTTATTGCTCGCTTTTTATTCTGCTTATTCATTTTCATCTATAGATGAATCCTGTCCGTACGGTTATAGAAACGGTATTTTTGCAGTAACTTCTTACTGGTGTGGCTATAATTCAGATACTGCTAATTGTGAATCATATGATGTTCCTACTGGTGCATCTGAATGTAAGCTTTATGCGACATTTCCGAACGGTGATCAGCGTTTTTGCCCTTTCGTCGTTGCATCCCAGGATTGTGCCTCTATTCCTAACGATGATACTCATGAGGGCGGCTGTTATCCCGACGGTGCTCTGCAGGGCACTGGTTATTGTGATGGTGTCCAGCAGAAAGAATGTACTAGTCCATCTGGTGAAATCTTTCTTGTTGAGTCTTCTAAGTCCTGTTCAAGTTATTGTGAGGGCTCCGGTCGTGATTTCCAGGGGATGCCAGGTCCTGCTGATATTCATAGTTGTGATGGTCCATACGGCGACCCCAATACCCATGCTGAAAACTCTTGTTTAAATTATTTAGCTCAAAATCCTAACGGCATTTGCCAGTCTTCTACAGATGATCCGTCAACGTCTAATGATGAATCTAAAAACTGTTACGACTACTCTCCTACTTCCGGCGGTGCCGTTGAAGTTATGTTTACTGCTTGCCGCAATCTCGGCGGTAACGGCACAGAGCCTGGTGATGGCACAGAACCGGGCGACGGCACAGAACCGGGCGATGGCACAGAACCGGGCGACGGCTCAGAACCCGGCGATGGCTCACAGCCTGGGGATTCAAATAATGACGGTGTTCCGGATAACTGCGAGTCTGCTGTTCAGAATTTTCAGTGCCCAACTGAACAGGGCTATAAAGTCATTGTTCAGGATGCTGCTACTTGCTCTCTGCTTTGCCAGCCTCCCTCTACTGATCCAACAGACCCAACAGGGCCCGGAACGGGTGATGGCGGCGATTCTGGTGGCGGCGATACCGGTGGTGATGGCGGCGGCACCACCGATCCTACCGATCCGGGTACAGGTGGCGGCGGTACCGGTGGCGATAACCCAACGGGTGACCCTCTGGGTATCGATAACTTCTCAAGTCTTAAAGAAAAAGTTGCCGCTAAAAAAGGCGAATATTTCGACAAGCTGGAAGAGTATCAGGATCGTTTTTCAGACTTACTGAAGCTGAACAACAACAGCTCAGGCAGCCCGTTTGGTAGCAATAAACTGAACATATTCGGTGTTGATATTGAATTCGGCACCATACGCTTTCAGCCGTTCCTAGATTTCTTACCTGCATTAATTCTATTCATGGCTTCTGTTTATGCAGCATTCATTCTGTTAGGGGGGATGCGTAAATGATTCGCTATATTCCACTGTTTTTATTATTGGCTATTCCGGTTTCTGGCTGGGCTGCTGATTCAGGATCAGCTGTTGAAACCTTGTCTATGTATGACTCGCTGTTCACCACCGAATCTTATACGTGGATAGATACCGTGTTTGAACGGGTCGCTGCCTGGCTGATTCTCTGGTGGTTGGAAATCAAGCTGTTTGCAGTTGCTTTTAGCTATGACATTGCAGTCCATCTGGTGCAGCAGCTGGGTATCGTTAATCAGATAAAAAGCACCATGTCTGGCCTTAGTCAGCAGGTGTACGCATTTCTTGATTACCTCAATGTGCTTGAAGCCTTAAATATTGTGCTGTCAGCCCATGCTGCACGTCTGGTTCTGGGGATCATGTAATGACTGCCGTTATTCATCATGGTCCACCGGGATCATATAAAAGCTTTTCCATTGTGCAGAACGTCGTCATTCCTGCATTGCAGCAGGGGCGGACTGTCTGCACCAATATCCGTGGTCTGGATGATATCGAACGTATCAAGTCAGCAATGGCCATTGATGTGCCGGCAGAAGCTCGCCTGATCGCAATCAAACATGACAGCGATGAAGGCTTTGAGTACATGGCTAAGTTCTTTCAGTGGGCACCACCGGGTGCGCTGATCGTGATGGATGAAGGCCAGCGGGTTTACCCAACACGTTTAAAAACACTGTCCGTATTCGATACGCCAGACTCCGAAAAAGAAACCTTAGACAGTGGTGTTCAGCGTCCCAGTACCGTTGAAAATGCCTTCGACCAGCACCGGCACATGAACTGGGATATTTATATCAGCACCACCAATATCGGGAAAATACACAAAGAAGTACGGGCGGTTGCCGAATACGCATACCGTCATCGTGAAATGTCCGGCGTCGTGCCGTGGTGGAAAAACTCATGGCGGGAATTCAAACATGATGCAGAAACCAGCGGAAAATCCGTTAGTCACTATATCGGAACCCCAGTCCGTAGAAAGGCAGACCCCAGAGTCTTCGAGTGCTACCAATCAACAGCAACAGGGCAAGCTAAAGGGTCTAGCGAAAATAAAAGTATTTTTGCTGATCCAAAGTTACGAGTACTGCTCGGATTTATTGCATGTGTTGTTGTCTGGTTTTTCTACAATCTGGTCAAAGTCGTGGAACATTATTCGGACAGTGAGCCTGTACTTGCTCCGCAGAATATTCCGCATTTTGTTGATGCTCCTGATCATGTACCTGATGGCCGGGGCCATGCGTCTGATCCTGAGACTGTTAGTGGTTTAAAAACAGAAACCATTGATATTGTACAGGGACGAAAAATCTACTACACCGGCACGTTTAATCTGCACCACTTCAGCCTCGTGTCAGACGACGACTATATCAGCCTGACCTCAGATGATTTCAAAGCAGCAGGGTATGAGGTTCAAAAGCTATCCCGCTGTCTCGTCCGTATTGCATCACCGCGAATTACCTATTTTGCACTGTGCTCACCAGAGCCCATAGAACAAGCCCCTGAGCCTGTTATTGCCCAAGTGCTGCCAGGCGGATAGCTCATTCCTGATTAACCGGTTTTGGAAGTTCTGTTGGTTGTATGAATGTTTAAAAAGAAAAGTCTGATTGAAAGATTGTTAGTAGTAGGGGCGGCTTGTCCGCAAGAGGTAGAACGAAGTTCGTAGGACGTGAGTCCTGATCCTGTGGGTCAAACCGCTTGCGTGTTTGTCCACGGGACTAACTTATGTACGTAAATCAATTCTGCGCGCCCGGCTGATCGACGCAGCGAACAGCGTACTAGATTCAGCCGGGCGCTAGCCATTTGGCTACGCCCATAAGCTCCTGTAACACTTATATTAAAAGGGGGGTAAATCCTCCCACATGCTTCATAAAAGGATTTTTCCATGCGTTATGAATCAAAACCAATGAAACGAATCGGTGATGTTTTTGAGAACCAAAATTCAACCGTATCTTATGACCTGTCCGGTCTTCGTTTTTTGCATTGTGGTGTGGATACCATCAAACAGCTTTTTGACTGTGTGCCTCGTGAAGATGTGCTTGAGAAACTGGCTAACCATTACGACAACAAGAAAACAGACCTGATTGTATTCGGTGAGCATGCATGGCGCTTTTCTCGTGCTGGTAAAACCTCCGGTTATCAGTACCTGCTGAAAAACTTAGAAATTGGCTTCGTTGTACTGTTAAAAAGCTTCTATCACGAAGCAGACAAACAAGGTCCACACCTCAAAATCGAAGTCACCCCCGAATCTGTCGAACGATACGGCCTTAACCGACTCACCAAAGAATTGCACACGGTCGGCTCATTGTTCGCTGACTCCCTGATTGCCTCCGGGGTTGCTGTTCACATGGCTTTAGATATGAAAGGGCTTGAACTGCCTGAAGACTTCGAGCAACGGCTTGTTACGCGCGCACAGCGACAACTCAAGGTTACGGGTATTTCCAATGCTGCTTATGACGCGCGTGGGGCAGCCTTTATTTACGGTCAGAATCAAACATACATGTTTGGTAGTGCATCAGGTCTGCAATTCTGCTGTTACGACAAAACAGAAGAAGCCAATCATTCAGACAAAATCGACTTCTGGGAGGATATCTGGAAGAGAACCCCCAGTGCAGAGAATCCAGAAGACACCGAATACAAACGGGGAGATCAGGTTCACCGGGTAGAATTCCGGTTCTCTCACAGAATCATCAAAGAGTTTGAGAACGGCAACCTTCTGAAAACCGGCGAATATATTTGTATTCGTGAACCACGAGACCTCACAAAGCATCTGCGTGGTCTTTGGCTGTATGCCCTCAATAACTTCCGTCTCCAGCATTCCACCACATACATGCATCCCATCTGGCAGAAGCTGATTGAAGACATACAGTGGCAGGACATTCATCCAGACTTTGTGTATTCCCGCGCTCAGAAAATTGCCCAGACAGACACCAGTAAGCGGAACGTTGCCATGTTCATCGGTAACTATTTAAAGCTGGCGGCCCGAAAGGGCCTTAAACCGGAAGTCTGTGTCAAACACATCCTGAGCGCCGGGCTTGATAGTGATGTCGCCCAATATTTCGGCCTGCTTCTCTATGGCAACTCATCAGAGCTTGAATCCATGCTTATGGAATTCGTAGAAGAAAAACTCATTTTCCACCGGATGAATGGGGTAGGTACCAATCAATCTATTAATGCAGTCCCGTTTTAGGAGGATTCCATGGGGTTAAACACTCAACTCATGTCCCTGTCTGAATGGCGGGAAAAGCGTTTCGTTGGTAAGCCTCCCAGCACATCAACGGTTCATCGTTGGATCAAAAATGGTGATCTACCCGCCAAGCGTATCGGCGGTATGTGGTTTGTGATCATCAGTGAAGAACAGAACACTACCGGCGATTCTCTGGTAGATGCGGTACTGCAGGCGTAACCAGTGGCGAGACAGAGAACCAAGGCAAACAGCGATCTACCCGAAAACCTGTACCGTTACGGAAGGGACAACCAGTATTTCCGGTATCGGCACCCGCAAACCGGGAAAATGCATGGCATGGGGTCAGACAAGATCAAGGCGATTGCAGCAGCTAAAAAGCTCAATCACATTCTGATGAAACCCTCTGATCTGGTTCGGGCTGTATTGGACAGCAGTCATGAGTCATTCGCTAACTGCATTCGACGTTATCAGGAAGAACGTCAACCGCTGGAGTCACTGAAACCGGCAACCGTTAAGCTGGAAAACTACCGGCTCAATGCACTAAGCAAAGACCTTGGGCATTACTTCGCTGATGACCTGACCGTTAAAGCCTGTGCTGAGTGGTTGGATGGGTTCAAAGGCAATGCCTATACAAAGCATCGGGGAACGCTGATTAAAGTCTGCACATTTGCAGTATCAAAGGGGTTGATGCGGTTGAATGTAGGGCTTAACACAATGACTGCTCCGCGACTCACAGAGAAGAAGCGCAGACGGCCGCTTAGCAAAGAATGGTATGACCTGATTTATCAAGGCGCGCCAGAATGGCTACAGGTTGCCATGGCATTGGCTCTGGTGACACTTCAGCGCCGCGGTGATCTTGTGCTTGCCAGGTATGACGATATTGAAGGCTATAGATTAAAAATCATTCAGGCAAAAACCGAACAGCATGGCCATCGTGCCTTTCTGAAAATACACATAGGGGAAAGTCTTGCCGGTATCATTGAACGATCACAGCAAATCAAACCTCTGAACTGTCCATTTATTGTCCACCGGCTACCGGCCAGACGCATTCCGTTTGATGGTCAGGAGCATCATGGTCAGATTCAGGGGGATTACCTCGGGAAAACATTTCAGAAAGTGCGTGATCAGATATCAGTCTTTAAAGAAATGGAACCAGAAGAACGTCCGACATTTCATGAGATACGGGCTTTGGGTGGTGCTCTCTATTTAAGGCAGGGATTCAGCAAAGAGTATGTGAATCTGCTCATGGGTCACACAACTCAGAAGATGACAGACGACTACACGGACAGACATCAGCAATGGACAGAATGTGCTGCTGAATTGGTGTTTTAGAGGGTAGGGAAGTACTGGATATTGATAGTCTATTGATACTATTTTGATACCAGACCCCAGAAACAAAAACAGCCGCTTATAGGCGACTGATTTGTAAGGTAATTCTGGTAGGACTAGCCAGATTCGAACTGGCGACCTCTACCATGTCAAGGTAGCGCTCTAACCAACTGAGCTATAGTCCTGAAGTGGCGCGTATATTAACGATGCCTTTTCGCCGGTGCAAGTGCTTTTTTCTGCATTGGGCGGCCAATCCCCACCTGATAAGTGCTTGAAAAACAAATACCTGCGTTTGGCATAAGCTCATTGGGTGGTGGGAAGCGGATGCGCAGTGTCGCGGCGGTATCGGGCAGGGCCGTATTGGCACAGAGTGAGTGGTGGCTACTGCGACCGGTGTAATGATGACGTATGTGCCAGGCCGGTCTTATAGTGTGTGTCTGTTGGCGTTATGGATTGACCTGGTGTGCGGATGTTCTGTTGCGGCCGTGTTTTTTGGAAAGGTAGAGCTGTTGGTCAGCAATATTGAGCAAATCTGTCAGGGTGAGTTCGCCACACTCTTCGCAGCTGCTGATGCCAAAGCTGGCCTCAACCCCAATTGGCGCATTATTGATTAACAAAACGTCGGCCGCGATTGCCTTCCGGATGCGCTCGGCGAGTGTGCGCGCCTGTGGCAGATCAGTCTGCGGTAACAGTATTGCAAACTCTTCGCCGCCGATGCGTGCCAGTATATCGGCAGTGCGGACGGTTGCGGCAGCAATATCGGCCACTCGCTTCAGTACCGCATCGCCAACGTTATGACCCCAGGTATCATTGATGAGCTTAAAGTGATCCAGATCGAACATAATGATGGATGTCGGGCAGTTAAAGCGCAGAGCTTCTTTTAATACTTGTTCTCCAAGATTAAAAAAAACGCGGCGATTATTCAGATCGGTCAGAGGATCCGTCCCGGCTAAATACTCGGCCTCCCGGCGGGCCGCTTCCAATTCCTGTTCCATGCTTTTGCGATCGGTGATGTCGGTCGCAATTTCGATGCGTACCAGGTCGCCGTTGATCCAGCGTATGGCTTCGTCGCGGCATTGATACCAGTGTCCATTCTGGGTGTTCTGAAATTCCCACACATAAACGCCGTTGGCCTGCTGGTTTTCATCCAGCAGTTTATCGTTGGTGCAGAATGCGCAAGGGCCACTCTGATTTGTCTGCAGGTATTCCCAGCAGCGTTTATTGCCTGGTTCGCCCCATTTTTTACGGGCGTAATCGTTAATAAACAGCAGCTCGTAGGTTTTCATATCGGCGACATAAATCATCGCGTCCAGGCTGTTCAGAACGGTGACGACAGCGGCAACCTGGGCTGTATTTTCGGCCGCATTCTGGGCTGAGCTTGCGATGATGTCAGGGATTTTAGTCATATCAGAAATGTGAGTCGGTATTCTGCTGAGCTTAGACTGCTCTGACGGCTGCGGCAATGATCGCTCCTGGGAGGAGGTGATAGCTCTGGGGGAACTCTGCTTAGTTGTCTCTGACGGGAGTTCTGAGAATGTTCACTGATGAATGGGATAACAGCCTGCAGGGCATCAATGGCAGTCCTGCAGGTGTCATTTTTAAGACCTATCGGTTATCAGTGTCAGCCTGTGTGCCGTAGTGCTGCTGTGCCCAGTCCGGATGTTTGTAGAGAATTCTTAAATCCTTGTAGCGCCACACGTCCTTAAACATGTCGACCCAATCGTGTACCTGTAAATAAAAGGGATTGTAAGGTTTGGCAGGCATACGGGTGACGCCGTATTTAATCTCGCCAGCATCCTCTTCTGAGCGGAACGTGCCGAATAATTTATCCCAGATAATAAAAATGCCACCAAAATTGGTATCAATCTGTTTCGGGTTGCTGCCGTGATGCACGCGGTGGTGCGAAGGCGTATTCATAACTTTTTCCAGCCAGCCGAGCTTGCGCACCTGTTCGGTATGCAGAAAAAACTGATAAACCAGATTGCCTTCAATGGCGAGCAGTACCCAGTTTTTATCAAAGCCCAGCAGGGCAGCCGGAATCCACCAGAATAACCAGGAGCCGGACAGGGCAAAGGTAAAGTTCTGACGCAGTGCAGTGGAAAAATTCATGTGCTCAGAAGAATGATGAGTGACGTGCACATTCCAGAACCAGCGCACTTTATGCATCAGGACATGATTAATGTAGAAACAAAAATCAATAAAAACGATCAGTGCCAGCACGCTGAGAACAGACAGCTCCGGGTTCCACTGCAGGCCGTAGTCGTACACCCATAAATAGAACGCCTGAATAAACAGCGCGATGGCAATGCCATCGACCACCTTGTAAGAGAAACCCGTTGTCAGGTTCGCCACGGTTTCGCGCAGATGATAAACACCGGTTTTCCCCTGGTGGCGGGTGTACCCGTATTCGGCCAGCATGACCCCCAGAAACAAAGCGCCAAAAGCGACGACGAAAAACAGGGCGTGCAGAACATCTTGCATGCAGTGCTCCTTATTATTGTTGTGAGCCTCTACTTTACGCTGCCAGCGTTGTTCGGAATTGACATTTACTGTCTTTATTTTGACAATCTCTGCCACTTATAGGTTGCGCCTGGGTGGTCTGGCTGCATCGGGAACTGGCGGAGAGATAACGATGACTATGCTGGCGCAATTGCAGGTCAGTGGTGATCTGGCAGGGCTGGCGCGTGATTTTCTGCTGCGCGAAGGAGATACCCGCTGTGATTTGTATGCTTATCTGCAGGGGTTTGCTGCAGACAGTCGCATCAGCTTCAGCCAATGGTGGGAGTTGCTCGACCGTTTGCAGCAGCGTTATCCGCAGCGCCATATCGGTCTGGAGCTGGGGCAGTTGGTGCGCCCGGAGTTTGTCGGCGTGTTGGGCTACCTGTTGCTGTCGAGTGAAACCGTGGCCGATGCTTTGCAGGGGTTTCAGCGTTATCAGCGGCTGCTGCACGACGGTGATCGGGCAACCGCCAGTTTGCAGGATGGCTGTCTGCGTCTGAGTTGGACGGTAGATTACGGTCCATCATCGCAATTGTCGGATGAAGTGCTGGTAGTGGGCATGCTGACCTTTATCCGTCAGATGACAGCGCGAGCCGATTTAAGCCCGCAGGCGGTGCAGTTTTCCTTTGCGGAGCCGGCCGATGCCGAGCCCTATCGTCAGGCACTGGGCTGTGAGGTGCTGTTTCAGCAGGCGCAAACTGCCATTCTGATCAGGCCTGAGTATTTGGCCTTGCCGGTCAATAATCACAACGCGGGCCTGAAGCAGCTATTGGAACAGCAGGCCCAGGCCTTGATGGATGTGTTGCCGCAGAGCGAAGGTTTTGTACAAAGTTTGCGTACCGCACTGTTAAAAGTGCTGCAGAACGGCGAACCCACTTCGCGCTGCGTTGCCCGTTTATTGCATCTGTCTGAGCGTACATTATTCCGCCGTCTGGAAGATCATCAGCTGGCGTTTAAAGAGGTGCTGGCGCAAACGCGGATGCAGTTGGCGAAAGAGTATCTGAGTGAAGGAAGGCTGACCCACAGTGAAATTGCGTTACTGTTGGGGTACTCGGAACAGAGCGCGTTCAGCCGCGCCTTTAAGCGTGAGACCGGTCAATCGCCACGTCAGTGGTTGCGCCAATAGTTCGCTCGGACGTCAGCTGGATACTGATCATGGGGCCGAATAAAACCCCCGCAGTTTACAGCGCCCGGCGTGGTCTGTAGAGTACGTCCTCTTTTAAATTCATGTGGCCTGTCGTGGGGGCCACCACTGACAAGGATCAGATATGCCTGTTATTACCCTTCCTGATGGTTCCAAACGTGAATTCGCACAGCCGGTTACGCTGATGCAGGTGGCCGAAGATATTGGCCCCGGTCTGGCAAAAGCGACCGTGTGTGGCCGTATTAATGGCCAGCTGGTGGATGCCTGTGAACTGATCACCGAAGACGCCAATGTCACGTTGATTACCGGTCGCGATGACGAAGGTCTGGAAGTGATTCGTCACTCCTTTGCGCACCTGGTCGGGCACGCGGTGAAACAGCTGTACCCAACCGCCAAAATGGCTATCGGTCCTGTTATCGACAACGGTTTTTATTACGACATCGAGTTTGAGCGTCCTTTTACACCGGAAGATGTAACCGCCATCGAAAAACGTGTTGGCGAGCTGATCAAAAAAGATTACGACGTTATTAAAAAAATGACGCCGATTAAAGAAGCGCGTCGCGTGTTTGTTGACCGTGGCGAAGACTATAAAGTTGAGCTGATCGACGACCTGATTCAGAAAGGCGAAGAGGCCGTTGGCCTTTACCATCACGAAGAATACACCGACATGTGTCGCGGCCCGCACGTGCCGAATACACGTGTGATGCGCGTCTTCAAACTGATGCGTGTATCCGGCGCTTACTGGCGCGGCGATTCGCAGAACAAACAGCTGCAGCGCATTTATGGCACCGCCTGGAACGACAAAAAAGAGCTGAAAGCCTACATTACCCGCATCGAAGAAGCGGAAAAACGCGATCACCGTAAACTGGCTAAGCAGCTGGACCTGTTCCATCTGCAGGAAGAAGCGCCGGGTATGGTGTTCTGGCATCCGAATGGCTGGACCATGTGGCAGGTACTGGAACAGTACATGCGCAAAGTGCAGCAGGATGCCGGTTATCAGGAAATCAAAACGCCACAGGTTGTTGACCGCTCATTGTGGGAAAAATCCGGCCACTGGGAACACTATGGCGATGCCATGTTCACCACGGAGTCTGAGAAGCGTACCTACGCGGTGAAGCCGATGAACTGCCCGTGTCATATCCAGGTGTTCAATCAGGGTCTGAAGAGCTACCGTGACCTGCCGCTGCGTCTGGCGGAATTTGGTTCCTGTCACCGTAACGAGCCGTCCGGTGCTCTGCACGGCATTATGCGTGTGCGTGGCTTTACCCAGGACGATGCGCACATTTTTGTGTCGGAAAAGCAGATCCGTCAGGAAGCATCAGACTTTATTAAGCTGACGCTGGGTGTGTACAAAGACTTTGGTTTTGATGCGGTCGAAATGAAGCTGTCGACCCGTCCGGAAGGCCGTATCGGTGATGATTCTTTGTGGGACCAGGCGGAAGCCGCACTGGAAGACGCACTGAATGACGCCGGTCTGGAATGGGAGCTGCAGCCGGGTGAAGGCGCCTTCTACGGCCCTAAAATCGAATTCTCTCTGCGTGATTGCTTAAATCGCGTCTGGCAGTGTGGTACTGTGCAGCTCGATTTTATGCTGCCAGAGCGTTTAGGCGCCCAATATGTGGATGAAGACGGCGAGCGCAAGACTCCGGTCATGCTGCATCGTGCGATTCTTGGGTCGTTCGAGCGTTTTATTGGTATTCTTATCGAGCACTATGCAGGTGCGATGCCGCCATGGCTGGCACCGCAGCAAGTGTCGGTACTCAATATCACCGATAATCAGGGTGAATATTGTCAGAATCTGGCCCAAAACCTGAAATCAAAAGGCTTCCGGGCTGTTGCGGACTTGAGAAACGAGAAGATCGGCTTTAAAATCCGTGAGCACACTTTGCACAAGGTACCCTACCTGTTGGTTGTAGGGGATAAAGAAGTAGAAGCAAACACCGTCGCTGTGCGTACCCGTAAAGGTGAAGACCTGGGTGTTATGAGTATCGACGCCTTCATTGAAATACTTGAAGGTGGCATTGCACAGCGCGGACGGTTTGGAATGGAGAACTGATCATCAGACGCGATAACAGAAAGGGCGGCCGTCAAGACAATCGAGCTGCCATTAACGATCAAATTCGTGCAACCGAGGTACGTTTGATCGGCGCCGATGGAAGCCAGGTTGGTATCGTCAGTATTGAAGACGCTTTGCGTATGGCGGGAGAATCAGCCTTGGATCTGGTACAGATTTCAGATGGCGATCCGATCGTATGTAAGGTGATGGATTTCGGTAAGAAGCTTTACGAAGAGAAAAAGCAAAAAGCCGAAGCCAAAAAACGCCAGCACCAGATCCAGATTAAGGAAATGAAATTCCGTCCGGGTACTGAAGAAGGCGATTATCAGATTAAATTACGTAATCTGACACGTTTCCTAGAGGGTGGTGATAAAGCGAAAGTGTCTCTGCGCTTCCGCGGCCGTGAGATGGCTCACCAGCATATCGGGATGGAGTTGATGAAACGCATTGAAGAGGACCTTCGGGAAATCGGCACTGTGGAACAACACCCGAAAATGGAAGGCCGTCAAATGGTGATGGTCATCGCCCCAGGTAAGAAGAAGTAGTCTGGTTCCTAAATGAATCACATAACCCCGGCTTAATGCCGGGTTTATGCGTTCTACCGACTGCTCGTTATGGCAGGTGTTATACAGGGTCTTAGTTTCTGTATGCACCATAACCTTTTGGAGTAACAAAATGCCTAAAATCAAAACTAAGAGCGGCGCAGCCAAGCGCTTCAAGAAGACCGCGAACGGCTTCAAACACCGTTGTGCGTTCCGTAGCCACATCCTGACCAAAAAGAGCACCAAGCGTAAGCGTCATCTGCGCGGTATGTCTCAGGTTCACGCCTCTGACGTTAAGCTGGTAGCGCGCATGCTGCCTAATCTTTAATCGGTATTCAGGAGATAAACTATGGCTCGTGTTAAACGTGGTGTGATCGCTCGTCGTCGTCACAAAAAAATTCTGAAGCAGGCTAAAGGTTACTACGGTGCTCGCAGCCGTGTATTCCGTGTAGCTAAACAAGCTGTGATCAAAGCTGGTCAGTATGCTTACCGCGACCGTCGTCAGCGTAAGCGTCAGTTCCGTCAGCTGTGGATCGCGCGTATTAACGCCGGTGCACGCATCAACGGTTTGTCTTACAGCAAGTTCATCAACGGCCTGAAAAAAGCTGCTGTTGAAATTGACCGTAAGGTACTGGCTGATCTGGCGGTTAACGAAAAAGCAGCGTTTGCGGCTCTGGTTGAAAAAGCCAAGTCCAGCCTGTAATTTCACCGCTTAGCCGGAAAACGGTAATGGTCAGCGTGTAAACTCTGGCCAACGCCTGCGAAATAGGGGATGAGCTTAGGTAATCTAGGTGATTCCCCTATTTTTTTGTCAATCTGACGTCAATTGATGGATAGCAACGATGGAAAACCTTGAGGCCCTGACACAGCAAGCCCTGGCCGCCGTAAGTGAAGCGCAAGATGTAGCGGCGCTGGATCAGGTACGGGTTCAATTTCTGGGCAAAAAAGGGGAAATTACTTCCCTGATGAAAAACCTTGGCAGCGTGGCGCCGGAAGATCGTCCGAAAATGGGCGCGATCATTAACGAAGCCAAAGACCAGGTTGAAAATGCAATCAGCCAGCGCAAGCAGCTGCTGGAAAGCGCCGCTCTGAATGCCAAACTGGCCGCTGAAACCATCGACATTACTCTGCCGGGCCGGGCCATGCAGGAAGGCAGTCTGCATCCTGTTACCCGCACCATTGAGCGTATCGAATCCTTTTTTGCTGGTGCTGGCTTCCAGGTAATGGAAGGCCCGGAAATCGAAGACGAATTCCATAACTTCGAAGCGCTGAATATTCCGTCGCACCATCCGGCGCGTGCTATGCACGACACCTTTTATTTTGACGCCGGACGCCTGCTGCGAACGCATACCTCGCCGGTACAGGTGCGCACCATGGAAGCCCAGCAACCACCGCTGCGTATTATTTGCCCGGGCCGTGTTTACCGCTGCGATTACGATCAGACCCATTCCCCTATGTTCCACCAGATGGAAGGGTTACTGGTTGATAAGGGCGTCAGCTTCGCCGACCTGAAAGGCATTCTGCAGGAATTTATGGCCGCCTTCTTTGAGAAAGACATCAAGGTGCGCCTGCGTCCGTCGTATTTCCCGTTTACCGAACCCTCTGCCGAAATCGACATTGAATGGGTGATTGAAACCCCGGAAGGCACCAAAACCCGCTGGCTGGAAATTGGCGGCTGCGGCATGGTCCACCCGGAGGTATTCCGCCATGTAGGCATTGATCCGGAAGAGTACACCGGCTTTGCTTTTGGCATGGGAATGGAGCGTATGGCGATGCTGCGTTACGGCGTTAACGACCTGCGTCTGTTCTTCGAAAATGATCTGCGCTTCCTGCAGCAGTTCCGTTAATCGCTTATTACAGGATTTAGTACAACATGAAATTCAGCGAACAATGGTTACGCGAATGGGTGCAGCCGGCTGTCAGCACTGAAGAACTGGCCGCCCAGGTAACGATGGCAGGCCTCGAAGTCGACGGCGTAGAAGCCGTTGCCGGTATGTTTTCCGGCGTTGTGGTGGGCCAGGTGGTCAGCCGTGAACAACACCCGGATGCCGACAAGCTCAGCCTGTGTCAGGTGACCGATGGCAATGAAACCTTCCAGATTGTCTGCGGTGCTGCGAACGTCCGTACCGGCCTGAAAATCCCGCTGGCAAAAATCGGCGCGGTGCTTCCCGGCGACTTTAAAATTAAGAAAGCCAAACTGCGTGGTGTCGAATCCTTCGGCATGTTGTGTGCCGAAGCCGAGCTGGGCATGGCCGAAAGCTCCGATGGTCTGATGGAATTACCGGAAGACGCACCGGTTGGCGCCGATTTCCGCGAATATATGAACCTCGACGATGCCATCATCGAAGTGGATCTGACCCCGAACCGCGCCGACTGCCTGAGCATGGCTGGTCTGGCGCGTGAAGTGGGCGTACTGAACAAAGCCGATCTGACTGAGCTGGTCGTTAACGCTGTAGCGCCTGCCATCGATGACAAAGCTGCCATCGAAGTCTCGGCAGCCGAGCAGTGCCCGCGTTATCTGGGCCGCATCGTCAAAGGCGTCAACGTAAAAGCCGTTACCCCTTTGTGGATGGTGGAAAAACTGCGTCGTGGCGGTATCCGCTCCATTGATCCGGTGGTCGATGTTACCAACTACGTGATGCTGGAGCTGGGTCAGCCGATGCACGCTTTCGATCTGAAGCAGATTGATGGTGGCATTCGTGTGCGTATGGCCGGGCAGGGCGAAAAACTGACGCTGCTTGATGGTCAGGAAGTTGAACTGAACGCCGACACTCTGGTGATTGCCGACCACGCCAAGCCGCTGGCTATTGCCGGTATTATGGGTGGTGAGCACTCCGGTGTGGCGGACGATACGCAGGATCTGCTGCTCGAAGCGGCGTTCTTTGCACCGCTGGCGATTGCCGGTCGTGCCCGTAACTATGGCCTGCATACCGATTCTTCCCACCGCTTTGAGCGTGGTGTCGATTACAACCTGGCGGCCAAAGCCATGGAGCGTGCAACGGCATTGCTGCTGGATATCTGTGGTGGTCAGCCAGGTCCTGTGGTGGAAGTGGCAAGTGAAGCACATCTGCCAAAAGCGCCGACCATTCACCTGCGTCGTGCCCGTGCCGAGCTGATTCTGGGTCTGAAGCTGGCCGATAGCGAGATTGAAGACATCCTCACCCGTCTGGGTATGCAGCTGACGGCAACCGATGATGGCTGGGATGTGGTTGCACCAAGCTACCGCTTCGATATGGCGATTGAATCTGACCTGATCGAAGAACTGGCCCGTATCTACGGTTACGAGCGTTTGCCGGTACGTCTGCCAAGTGCAGCCTCGCCGCTGGCGCGCGTCGCTGAAAACCGTCTGAGCATGGGCGATCTGCGTCGTCATCTGGTGGCGCGCGGTTATCAGGAAGCCATTACCTACAGCTTTGTTGAACCTCAGCTGCAGAAATCCATGGACCCTGAACATGCACCGATTGCACTGCTGAACCCGATTTCGGCAGAAATGTCAGTGATGCGTACCGATCTGCTCGCCGGTCTGGTACAGGCGGTCAGCTACAACCTCAAACGTCAGCAGCCGCGTGTGCGTCTGTTTGAAACCGGTTTACGTTTTGTGCCACAGGCCGATGGTCAGCTGGATCAGATTCCGACGCTGGCTTTCGCTCTGACGGGTAACCGTCTGCCGCAGTCCTGGGCTGATACCGATGCCAGCGTCGATTTCTTTGATGCCAAAGGCGATGTCGAATCCCTGCTGGCGCGCACTGGTCAGCTGAGCCGCTACCGTTTTGTTGCGGCAAGCCATCCGGCGCTGCATCCGGGCCAGACTGCTCGCATCGAAAAAGCCGACGCAGACGGTCGGTGGCAGGAAGTTGGCGTAATGGGTGCGCTGCATCCGAGCCTGCAGAAGCCTCTGGGCGTGAAGCAGGCGCTGTATCTGGTGCAACTGGATCTTGCGGCTGTGCGTGAGATTGCGATTCCGGATTTCTCCGAACTGTCGAAGTTCCCGGAAATGCGCCGCGATCTGGCTCTGGTGGTTGCTCAGGATGTGCAGGTTGATCAGGTTTTACAGGCAATCCGTGCGAAAGCAGGGGATTACCTGACAAAGCTCAACCTGTTTGATGTGTATGTCGGCAAAGGCATTGATCCTGATAGAAAAAGTCTTGCTTTGGGGTTGACCTGGCAGCATCCTTCGCGCACATTAACTGATGAAGAAGTGAACGATTCTGTTTCATCAGTACTGGCTCATCTTGAAGAGAGCTTGGGAGCAACGCTAAGGGGTTAGCATGACCGCTTTGACCAAAGCAGAACTGGCAGAAAAACTGTTCGAGGATCTTGGTCTCAACAAGCGCGAGGCGAAAGATATGGTGGATCTCTTTTTTGATGAGATCCGCGATAGTCTGAGTCGCAACGAGCAGGTTAAGTTGTCGGGTTTCGGCAACTTTGACCTGCGTGATAAGCGTCAACGGCCGGGTCGCAATCCGAAAACGGGTGAAGAAATTCCTATCTCTGCCCGTCGTGTTGTGACCTTTAAACCAGGTCAAAAACTCAAGGTTCGGGTGGAGGCGTATGCTGGAACCCAGCCACAATAACGAACTTCCCCCCATTCCCGCCAAACGCTATTTCACCATCGGTGAAGTGAGCGAATTGTGCGACGTGAAACCTCATGTTCTGCGTTACTGGGAACAGGAATTTCCACAACTCAGCCCGGTAAAACGTCGTGGCAACCGCCGTTACTACCAGCGTCAGGACGTGATCCTCGTCCGTGAAATCCGTGCCTTGCTCTATCACGAAGGTTACACCATTGGCGGTGCTCGTCAGCGCTTGACCGAAGAAGGTGAATCCAACGCCGTGGCGATGGATCAGGCATTGGTCAAAAACATGATTATCGAACTGAAAGAACTGGCTGAACTACTCAATCCTGATCGTTACTCCTGAGCCTCTCTGCTGGCCCCTTATCTAAAAAAATGTTTAATTTTTCAGTGGCTTAAGTATACTTGGCGGCGCTCTCAAGGCGATTCAATCCGTCGGCTTGGAGTCTGTGTCGGGGCGTAGCGCAGCCTGGTAGCGCACTTGTCTGGGGGACAAGGGGTCGCAGGTTCAAATCCTGTCGTCCCGACCAAAAATTCTACAAAAAAGGCCAGTCAGCGATGACTGGCCTTTTTTGTATGTGCGATTTCGCAAGGCGGTGTATTTGACCAGCAGCGTATTTTCTTAATTTGCTCCTCCGGCCGCTTCATTTAGGACAAAGGGTTTTACCCTGTTTTGTACTGGTTTTTAATCTTTAGTTTTATCAGCATCTTACGCTATGATCTGCTCTCGATAGTCTGTTCTGTGCATTTTTATTCGCAATAAAGGCTCGTGTAAGCAAGGAAAATAATTTACGAAAGCTTGGGTTTGCACCCAGGCGTGTTGGGGATCATGGATGAGTATGGCAAAGATACATACACTGGTGAGCTGGATTGGTGCTACCGACCTGAATGCAGCCAGCAGTAATACTGAGGGGAAAACCTTTGGTCCCATCGCAGCGACCTTGCAGGCCGAAGCTTTTGATGCCGTCGAGTTGCTCTACAACTACTCAGAAGAACAAGTAAAACCCTATCTCCTCTGGTTGCAACAGCGGGTATCAGTTTCGGTTCGGGCGCATGCCGTCAGCTTGTCTTCTCCGGTGGATTACAACGATGTCTATCAGGCCGCCGATCAGTTCCTTGCTGACATCAGTGCCGAAAATTGTAATCTCTCGCTGCTGTTAAGCCCGGGTACACCCGCAATGCAGGCGGTCTGGGTTCTGCTGGGTAAAACCCGTTATTCCTGCAGGTTCTATCAGTCATCGCTTCAGCAAGGCGTACAAGAGGTTGATATCCCATTCCAGCTGTCAATGGAGTATCTGCCGGCTGCGCGGCTTATCGACAGCCATAAAATCAGCTCGCTGTCCGACATCAGTGCCCCTATCAATGCAGCATTTGCCAATATCGTCACCCTGAATCCGGGAATGCTGATGCTCAAACAGAAGGCTCAGATTCTTGCCGAGCGCGAAGTTCCTGTGCTGATTTATGGCGAAACCGGTACGGGCAAGGAGTTGTTTTCCCGTGCGATTCACAACGCCAGTAAACGGGCGAACAAACCATTTATCTCGCTGAATTGCGGTGCCATACCGGCAGAGCTGGTCGATTCCGTTTTGTTTGGCCACAAGAAGGGCGCCTTTACCGGTGCAATGTCAGACAAATCTGGAGTATTTGAACAGGCTGATGGCGGAACTCTGTTTCTGGATGAATTTGGCGAGCTTGAGCCCTCAGTTCAGGTGCGTTTGTTGCGGGTATTACAGGACGGCACATTCACTCCGGTTGGCGCTAGCAAAGAACAGAAAGTTGACGTCCGTCTGATCACGGCAACACACAGAAACCTGATGGAGAAAGTCGCCGAAGGCAGCTTTCGGGAAGACCTTTTCTATCGCATTGCGGTTGGCGTTCTTCATCTGCCACCCATCCGAGAACGCAAGGGCGATCTTACTCTGCTGGCAAATCGGCTGTTGAGCATGTTGGCTGAAGAAGACGACAGCCTGAAAGATAAGAAAATTTCCCCAGATGCATTAAATATTATTATTTCGCACCCTTGGCGGGGTAACGTCAGAGAACTGCAATCCACGCTGTTACGTGCAGCATTGTGGTGTCAGGGCAATGAGATTACCGCCGAAGACATGCGCCAGGCGCTTTTTCACATGCCTGAACGTGCTTCAGATAGCGCCGGCATAATGAATCGTGATGTTTCTCAAGGTATTGATTTGCAAGGGCTTATTGATGAATTATCAAAGCATTACATACTTCGCGCGCTGGATGCTGCGCAGGGAAAAAAGAAGCTTGCCGCCAAATTACTCGGCATTGAAAACTACCAGACATTAAGCAATTGGATTAAGCGGTTGGACATTTCTTAGGTCGCTAAATCGTTTCCTGAAAATTGGCATGGCATTCGCTGTGTGGTTGTCACGCTGCAAGAATATTTATGCGACTCGTGATTTTTAGTGCGGGCGTGAAAGTCAGGCACCGCATGGAGACTGACTGAATTCGCACTGCTCTGAAGTAGAAAGTATTAACAAAGGAATGAACATTGAAAAATAATATCATTGCCTCACTGCCTGATCGAAAGAAGAAAATTGCCAAACTAATTGGTGAAATGAATAGGGGACTGCTCGAACGCACTGAGCAGGTAAAGCTGATTCTGCTGGCAGCATTGGCGGGTGAGCATGTGCTGCTGCTGGGACCGCCCGGAACTGCAAAAAGTGAGCTGGCTAAACGACTCAAAAGTGTTTTTGTCGAGGCTAATTACTTCGAAAGACTCCTGACGCGCTTCTCCGTGCCGGAAGAAGTCTTTGGGCCACTGTCGATTCAGGCGCTGGAGCAGGACCAGTACAAGCGTTTAACCAGCGGTTACCTGCCAGAAGCATCGGTAGCCTTTATCGATGAAATATTCAAAGCCAACAGCGCCATTCTGAACAGCCTCCTGACATTATTGAATGAACGTCAGTTCGATAACGGTAATCGCCGCTATCCAGTGCCTTTGATTTCGGTGGTAGCCGCCAGTAATGAATTGCCAGAGGGCGAAGAGCTGGATGCCCTGTACGACCGTTTTATGCTGCGTAGTTTTGTGCATCCTGTGTCTGACAGCAGCTTCACTGGTTTGCTGACACTGGGTAATGAAACATGTGATCCCGATTTATCCACTCGCTTGAAAATTGAAGATCTGGCACAAGTGCAACAGTTGGCTGAAAAAGTTGAACTGACGCCGGATGTAATTGAACTGTGCAACGAATTTCGTCGTTATCTGCAGCAGGAAAGCATTTATGTTTCCGACCGCCGCTGGCGCAAGCTGGTTAAACTGATGAAGGTTTCGGCCTTTACTTCAGGTTTTAATCAGGTGTCGAACTATGATGCCTGGATCTTGCCGCACTGTTTATGGCAACAGCCAAAGCAGTTGGAAGGGTTGCAGCAGGTGTATGAAAAAGCGATTGCCGTAAGTGGCGACTTTTCAGTTGATCGCGTAAAAAAATTGATGGTGGCCTGGGAGTCAAAGCTAAAAGAGGATAGCAACGCGCGGCGTCAAAAAATGAATGCTGATGGTAAGTTGTTGTACAAAACACCCAATGGTAAGCAGACGACCAACTCAACAGGTCGGTATCAGAAAACCAACTCTGATGGTGAAAAGCTCTATCTAAATGAAAACCATAGTGAAACAACAGACGAGAAACGTTGGAGCTATGACCAAAAAAATAAACCAGTAATGATAGATCGTCCTAACGACCCCATTATGGAACCGATTCAATACTCAGCATCTCATATTCAGGAGCGAGTATATGGGGCGGCTTCTATAAAAAAGGAGATCGAAAATCACATTGAGCGCCTCAGCGGAAAGTTAGAAATGGTTGATCAGGTTTTTGCAGAGCATCTTTGGATTAACCCAGCCCTAATGCCTGTAATAACAGCCAATATCAGCAAAGCTAAAGATCATACAGAAACCTTACTCCAGAGTGCTGAAGCGCTGATCAATGGTTTTGAAAACCTGCCTGTCGAAGATAGCGTTCTTGAGGCACTTGCTGCTGAAGATGACGATGCTGCTGAAGATGATGTGATGGAAGGTGAACTTTGTGACTGATATACAAGCTCTGCCTAAAGCTCAGGGGCAAATGTTTGTATCCGGAGCAATGCTGCATCAGTTAGACAACCAGTTCAGCTATATCGATCAACTACCAGACTCCATTCTCCCTGCGGTGGTCACTCATACTGGTGGTGAGCTTGCAGATCGTTGCCGGTCCTTCACTCAGCTGCGACAGGCTCTGTTAGCCGGAACGGAACAGGTATCGCCATGCCCTTGGTTGCCCGAACCTGTACAGCAGATAATCCTGGAACGCATTGACCAATCGGGTATAGCGCGTTATTGCAAAGACAATGAAGACGTGACTGATGCTCTGGTATTGGACCTGATTACTGCGTTAGAGCGTAAGCAGGGCACTCAGCGCGTATTGGCTCTGCAGCATTTCGAAGAGCAGAAAGAAAAGCAATTGCTGGCACTTCAGCAGGGGGTGGATGCCCAGAAAAGCAAAAAACAAAAGAAGAAATCTGCAACACTTTCTGCACAGGCAACAGCAGCTATTCGGGCAGAGAGTGAGTTAATGGCGTGGCTCGAATCGCTGACAGGTTCTGTTGGCTTTTTCTCAGATGAGTGGGATGAGAGATTAGCCGTATGGCAGCAGCTCGAAAGTGTTTTTAATGACCTTGGTATGATCACTGGGCTTGGTTGGGATCTATCGAAAGGCGTTTTGCAGAGCCACGGCTGGATGAATCTGGTGCGCTTACACAGGCTAGTCGAGCAATTGCCTCAATTACGCGAAGTGATTGAAACGCTGGGGCGCATGAAAGATTGCGACGGAGAGCCCGTTATCGAAGAAATTATTTCCCACATGAGCTTTTTAGCTCGTCGTGAAATCGAAGTCTCTACCCCTCTAGTACCTATGGAAACAAAAGGAATAACACGCTCAGATTCAATCAGTCGCATGCTGCCTCAGGAGGCTGCATTTCTTGGGCATCCTGTGCTCAAAAAACTCTGGCACGCCCGTCGGGCGGAACATGCTTTGCTGAGCTATGCCGTTGAAGGCACTGAATTGCTGAGTCAGGAGTTTGAGAAGGAACAGAAAATTCGTGAAGAAAAACCCGGTAAGCAGGCTAATAAACATTGTGGCCCGATGATTGTTTGTCTTGATACTTCTGGTTCAATGCATGGCACACCAGAGAACATTGCCAAGGCTTTGGTTCTTGAATGCTTGTCTGTTGCCAAAAAGGAAAAGCGTGCCTGTTTTGTTTATTTGTTCGGTAGTCGCGGCGAAGTTGAAGAGCTGGAGTTGACCCCAACTAAAGATGGTTTTGAGCGTATGATTCTGTTTTTATCAATGTCATTTGGTGGCGGTACGGATGCGGAAGGCCCCTTACGCTTAGCGCTGGAAAAATCTGAGAAGGAACAGTGGGAAAAAGCAGACATAATGATTGTCAGTGATGGCGCGTTTCCGGTGTCGCAGGATTTGGTTAAGAAAATACAAGGTGCTAGAGATAATAGATCATTGTCCGTTCACGGCACTTTGATCGGTAATGCCGACCGTTCAATGAGCCGTATATGCGATCCGCTGCATCGTTTTTCCCGCTGGATTGATTTACAACCGAACTCGTGTAGTTATTAATTTCAGGAATATCTATGTCCAAGGCCAGAGACAATTTTGATATCGCCATTCAGGATGCAGAACGCATACTGGATGCCTATGATAAGCTCAATCGGGATCGAATCGACAACCGTGATCCGGAAGAATTGAAACGCGCTGCACTGATTATGTCGTTAACCGCTTGGGAAACCTATGTTGAAGATCGGATTACCGAAGTGCTTCAAAACCAAATGCGGACTTTGGATGGATCTCAGGTTGCACGTTTCGTTACAGAAACGCTCAAAAGAGAGCTGAAATATTTTCATACGCCAAATACCAGAAAAACCAAAGAGCTGTTTGAGCGTTTTTTGAATATTGATGTAACAGCCGGTTGGAATTGGGCGGGCTTTGAGAGCAAAACCTCAACGGTCCGCCTCGATGAGTGGATCAAAAAGCGTGGTGATGCGGTTCACCGCTCGGTGATGGACAAACAATCCGGTCATCTTGTCAGTCGAGAAGATATGAAAAAGTGCGTAACCTTTTTTAAAAACCTGGTAGAGGCAACCGACAAAACACTGGCGGCTGAATAGCAAAGGAAGAAGCAGTAAAGATGACTCAGGTATATCAGGAATCGATCAATTTCGAAAACCTCCGCCCCCACTGGGAGGATCTTGCCAATCTCGCCGCCCATGCCGAAGCCTACGCCCACAGCGACCCACAAAGTGCGCTGGTTAAATTACGCTGCTTCGCCGAGAAACTGGTAGGGGTGGTATTCGACCGCTATCAAATTCCGTCATACCCGAACGAAAACTTTATCGATCGTCTGAATAACCACAGTTTCGCCAGTATTGTCGATCGCGGCATTGTCGATAAGCTGCACGCCATCCGCAAAGTCGGTAATCGCGCCGCTCACGAAGGTAAGTTCAACGACTCCGATCCATTATGGCTGCTCAAAGAAGCACACATTCTCGCCGGCTGGTTGCTGATATCCACCGGCGTGGGCAATAAAAGCGATTTAGCGCCTTTCAAAGCCCCTGAACAAATCAAACAGCCTTCTGCTAACGAACTGGCCAAGCATCAGGCGCGGCTGGAACAGGCGCTGGAAGAGCTGGAGGCGGTAAAGGAGGCTGAGCTTAAGGCGCAGGCCGAAAACGCCCGTCTGCAGCAAGAGTTGCAGGCCAAAGATAGAGCACTGGCAGATCTGCAGCTGGTGGAATCCCTCGAACAGCTGAAACAGCGTAACCAGGCTGCAGGCAGCGTCCTCGATTACAACGAGGAAGAAACCCGACGCCGTATGATCGATCAGGACCTGTACTCCGCCGGTTGGGATATCGACCTGTTGAAAAACGGTGATACCGAACAGGTCAGCCGCGAAGTGCAGGTCAGTGGTCAGCCGACCACCACAGGTATCGGCTATTGCGATTACGTTCTCTGGGGCGATAACGGTAAACCGCTGGCGGTGATCGAAGCCAAGCGCGCCCGCGAAAGCAGCCAGAAAGGCCAACAGCAAGCCAAACTCTATGCCGACGCATTAGAGAAAGAATACGCTCAGCGGCCACTGATTTTTTACACCAATGGCCGTGATATTACCCTCTGGAACGATGCCCAGGGCGAAGCGCCGCGTAAGCTCTATGGCTACTACGCCAAACAAAGTCTGGAATACCTTATTCGCCAGCGCAGCGAACGAAACAGTCTGATCAAAACTCCGATTGATACCAGCATTGCCGGGCGCGATTACCAGATTGAAGCCATCACCCGCGTGTGCGAGCGCTACAGCAATAACCACCGTAAGGCGCTGGTGGTGCAGGCTACCGGCACTGGTAAAACCCGGGTATCTATTGCACTCAGTAAACGCATGATTGAAGCCGGCTGGGCCAAGCGTGTGCTGTTCCTGTGTGACCGCACCGAGCTGCGCAAGCAGGCCGGCAATGCCTACGCCGACTTTATGTCAGAGCCTGTGTATGTGGTGGGCAAAAGCAAAAAATCCGATATGACCAAAGCGCGGATTTATATCTCCACCTATCCCGGCATGATGAACATTATGGAGAATTTCGACGTCGGGTATTTCGATCTGATTATCGCCGACGAATCGCACCGCTCCATCTATAACGTTTATGGCGATCTGTTCAAATATTTCGATGCCATTCAGCTTGGCCTTACGGCTACACCGGTTGAAATGATCAGCCGTTCCACCAGTCAGTTGTTTGGCTGCGATTACAAACAGCCAACCGCCAACTACCCGCTGGAAAAAGCCATTGAAGACCGCAATCTGGTGCCGTTTAAAGTCGTCGCGCATACCACCCAGTTTCTGCGTGAGGGCATTAAGGGTAACAACCTGTCAGACGAACAGATCGCCCAACTCGAAGACCAGGGGATCGACCCCAACACCCTCGACTTCGACAGCAAACTCATCGACAAGGCCATCTACAACAAAGACACCAACCGCGCGATTCTGCGCAACCTGATGGAAAACGGCCTGCGTCTGGCCGACGGTCAGACCCTGGGCAAATCCATGATCTTTGCCCGTAACATCAAACACGCAGAGCTGTTGTACGAGCTGTTTAACGAAATGTACCCGGATTTCGCTCAGGGTTCCGCCGGCAACTTCTGCCGTGTAATTCACAGCAAATACGAGCGCGCCGAAGAACTGATTGACGACTTCAAACTCAACGACGGCAGCGCCAGCCAGATCACCATCGCCATTTCCGTCGATATGCTCGACACCGGCATCGACGTACCCGAGGTACTCAACCTGGTGTTCGCCAAACCGGTAAAATCCAAGGTCAAATTCTGGCAGATGGTTGGCCGTGGCACGCGTTTATGCAAAGGCCTGTTTGGTTTTAACCCGGACGGCAGCACGCGCGATAAAGAAAAATTCCTGATCTTCGACCACTGGGGTAATTTTGACTACTTCAATATCGAACACGATGAGGAAGAACAGCGTCCGTCCAAATCACTGGCGCAGAAGCTGTTTGAAGCGCGCCTGATGTTTGCCGAAGAAGCCCTTAAACAAGGCGCCATCAGCGACTTCACCCTGATGATCGACCTGATCAAACAGGACATCGACAGCCTGAATGACAACACCATCGCCATCCGCGATAACTGGCGCTTAAAAGAACAGCTCGCCAACCGCGAACTCTTGCTGCAGTTTTCACCCGCCACCAAAAGCGCACTGCTGGAGCAAATGGCCCCTCTGATGCAATGGCGCAATATTCAGGGAGAGGGCGAAGCCCTGCGTTTCGATCTGGATATCGTCAATGCCCAGTACGCCCAGCTGCTGAATCGCACAAAAAATCAATCCAAGCTGATTGACGACACCCGCCAGCCGATTCAGCAAAAAGTACGCAGCCTGTCGATGCACCTTAATCAGGTGCGCAGCAAAGCCGCCACCATCGCAAAGCTGCAACAGGATGACTTCTGGAAACCAGACAACGAAGCCTCTGATCAGTCAGGCAGTGCAGAGCAGGGCAGCCGCAATCTGGTGCAGGCGCTGGAACATGCCCGCCAGGATATCCGCAGCGTCATTCATCTGCGCGATAAAAGCGTAAACCCGGAGCCGGTCGACGTTACGCCCATCATCGATATCAAAGAAGACGAAGGTTTATACGAAATAGCGGATGTAAAAACCAATATCCGCACCGTCGATTACGAAATCTACCGCCGCGAAGTTGAAGCCACCTTAACGCCGCTGTTTGCCACCAACCCGATCCTGAAGAAAATACGGGCGGGGGAGGCCATTACTGAGCAGGAATTAAACGACCTTAACGCCATGGTGCACACCAATAACAGCCGGGTCGATTTAACCCTGCTGAAAGAATTCTTCCCCGATTCTGCCGTTGGCATCGACCAGCTGCTGCGCGCCATTATTGGCCTCGACCGTGACGCCATCGAAGCGCAGTTCAGCCACTTTCTGCAGCAGCACCATATCCACCTCAACAGCCTGCAACAGCGCTTTATCAGCTTGCTGAAAAGCGAAATCTGCCGCAGCGGCAGCATGACGGTCGAGCGCCTGTACGAAGCGCCGTTCAGCCAGCTGCATCAGGATGGCATCGACGGCCTGTTTAAAGACGAACAGGCCACGCTCATCGCACGGTTTGTTGCCGGTTTTGCGGTACAATCCGGCCAGCGTAAGCCCGCGGCCAAAGCAGTGGCTGACACAAGCAACTGACACACGAATTTAAGAGCACAAACAGCCATGATTACCGGCCAACTGAAAAGCAAAATCGACAAACTCTGGGAAGAATTCTGGATTGGCGGCATCGCCAACCCGTTAACCGTCATCGAACAGATCACCTTTCTGATGTACGCCCGCCTGCTGGATATGAACGAAACCAGCGACGAAAAACGCAGCCAGCGCACCGGCAAATCTTTTAACCGCCGCTTTAACGACCAGCAACAACACCTGCGCTGGAGCAACCTGGTTCATATTGAAAGTGCCGATAAATTAATGGCCACCGTCAAAGACGAGTTGTTTCCCTACTTCAAAAACAGCGCCGCCGGTGTGGAAGGCAGCCTGTTTGCAGAATTTATGAAAGACGCCCAGCTGATGGTGCAAAAACCCTCACTGCTGGTAAAGGCCGTCGAGATGGTCAACGACCTGCCGTTAGATAAATCCGACACCAAAGGCGACCTGTACGAATACCTGCTCAGTAAACTCACCACCGCCGGTATTAACGGCCAGTTCCGTACCCCGCGCCATATTATCCGCGCCATGATCGACATGATGGACCCGCAAGCCACCGACCGCATCTGCGACCCTGCCTGTGGCACCGCCGGATTTTTAAGCACCACCTACGAATTCATGCTGGAGAAATACTCCTCCGCCGAAGGCACCATCCGCAGCAGCGTTACCGACGACAAAGGCGAAACCCTGGAGCAGGTGCTGTACACCGGCGACTTACTGGGTGAGCACCGTAAACACATCGACACCGATATGTTCCACGGCTTCGACTTTGACGCCACCATGCTGCGCATCGCCGCCATGAACCTCGTGATGCACGGCGTGGCCGAACCCGATATTCATTATCAGGATACCCTCAGCCAGCGCTTTAAAGAACGCTTCCCGCAAGAAGCAGAACAGGGCTTCGACCTGATTCTGGCCAACCCGCCGTTTAAAGGCAGCCTAGACGAAGGCGACGTATCACCGGATATCTTAAAAAAGGTTAAAACCAAAAAGACCGAACTGCTGTTTATTGCCCTGATTTTACGCATGCTTAAACTCGGTGGCCGTGCCGCCGTGATCGTACCCGACGGCGTTCTGTTCGGCTCCAGTAAGGCACACCAGCAACTGCGCGCCGAATTACTCGACAACAACCAGCTCGAAGGTATTCTCAGCCTGCCATCCGGGGTATTTAAACCCTACGCCGGCGTCAGTACCGCCATTATCTTTTTTACCAAAGGTGGCCGTACCGATAACGTCTGGTTTTACGATCTGGCAGCTGATGGTTTCTCTCTCGATGACAAACGCACGCCATTAAAAGGCGAAAACAGCAATGACCTGCCGGATGCCATAGCTAAGTGGAAGCAGTATATGGCGGGGCGTTTAGCGTCAGACGCCGGACGTCCGACGTCTGACGAATTCAGCGACAAAACCCAAAAGGCATTTATTGTCAGCGCCGACGACATCCGCGCTAACAAATACGACCTCAGCATCAACCGCTATAAAGAAGTGGTGTACCAACAGGAAGAATACGAAGACCCGAAAGACATTCTGAAACGCCTGAAGGAACTGGAAAACGAAATTCTCAGTGACCTGGATGAGCTGGAGGGGATGCTGTGACGTGGCCGATGGTGAAGGTCAGAGACATAGCTAAGGCTCACTATGGGAAAGCTTTGAAGAAAGAATTCAGAGATGAGTCGGGTTCATTCGAAGTATTCGGTAGTTCTGGCCAAGTTGGTGTTCATTCTGAAGCTTTGATTAATTACCCAACGCTTATTGTCGGAAGAAAAGGTTCGGTTGGTGAAGTTATTTGGGCACCAAATGGCGGCTGGATAATTGATACTGCTTATTATCTTGAACTTTTAGAAAAAGATACTGTTGATCTCCGCTATCTCTACTACGCCTTAAAAAAGGCAAATCTGTCTCAAAGGACTATTACTACTTCTATACCTGGTCTGAATCGGGATGATTTCTATGATTCTGAAATCCCCCTCCCACCGCTAGCCGAACAAAAGCGCATCGCCGCCATCCTCGACAAGGCCGACGCCATCCGCCGCAAACGCCAGCAAGCCATCCAGCTCGCTGACGACTTCCTCCGCGCCGTGTTTCTGGACATGTTTGGCGACCCGGTGACCAATCCGAAGAGGTGGGAGGTTAAGGCGCTGAAGGATATATCTACAATACAAATTGGCCCATTTGGAACTCAGTTACATAAAGAGGATTACATCGAAGGTGGCATTCCTCTTGTTAATCCTACTCATATTGTTAAAGGACAGATTGCTCCTAAAAGTGATCTGACAATTTCGGCGGAGAAGCATGCAGAGCTGCCCGAATATCACCTTATGGTAGGGGATATTATCATGGGGCGAAGAGGTGAGATGGGGCGTTGTGCAGTTGTCACTGAAAAGGAAAGCGGTTGGTTGTGTGGAACAGGTAGCCTATTTATCAGGCCGAACGAAGTTGGCATATTTTCTGAGTATCTGAATAAATTTCTCTCGAGTGAGGCGATAAAAAGTTATTTAGAGTCGGAATCGCAGGGTGCGACCATGCCAAATTTGAACAAGACAATAGTTGGAAATATTCAGGTTCCTGTCCCAAGTGAGCTTGCGCTTAAACGATTTGCAGTAATTAAAGAAAAAGTTTTGGCTGCTAAGGCTGTTTCATTAAAGTTCAGTGAGGAGACTATTTTTGACTCTATTAGCCAAAAAGCCTTCCGGGGCGAACTGTGAAAAGCCAAAAGCATTCACTCGCACATCCCTGTGCTCGTGGCTTTGCCCCAGCCTGCGGCTGTGCCAATGTGATCCGGTCGCATTGGTCTCCGGCCAGCGGTAGATAAGGAAATCATCATGCACTTAAAGTCCGTCAAACTCAGCCATGTTCGCGGCTACCGTGCCACCGGGGCTATACCCATCGACGGACTTATTACGGGCATCATCGGTGGTTATGACGATGGCCAATCGACCATCCCCGAAGTGTTGGCCATGTTCTTTGAGAGCGGCGATGTTAAGACCGATAACAGCGATATAGACGGCTTCAGTCTGGCTGGATTGGGTCGGGCATGAGCAAAACGGTAAATAATCCGGTCATCGGCTGGCGGCTAGATCTCGTTCGCCTGCGCAGCTTTTGGCAAGGTGCCGAACACCTCAAAGCCAAACTCGAACTCTTTACCTTGTTGGCAAAATCCCAGCACCTTACACCGGCGGTTGACGTGTGTATTGTGACCGACAGCGATACCTGGGAACGCTGTTATAAATTATGGCTGCAGGAAGAAGGCTTGCTGCAGGAAGAGCCGTCAGGTTTGAATGACGGCGAAGCAACAAGCCGGGACGCGCTGCCCGAACGCTTTGAGATCCGGATTCTGGATATCGACCAGTCGTTACATAGTTTTGAATCGGAAAGCCTTTCGGTATCACAGAAAAAGGCGCGTTATCGGGATACATGGTTAAAAAGCGCAGAAAAGTTCATCGCGCAACAGTGCGATGCAGACGACCGACTGGCCTTTGAGTTTCCACCGGACTACCTGTTCATGCACCAGCAAACAGAAAGTGATTCTATTGCTGCTATCTGGAGTGATGAGCTCCTGTTGAACTTGCGTGAATAGCTCAGGAATATTTGTCAGCTGGAACACACAGCAGTGAGGGGTTTTCCCGATCTCAAGCCAAAGCCAGATCGGGGCTATTACAGGCAAAACCAACGGTTGGATTCTTGGAATCCATGTCAGAGAGCGGGCAACTGAGTAGCGAACTATGAGAATTACAAAAATTTCCCTAACCAACTTCCGGTCATTTAAAGATCGGCAGGAAATTGACATTGCGCCAGTGACCTTGCTGTTTGGCCCTAATAGTGTCGGTAAAAGTTCAGTCCTGATGGCTCTGGCCTATGTGCAGCAGATTCTGGAGAAGGGCCATTGCGATCCGCAGAAGCTGGATGCGCTGGGCGATAAATCTATTGGTGGATTCCGTTCCTTGGTTAATGGTGGCGATCTGAATAGACCCATCGGAATCCGGTTGGATCTGGAGCTTGGCAATACCATTTATCCATCGTTTGACGAAGACTTCGAATATCTCGCTCAGCGATTCAATGGCGAACCGCTACAGCTGACCGATTTTGCAGGTTCTGTAGAGCATTTTGCCTTAGAAATTACAGTTGCCTGGTCGCACATGCTGGAGCAAGCCTATGTTCAGAGCTATCAGGTATGGATTAATCAACAGTTTATGGGGCGGATATCCAGCAGTGACGATGGCAAGCAAACGCTTATTTCCCAGCTCAACCTGTTGCATCCTCTGGCGTTAACGGAAACTGAACACGCGCAACTACAGCTGACCCCTGAAGATTGGCTGGAGGAATTTAATACAGCCGCTGAAGATATTCCTGAATTGAGCAATACCCGTCTGGAATCTGTGTTGGATGAGCTGATTCCAGGGCGTTTCACCAAGACCCCAGGGCTCAGTAGTCTTTCCTATGAGGGAGTCAGACCTTATGGCCGGGATATAGGCGTAAAGTGTCAATGGGGAGCAATACCTGAGCAAGCAAGTGTGCTGCAAACAAACCTGAGATACAGCGAGCTGGAACCAAGTCAGGATCACCTCAATTACCTGATGGTCACCAACTTTCTAACATTTGCATTTCTCGAACCCATCAATCTGGCTCGTCGTTTCCTGAAATCTTATGTAGCCATCGGACCCGTTCGGGTGATTCCGGATTTTGACTATGTGCCTAACCCAAACCCCGAGCAACGGAATTGGGCGGATGGACGAGCTGCTTGGGATTTGCTGCACAGAAACCCGAAAACCAATGACGCGAATCAGCGTCTTGTTCGGGAGTGCAACCGCTGGTTGAGCGATGAAGATAAGCTGAATACCGGCTATGAGTTGAAGAACTGGTCGTTATTTGAATCTTTAAACAATGGCGAATGCTACGAAGATGACAGTCATTATCTTGTGCGTAAACGTCACCTGCTATTTGTCGAAAAGGGTAAGCAATACCCGTTAGCAGCAAGCCAACTGGGCACCGGTATTTCGCAAGTCATACCGGTATTGGCAGCGGCTCTACATGAGCATCTTCAGCTTATCAGTGTGGAACAGCCTGAGTTACATCTGCATCCACGGTTTCAGGTAGAGCTTGGAGATTTGTTCCTGAGTTGTAGTAAAGACCGCAGCTTTCTGATCGAAACCCACAGCGAGCATTTGGTGTTGCGATTACTGCGACGTATTCGTGAAAAAAATGGCATAACGCCCGATCAGATTGCTGTGGTGTACCTAAGTGCTGACGAAAATGGCGTAGTCAGTGAACGTCAGATAGTAACGGAAGATGGTGACTTCGAACACAACTGGCCCGGTGGCTTTTTCGATGAGCGAGACGAGGAGTTGTTCTGATGTACAAGGAGGTTGCGGTTGATCCTGCCTGTATGGCAGATAGTGATTGCTTTTTCGCGTTACGAGAACAGTTTGGTTTTGAAAAAGGCCGCTATTTGGTTGCCGACAGACAGCATTGGCTTAACGATGCAATGGCGGCAGTGAAAGCTGCACAATCTGCAGATGAACTTAAACCTGTTCTGGCTAAAACAATTAAAAGTTGGTTAAACAAAGCCAGAGGTAAGGTTGAACTAAAGGATCGGCAAATACTTTTGCCACTCAATCGTGAAATCGATCCAGAGGTACCAATTTGGAACGATTGGTGGCTCGGGCAGCAATCTATCCGTAAATTCGATGTTTCTATTGCACCAGCGCCCAATCCACCACTGGCTTATGATTTCACTCAGTTGTCGTCGGTTCAGGATTGGCAGATATCACCGAGTTATTCGGTGGATCGTACAGTTGCAGACATCGTTGCTGCGCTTGAGCCATTGCTTCGAATCAGTCGGGAAGTGTGGTTAGTAGATAACTATTTTAATTTGGGATCAAACCAAGTTCTTGCAGCCCTAATTCGTACAGCAGCAACTGTTGGGTGTACCCAGTTGAGGGTTATTACCGCTTGCGATTGTGCTTCACCCGAAGCTGTATGGATGCGGGAATATGAAAGCCTGGTGTCAGATACTTTCAAATGTGAATGGGTGAAAGTTCCGGATAAATTCTTTCACGACAGATACCTCATTACTGATACTGGGGCAGTGAAGGCAGGTCACGGTTTTGCGGAGGCGACACCTAAAGGAACAGCTGCCGACAAGGTTAGTCTGGGGTACTGTTCGTTTGAAGAGGCGCATACGGTTAAGCAGCAGATTCAGACTCTTTTAGCTGAAAAAAATGCTGACATAATCTGGAGTAACTGATGCCATTCCCCATCGAAGATAAGCTCGTTATCGCCGTATCTTCCAGTGCGCTGTTTGATTTATCGGAATCTGACAAGGTATTCCGAGAGCAAGGCCCGGCAGCCTATAAGCAGTTTCAGGAAGAGCAGCTGAATATCGTGCTTGGCACGGGAGTGGCGTTTCCGTTTATTCGCCGCTTTCTTGCATTTAACCAGCATTTTCCGCAAGAAACTCCGGTGGAGGTGGTATTGCTGTCGCGTAACTCCACAGCAACCGGGCGGCGCGTGTTCCGCTCGATTGCTCATTATGGACTCGATATTTCCCGCGCCGCTTTTACTGGTGGTGCATCTCCCTTTCCGTATATTCCGGCGTTTAATGCATCGTTGTTTTTGTCAGGTAATGAAGAGGATGTACGTTCAGCGGTGGCTGCGGGTTCGCCCGCGGGCTTACTGTTACCCGGTGCGGTAACCGATCAGCAGGATGATAAAGAGCTGCGTATCGCGTTCGACTTTGACGGTGTACTGGCGGATGACGAAGCGGAAACCGTGTTCAAACAGGAAGGGTTAGAGCGCTTCCATGAATACGAAGCACTGCACTCCGAGAAAGAACATAATCCGGGTTTGTTGGCGGATTTATTTCGTAAGTTGTCGAAACTGCAGGAACTGGAAGACAGGCTGCGTGCTAAAAATCCGAATTATCAGCGTTTGCTGCGCACGGCCATTATTACCGCCCGCAATGCTCCTGCCCACGAACGGGTGATTACCACATTAAAGAGCTGGGGGGTTGAGGCTAATGAAACCTTCTTTCTCGGTGGCATGGATAAACGCCGGATTCTGAATGTACTCAAGCCTCATATCTTCTTCGATGATCAATTAGACCACCTTAAAGCCAAAGACCTGGCCATGGTGCATGTGCCGTTTGGAGTGGCGAATCAGACTCTGCTGGAGGTCAGCGATCCCACCTTTACTCATCCCTCAGCGCCTCAATCGGGCTTAATTTAGCCGCTTGCCAGGCGGGTCCAATGCCGGCGAACAGGCCAATCAGTGCCGAAAATATCAACGAAATAATCAGATACAGTGGGCTTGGCTGCACCGGAAAGTCTGGTATCAGCAGGCTGGTTATCGCCAGTAACGCGAGTGCGCCAAACATACCGGCGAGGGCGCCGATAACCGATAATAATACGGCCTCACCAAGAAACAGGCTGAGCAGTTGCTGGCGTGAAATGCCAATGGCGCGAAGCAGGCCGATTTCCGGCGTACGCTCGCGCACATTGGTGGTCATGATGGTGAAAATGCCGACACCGCCGACCAGTAATGAGATGGAGCCCAGCGCGGCAACGCCCAGCGTCAGCACCGATAAAATACTGTTCAGGCTTTCCAGCATTTCGTCCTGGGTGACGACGGTAAAATCTTCCTGACCGTGACGTTCTACCAGTCGTTTGCGTACGATCTCGCGCATGTTTTCCGACGTTGTTGCTGCCGAAAACACTACGTCAATTTCCATCAGACCTTCGCGGTTAAACAGTGTCAGCGCGCGGTCTGCAGGAATGTAGACCATATCGTCTAGGTCAAAACCGAGCATGCTGCCTTTGGGTTTCATCACACCAATGACGCGAAAGCGCTGGCCACCGACGCGGATAAACTGCCCCAGTGCATTACTGCCTTTAAATAATTCCTGCCAGACCTTGTGGCCGAGCACGACAAAGGCACGCGAATTCCCGCCCTGGGTTTGCGGCAGAAAGCGCCCACTGGCCAGCGGAAAGTCCCAGGCCTGCACCATGCTCGGTGTGGTGCCATAAATATCGGTATTGCGTACCCGCTCGCCAAATTCAATCGGGCCGGTGCCCTGTACACTGGCGACCACATGTTCGGCGTAGGGCAGGTTGATCAGGCTTTGATAGTCATCCAGGGTGAGCAGGCGCACCGAGTTAAGCACGCCGCCCATTCCGGCGGTGTCGTTCTTACCGGGGCTAACGGCGATAATGCGCGTACCAAACTGCGAGAAATTATCCATCACATAGGTGCGCACACCTTCACCCAGCGAGGTCAGCAGGGTAACGGCAGCAATACCAATGGCAATACCCAGTGCGGTGAGCAGGCTTTTCAGCGGGTTGTAGCGCACGGATGAAAACACCAGATGTAACCAGTCAGCACTGTGCATTGGGCCTCCTATTTACCATTCTGATTTTGCAGGGCGGTAACCGGTGCCATGTGTGCGGCGCGGCTGGCGGGAATCCAGGAAAACAAAAAGCCGCAGCCAACGGCAATGGCGGTTGCCGCTGCCGTGGCCCAAAGAGGCGCAGCAAAGGGAATTTCCGGGTATTGAATGCGCGCCAGCCATAACAGAATTTCGGCCAGCAGGGTGCCAAGCAGCGCGCCGACTAACGACAGCATCACCGCTTCGGTGACAAACAACTGGCGTACCTCACGGCTGGATGCGCCCAGTGCCTTGAGTAGCCCGATTTCGGCCGTGCGCTGGGATACCGTAATCAACGTCATGTTCATAATCAGTACCCCGGCAACAAACAGGCTGATGGCGCCGATACCGGCAATGGCAAAGGTCAGCACCGAGAGAATATTGTCGAAAGCCTTGAGCAGGGAGTCCGGGGTAATCAGGGTGACATCGAGCTGGCCGTCATGGCGCTCGCGCATAATGTCTTCAATCTGGCGGCTTAACACGCCCATGCCCATCGCCGAGCGCACATCAATCATCACCCGGAACACGCCTTCGGTATTAAACAGTTGCATGCTGCTGGCAATTGGCATCATCAGCGCTTCGCTCATGTTCATGCCCAGACCGGTGCCGGTATCGGCCAGAATGCCAATCACCCGGCAGCGGTATGTGTCGATGCCAACCCACTGGCCAAGTGCTGGTTCGGCGGCAAACAGTTCTTGTTTTAATGTGGTGCCGATCACACAGACCGGGCTTGGCTGATCGAGTGGCAGCTCCGGCAGAATCTGGCCGTGTGCCAGCTGAATATGGCGGATATCGAAGAAAGTGCTGTTGGTACCCAGTACCAGAGTTTCACGGCTGCGTGCGCCGCGCGATATTTCGGCATTACCGACGACCAGCGGAGCAATACGCTCTACTTCGGGCAGGCGCAGCAGGCTCTGGGCATCCTGCAGGGTGATATCGCGCGTGCCTTCGCCAGTCATAGGCGGCATACCGCCGGAGGTTTCTTTGCGCCCCGGCAGCATAATCAGAATGTCTTTGCCCAGTACCGAAAACTCGCCCAGCACATACTGGCGCGCGCCTTCGCCGAGGCCGGTTAATAACACCACCGCCAGCACACCAATCGACATCGCAATCAGCTGCATCAGCGTGCGGAAGCGCTGGCGCAGCAGGGCGCGGATGCTGAAATTAAGCTGGTCGCGGGTGCGGATCATGGCGCGTCGCTCTGATCGGTACGGCTTTGAGTGTCTGAAGAAGGCGTGCGCTCGTCGTTAACGATAACGCCATCCACCATGCGTATGCGGCGGCTGGCGCGGCGGCCAAGATCGGCATCGTGGGTGACCACCACCAACGTAATGCCGTCGTTGTTCAGCTCTTCCAGCAGTTGCACCACTTCAGCCCCGGATTGGCTGTCGAGGTTGCCGGTTGGTTCATCAGCCAACAGCATGCGCGGTTTCATAATAATGGCGCGGCCAATGGCTACGCGCTGGCGCTGGCCGCCGGATAACTGATTGGGCAAATGTCCGGCACGGCTGCCCAGACCCAGACGCTCAATAACGGGTGCCAGCCGGCGTTTGCGTTCTGCCGGCGCAATACCGGCGAGAATTAACGGCAGCTCGATATTTTCGCTGGCACTTAAACGCGGAATTAAATGGTACGACTGAAAAACAAAACCGATATGGCTGCGGCGGTAAACTGCACGTTGTTCTTCGTTCATGGGCACGGTATCGGCACCGTTCAGCCAGTATTGGCCGTTATCGGGTACATCGAGCAGGCCGAGCATATTCAGCAGGGTGGATTTACCGGAACCGGAAGGGCCCATTACCGATAAATACTCACCGGCCTGAATACTCAGGTTGATATCATTCAGCGCATGCACCGGCTCATCACCGAGCAGGAAGGTTTTATTAACCGCCTGAACGTGAATGAGCGCGGTGTTGGCTGCGGCTGCAGATTTGGCCTGGCTCATGGCTGATCTGCCTGACGCTTATCGTCGTCGATAACCGTCACTTCTGCGCCTTCAACGGCGGCCGGATTATCCAGCGAAACCAGAATCGGTTGTTCTGCGGTTAAACCGGCGCTGACTTCCGTCCAGGTCCAGTTGCTCAGGCCCAGCGTCAGCGCTTTTTTCTGCAGGGTTTTACCGTCGTCGGCCAACGTCAGCACATGATTGCCTTCGAGCAGCGCTTCACTCGGAATGCGCAGCGTTTGCGGGTTGGCTGCGGTAATGACTTCAATATCAGCGCTGTAGCCTACCAGCAACTGCACATCGTCGGGCAGGGCATCGAGGGTGACATCCACATTCACGGTGCGTGCCTGTTTTTCTTTATCTTCCACGTAAGGGGCTATGCGGCTGACCTTGCCGGTAAAGGCCTGATCACGGAAAGCATCCAGTGTGACCCGTGCGGCCATGCCGACGCGGATAATCGACGCATCAACTTCGTCAATGGGGGCGCGAACGTACAGGCAACGATCATCAATCAGATCAATCGCGGGCGGGGTGGCCACACCCGGTGGTGACGGCGTGGCGTATTCGCCGACTTCACCATTGACCTCAGCGACAATACCGGCAAACGGCGCGCGCAATTGCGTTTGCGCCAGTCGCGCCTGTTGCACGGCGACATTGGCTTTGGCGTTCTGCACCTGCGCCTCATTCTGCTGGCAACTTAAACGGGTAATTTCGGCACTGGTTTCTGTACGGTCGAGCTGTTCAGGGGAGGAGAGGTTTTTATTAAATAATTCCCGCTGACGTTTTACCTCACGCTGATCAGCCTGCGCCTGGCGACAGGCGGACGCTTTATTCAGTTCGGCCATGCGCACCTGAGCGTTGCTTTGTTCGAGAGCGGCTTTTAAATCGTCGTTCCATAATTCCAGCAATAATGTACCGGATTCGACTTTATCGCCCTGATCAACATACAGATGGTTAACCTGGCCACCCAACGCCAGAGAAAGGCGGGAGCGCTGGCAGGCTTTAATCGTGCCGGAGCGGGTATTAGAGACCAGAGCTTCAACCAGACCCTGGCTGGTTTTGGCCATGCGTACTTCAATCGGCTTGGCCGGGCGCAGGATAAACGCGGCGACAACAGCCACCACCACTGCGGCAGATATCAGCAGTTTTTTCACGGTATGACTTCCTGTAGTGACAGCTGAGGCCTTACCTTAGAGCTTTTTCATATGCATGCCCAGTGATATAAGTCATAGGATTATTCGTGCTGATGAAACAGAATTTCTGCAGAAAACCCCTCGGCTTTTTTAACTCTGTTCAGTTGTTGTTCAGTCCTTGCCCAGAATCACCGCACCGGAGTACCTGATGAAATTACCCTTATGGCTGCAAGCCAAAACCGAAGGCAAAGCACTGGGGTTGCCTGAATTAGTGGCCATTGCCCTGGGCGGCATGGTGGGGGGCGGTATTTTTACCATTCTCGGTATTTCCGTTGCGCTGATCGGCCCCTATACGCCGCTGGCGATTCTGGCGGGCGGTTTAATTGCGGCGTTAGCCGCATACTCGTACGTAAAACTGGGCGTGTACTATCGTGACGAAGGCGCGACCTACGGTTTTTTTAAACGTACCTTTCCCAACTCGCCACTGGCTGCCGCGCTGATTGGCTGGTACGTGATTTTTGGCTACATCAGTACCATTGCCCTCTATGCCTACACCTTTGCTTCCTATGCGTTAAGCGGCACCGGTTTTGCCGATAATAACGATCTGCGCAAAGCGGTGGCCTGTGGTGTGATCGCGTTATTTACCCTGATCAATGTCTGGAGCGTGCGCGGCATGGGTAAAATTGAAGACATTATGGTGTATAGCAAACTGATTTTATTACTGCTGATTGCCGTGATTTTACTGCTGCATCGCGAAACCAGCCTGAGCGAACTGCTTATTCATCCGGAGATTGAATTCTCCTGGCTGAATATTCTTACCGTCGCCGCTGTTACCTTTGTGGCCTACGAAGGATTTCAGCTGGTGATCAACGCCGTTAAAGAAATGGAACACCCCGAGAAAAATATCCCACGCGCTATTTACAGCGCCATCGCCATTGCCATTACCCTGTACGTGGTGATTGCTGTGGCCGCCATTCTGGCCATTCCCGCCGCCGATATTATCGCCAACGAAGAATACGCACTGGCCGCCGGAGCCGGAAAAATACTCGGCCATATCGGCGCCGATATTGTAGTGCTGGGGGCGGTGCTGGCAACCAGCAGCGCCATTAACGGCACCTTATTCGGCGCCTCACGTCAGGTGGCGGTGATTGCCGGTGATGGCTTCTTCCCGAAAAGTCTGGAAAAACGCAGCAATAATATACCGGTGGCGGCCATCGCCATGATGGCGGTGTTGGCTATGGGTCTGATTTTAGCCGGCGGCTTAAAAGTCATACTCGAATTCGGCAGCGTTACCTTTTTGCTGGTGTCATTGTTAATGGCAATCGCCAACTTCCGTATCCGCAAACTGACCGATTCATCGCTGTTTATTACCCTGTTATCCATTATCGGTCTGGCGATTGGCGGCGGCCTGATTCTGCACTTTGAATACACCGACAACCCGGAACAACTGATCTTTATGCTGGTGCTGTACGCCATTCTGACATTGGGGGCGCTGGTATTTGCACGGGTTAATGCGGTGCGTGGGTATAGCAGCAATCCATAGCTGCGATGCCTGTAGAGCGGGGGCTTATTCGCGCTTGCTCGTTTTTCAGGCCGGTGTTAGCTTATTTGATATTCAAATCAACAGGTTGTGGAATTGATTTGCAAGTTTATGTACAAGGCCTGAATGCCGACGCTAATAAATGCGCATGCACGTTAATAGATTGTTATGTTAATGGAGATCTATATTGTCTTCTGTACCCAAGAACAAGGAAGAATTGGAGCTGGCCATAAACTCAATATTTCCAAAACTAATGGCTGATTATCGCTCCATTCCAGAAAGCAAGGCGCGTAAATCCGCGGTCGAGGGAAACATTAAGGGTACGATGATTAGCGTTAGTGATACGGTTGCTTACTTGATTGGTTGGGGGAAGCTGGTTCTTAAATGGCATCACCTGAAATCTGAAAATCAGCATGTGGATTTCCCTGAAACGGGTTATAAATGGAATCAACTGGGGCTACTCGCTGAACATTTTCACGAAGAGTATCGTGACTGGAAATACGATGATCTGCTTGTCGAGTTAGAGTCTACGATAAATGAAATACTTTTACTTATTTCAGGTTTAACTGATCATCATCTGTATGGTATTGCTTGGTATGAACAATGGACTCTTGGTCGCATGATTCAGTTCAATACGTCATCTCCTATGAAAAATATGCGTTCAAAAGTTCGGCGTTTCAAACGAGAATTTTTATAAAAAAGCGTTCAGGACAGATTAAAAATAAATAGAATAACCATTTTAATTCACACTGAGGTTGTCCCCCGCTTTAATGGATGCAGAAAAATGAATCCAGTGATTGAATCGTCACTTGGAAAAAAATATGAAATCTCAGTCGCTATGAAGCACAACCCCTATGAAGCACAACCCCTATGAAACATAAGATTCGCGAGCTTTTAGCCTATATCGAACCGGGAAACGGCGAAGTGCTGATTGATCTTGTGAAGCTCACCCGTAACGGGCATTCATATTATTTTCAGGACAAGCGCTGGCTGCGGAATCTGCGCTGTATGGGCGGTGATGGCTGCACCTCTGATCAGGGCGAGACAATCAATATTGCCATACTGAACCGCAGATACAGCCCGGCATGGATTGCCGGTAAAACCATTCGGGTTACTGACAGGGCAAAAGAGCGGTATCAGGTGTGGCTTGAAGGTATGCATCGCTGCGAGTAGCAGATTTCATCATCTGGCTCCCACGCTCTGCGTGGGAGTCCTTGCTGGCACAGTTGCATTCCCACGCGGAGCGTAGGAACGAGAGGGTAGATTTCATCTGGCTCCACGCTCTCGTCTGGCTCCCATGCTCTGCGTGGGGGACCTTGCGGGCACAGTTGCATTCCCACGCGAAGCGTAGGAACGAGAGGGTAGATTTCATCTGGCCCCATGCTCTCATCTGGCTCCCATGCTCTGCGTGGGAGTTCTTGCGGGCACAGTTGCATCGTAGGAACGAGAGGGCAGCCACAAAAAAGCCCGCATCCGCGGGCTTCTTATTAACCATGAATTACCACATCAGATCATCAGGAATCTGATACGCCGCATACGGATCGTCTTCTTCCATCTCACCGTGGCTGCTTTCGGCAATCACAATAAAATAGTTTTCGTCGCGCTGGCGGATTTTTTCAGCAATCTGCAGCGGAATCACTTCGTAGCTTTTCTGGCTGGGGTTAACAAACAGCGCAATGATGGCCAGTTGGCCACGGCTTAGGCGGTCCCAGACGGCCTGATCAACGTACAGTTGTTTCACTTTTTTACCATCAACAAACTGATATTTAATATCGGCGTATTCGCTTTTGATGGCGTTGGTCTGGATCAGCTGTTTAATTTGCGCAGCAATGGCTTTTTGCTGTGCTTCGGTTTCTTTCTGGCGGTTGAGTGCGCGGTCACGTTCGGCTTTTTCTTTGCGCACGGCTTCGGCTTTGGCCTTGGCTTCGTCAAGCTGGTTGTCTTGTCCGGTGCGTTGCAGGTGATCTTGTTTTTTCAGTTCTTTGGCGGCTTTTTTCGCTTTTTGTTTATCGATCAAGCCGGCTGCCAGCAGCTGTTCCTGTAATGACTTGGCCATAAAAAACTCCTTAGCGTTTCCAGACACCGGCAGGAATTAAATCTGCCAGTTGGTCGATGGTGTTGTCACGTTCGGCAACGTTTTTGGCAACCACAGTGACGTGGCCGAGTTTACGCGCCGGGCGCGCTTCTTTGCCATAGGAGTGGCGGAAGGCGTTGCCGATGGTGGCGGCTTTTTCGGCCGGGGTTTCATCACTGATCACGTTGAGCATGGCAACGGCCGGGTATTTGGCCGTGGTGTCACCCAGTGCGCGACCGGCAATCGCCAGCATATGGTTGCGGAACTGGCTGGTGGTGGCACCTTCAATCGACCAGTGGCCGGAGTTGTGTACGCGCGGTGCCACTTCGTTGGCGACCAGGCCGCTTGCGGTGTCGAACAGTTCCAGCGTGATAGTGCCCACGTAGTCGAGGCTGTCGGCCAGTTGGCGGATATAGCGTTCGGCCTGTTGCGCTTTTTCGGCACTGAGGTCGGCGGCAGGGAACAGCGAATAACGCAGAATGCCTTCGTGGTGTACGTTTTCGGTCATCGGCCAGATCACCATATTGCCGTTAATGTCGCGGCTGGCGATGACGGAGGTTTCGCGCTCGAAGCTGACAAAGGCTTCGGCGATCAGTTCGCGTCCGCCAATGGCGGCCCAGGCCGGTTCGGCATCGGCCGGGCTGCGCAGTACGTACTGACCTTTACCGTCGTAACCTTCGGTGGTGGTTTTCAGCACGATGGGCAGGCCCAGCTGTTCTACCGCGGCGTGCAGATCGTCGAGTGAATTAACGGCACAGAAATCGGCGGTGTCGATGCCGGCGGCACGCAGGGCAGTTTTTTCCAGCAGACGGTTCTGGAAGGTTTTCAGCGCTTTCAGGCTGGGATACAGCTTGTCGGCAACGCTTTCCAGACGGGCAACGATGTGTGCCGGGATATTTTCGGTTTCGAACGATACGCGCTCAACGCTGGCCAGAAATGCATCCAGAGCTTCGTCGCTGTGGGCACGCAGGTCGTACAGCGATACTTCAATATCGCTGATGTCCTGCACACTGTCAGACAGCATCTGGCCCAGCTGGCCGTTACCTAAAATACCGATTTTCATGCTTCTTCACTCTCAGAAAAGTCGGGCCCGGCAGTACCGGGCCCGGATAGGTCGTTAACGCTTACAGTGCGGTGCGCGGATCGGGTTCGGCCAGCACGCTGTCGGTCTGTTCGGCGCGGAAGGCGTCGATTTTAGCCAGCAGGGCATTGTCGCTGGTGGCCAGAATCTGGGCAGCCAGCAGACCGGCGTTTTTCGCTCCGGCATCGCCGATGGCCAGAGTACCAACGGCAACTCCACCGGGCATCTGCACGATGGACAGCAGCGAATCCAGGCCGCTCAGGGCGCGGGATTTAACCGGCACGCCGAGTACCGGCAACGAGGTCTGTGAGGCACACATGCCCGGCAGGTGAGCCGCGCCACCGGCTCCGGCGATGATCACTTTGATACCACGGCCCTGAGCGGTTTTGGCGTAATCAAACAGCAGATCCGGCGTGCGGTGGGCAGACACCACTTTTATTTCATAAGCCACACCCAGTTTATCCAGCATATCTGCTGCGTGTTGCATGGTGGGCCAGTCGCTCTTAGAGCCCATGATGATACCAACCGCTACGGTCATCGGGTCATCCTCGTTGAATTCAGTCAGGGCAGCCAACGTGGCGGCCGGTGCAGGAAAGCGGCGCATTCTATCACAAGCTTTACAGCAGGTTCAGTCTCCTGATTAAGCGGATACGGGAGCAGGAAGCGGGTGCGTGCTACCACAAGCTTTACAGCAGGTTCAGTCTCCTGATTAAGCGGATACGGGGGCAGGAAGCGGGTGCGTGCTATCACAAGCTTTACAGCAGGTTCAGTCTCTGGATTAAGGGCTGTAGATACAGGAAAGCGGGGTCAGCGTTATCACAAGGTTTGCGGCTGGATATGTTTCTCCGTATTGGCCTGTGGGGATCTTCCATTACCGCCAAATACCATTTACTTTGTGTGGTTTTATGGTCTACAGTTGAGTGAATTGTAATCAGTATCGGATGTACTGAACAATAGTACCAAGTATTGGGAGTTGCAAAGGATGCCAAGTCTTTATGGCCGGGTCAGACAGATGGTGACCCGCCTGAATATGAAAAACGACAGCGAGCTGTATCAGGTGTTGTTTGATACGGCTGCGGCAGGAATTGTCAGCATTAACAGCGAAGGAGAAATTCAGGCCTGCAATCCGGCGTTATGCCGCATTTTTGGCTACGACGCCGATGAGCTTCTGGGACAGGACATTGCCATGCTGATGCCCAAGCGTCATGGTCAGCGGCATCAGGGGTATATCCGCCAGTATCTGCTTGATGGCCATGCCACCGTTATGGGCCGTGGGCGGGAGCTGCCGGGGCTGCGTAAAAACGGTGACGAATTTCTGCTGCATTTATCGGTCAGTGAAATGAATTTGGGTGGCGCGCGCAGTTTTACTGCGATTGTGCACGACCTGGCGGCATCGCAGCCGGATTATCAACGTCTGCAGCAAGGCGACCATGCCTGGCTTGGCAGCGTGCTGGATCACACTCCGGCGGCGGTAACGGTTAAAGATATGCAGGGACGCTATCTGTTGCTCAATCATCGCGCTGAAAGCCTGCTGGGTATCCGTTCACGGGATGCGGCAGGCCGCAGTGACCGTGAGCTGTTTACCCCGCAATGGGCGGCGTTGCAGCAGCGGACGGATGATGAAGTCAGCCATGCCGATGGCGCGCGGGTTTTTATCGAACCCTTTGTCGGCACTCAGCGTGCGGCGACAGATACAACCGACCGCGGTGGCGCAGATCATACCAGCGCTGGGGCGATCAGTTTTCTGACCAGTAAAAACGTGCTGCGTGACGGTGCAGGCGAAGCCATGGGCATTGTCGCCATCCGGCTGGACATTTCGGCACTGCCGGTGCTCAGCCATTCGGCTCCGGGCGCGGATGTACACCTGTTGAATGTGCTGCCACAGCCTCTGGCTCTGTTAACCTCGGACGGTGAAGTGCTGCAGGCTAATGATGCCTACGGCCGCCGTTTTGGTCTCAGTGCCCGCTCGGTGACGGGCTGTAATGTAAAGCTGCTGGAGTCGGAAGGCTTTGTTGAGTGGTTCCACCATTTTCAGGTGCTCGATGGGCTGCAGGAATCGCGCTGGTATGAAGACGACTGGCAACTGCAGTTACAGCTTCACCTGCAGGATGAGCAGAAACTGATATTACTGACCGCTAATCCGCGTAGCGCCGACGCGGCATCGTCAAATACTGCTGCTGCGGTTGGCGAGTCACCCTACGGTACGCAAACCCCCACCGCCGCTGGTCAGGCCTTAACTGAGAATGCCCGCTTTATTGCCGGGCTAAGTCATGAGTTGCGCACGCCACTGAACGCGGTGATTGGTTTCAGCCAGCTGCTGAAAGCGGAGTTGCACAATGCCGATCAAAAAGAAGCGATTGAGCTGATTGAGCGGGCCGGTAAACATCTGGTGGCGCTGGTCGATCAGGTGCTGGATCTGGTTAAGCTCGAAGGGCATGTTCAGGAACCGCAGAGTGAAGCGGTCGCGCTGCTGGCATTACTGGAAGAATGCCAGGAGATGGTGCGGGGCAGTGCCTTTGCCCGCGGTATCCGTATCCGCATGCACAGTGCGGTGGCCGAACCCTGGGTGTGTGCGGATCGGGTACGCTGCAAGCAGATTGTGCTCAATCTGCTCAGTAACGCCATTAAATACAACCGTGCCGATGGCCATGTGGATATCCGGATTGAAAACACCGCATCCGGTCGTCTGCGCATCAGCATCCGCGATACCGGCTGCGGTATTGCAGAAGAACGGCAGGCCGATCTTTTTACGCCGTTTCAGCGTTTGGGAGCCGAGCAAGGCAGCATTGAAGGCAGTGGCTTGGGGCTGGTAATCAGTCGGGTACTGGCCAGCCGCATGAATGGTGTACTGGATTTCAGCAGCCGTGAAGGCGAGGGCAGTTGCTTCTGGCTGGAGTTGCCGCAGGCATCACCGCTGTACTCTTTTAATGCCATACAGCCAGCCCCCGGTATGGCCAGCCCCAATACCGCAGATGAATCTGCCGCATTGATGGCCGATACCCATCGCCGTGTGCTGTATATCGAAGATAATCCGATTAACGCCCGTTTTGTCGAGTTGGGGCTGAAGCGCCGCGATAATATGGAAGTGGCCATTGCCCGTACCGGTCAGGAAGGGGTGAATATGGCCCTGCAACACACACCGGATGTGATTTTACTGGATATGCGACTGCCCGATATTCATGGCCTGGATGTACTGAAAAAATTACGGGCGATTCCGGAATTACGCCATGCGCGCATTTATGGGGTCAGTGCAGATGCCTTGCCGGATCAGATCCGTCAGGCACAGGATGCGGGGGTGGATGGTTATATGACCAAGCCTTTCGATCTGCAGGCGTTGGGCGACATGATAGACAGCCCACAGCAGTAAACGATTGTGGGCTGTTGCCTGAAACTGCCCGGCCATCCGGGCAGAAAAATCCATTCAGAGGCTGAGTTGGCCGTCATTAATGGCTTGTTCCAGCGCTGCGGTTAATGGCTGGTAAGGCTCATGTTTACCGGCCAGAACCAGCAGCGGATCGCTGACCTTAGCCAGATGAAAAGCCTCGTCTTTTAATTCCACTTTGCGGTATTTAAACGTACCGGTGACTTCTTCCTGTGGACGCAGACGCAAAAATAACGGAATGGCGTAGGCCGGTAATTTCTCGCGCAGATGACGGGTCAGAGCGCTCCAGTCTATGTCGGCACCGGCACGCAGGGTGAGTGCGGCCATACCGGCACGGCCATCGGTATGTGGCACTTCAACACCGTACACCACTGCATGTTCGATATCGGTAAATTCCATCAGGATAGATTCCACCTCGGTGGTGGCGACGTTCTCGCCTTTCCAGCGGAAGGTATCGCCCAACCGGTCAGCAAAGGCGACGTGTTTAAAGCCCTGGTTCAGTACCAGGTCGCCACTGTTAAACCAGCAATCGCCTTTTTTAAACACATCGCGGAACAGTTTTTTCTGGCTGGCGTCGGCGTCGGTGTACCCTTCGAACGGTTGCTTATCGTTGACCTCGGTAATTAACAGGCCGGTGCCGCCTTTTTTTACCGGCAGCATAAAGCCTTTTTTATCTCGCAGGGGTTCATCGTTTTCAATATCGTAGGCCACGATGTTGTATGACAGCGGGCAGATACCGGCGGTCTGATCCAGATTTAACGCATTGGTAAATACCAGGTTGCACTCACTGGCACCGTAAAATTCGTTAATGTGTTTAATATTGAAGCGTTGTTTGAATTCCATCCAGATATCGGAACGCAGACCGTTACCAATAATGACGCGGATTTTATGCTGTTGGTCTTTATCCGATGGCGCAGTATTCAGCAGATAACGGCATAATTCACCGATATAACAAAAGCCGGTGGCACCGTGTTCACGGATTTCGTCCCAAAAGCGCGACACACTGAATTTACGCGAAATCGCAATACAGGCACCGGCACCCAATACGGCGGCCAGCGATACGGTTAAAGCGTTGTTGTGATACAGCGGCAGGCTGACGTAGAGCACGTCGTCCTTGCGTAATTTCATTGATGCCAGGCCCATGCCCGCCATGGATTTAAACCAGCGGTAATGGCTCATGACCGAGGCTTTGGGCAGGCCCGTGGTACCGGAGGTGAAAATGTAATAACAGGGCTGGTGCATTTTCACCTGTTGGGTCGTCGCCGGATTATTCTTGGCTTGTGCAGCAATCACCTGTTCCAGATTCTGATAATGACCCGGACATTCGTGCTGGCTGGCCGGACCGTCTTGCCAGAAATACAGTTGCTTTTTTAATGCCGCTGGCAGCGAGTGCTCTATCGTCGCCACATTGCCCAGCATTTCTTCGCCGATAATCAATAATTTGGGGGTGACCAGATTAATGCTGTGCTCCAGCACTTCACCGCGCTGTGACGTATTAAACATACTGGCAATAGCGCCGAGTTTTACTGTAGCCAGTACCGCCAGCAGCGTTTCCGGGCGGTTTTCCAGCATCACGCCAACGGTATCGCCGTGGCCGATGCCCTGGCTGGCAAAGTAATGCGCCAGTTGGTTTACTTTTTCGTTCAGCTGGCGATAACTGATTTTCTGCTGTTGATAGCGTATAGCAATATGATCCGGCTGTTTGGCGGCGTGTTGTTCCAGTAATAAACCAATGGATTGTTTCTTTTCCGGCTTAGTCGTTACCAGAGCAAGTACGCCTTTCAGGGTAACGCCGATATCCGGTAAGCCGCCGACGGCGTTACGGATAATATTCAGCAGACTGACGTTGCGTGGTTTTAAGGGCTGCTGGCTGACCGTCTGTGCAGACAGATCGGGAGACGTAATGGCTGAGCGATTCATGGAACGGACCTGTGGTGATTTCTTTTTTGTTATAAATTTCAGAATGACATAAATCCTGCAGGCCGGGCCACAGGATTTATGTCAGGTTTTATCTAGGGCACCTCTGAATAGTGTGCAAATCAGCGTAATTCGGCTGAGCTTTTACCCAATAAACGGCGGGCAATAATCAGTTGCTGGATTTGCTGCGTGCCTTCAAAAATATCGAGGATTTTTGAGTCCCGCGCCCATTTTTCCAGTAATTCATCTTCGCTGTAACCCAACGATCCGAGCAGCTCAACGCATCCCAGGGTAATGGCGTTGGCACTGCGACCGGCTTTGGCTTTTGACATCGACGCTTCTTTCGAGTTGGGCATACCGTTATCCGCCATCCACGCGGCTTTTAAGGTCAGCAGACGTGCGGCTTCCCAGTCGGCTTCGTAGCGGTACAGCTGCGCTTCGATCTGGCTGCTGTTTTTAATGCTGGTGCGGTAACGGGCGCTGATACCGTATTCTTTCAGCAGCTCACGGCTGCGGTCGAGAGCGGCTTTGGCCAGACCCACGGCCATAGCGGCCACCACCGGACGGGTGTTGTCGAAGGTTTGCATGACACCGGCAAAGCCCTGATCGACATTAATTTCCGGCGACCCTAACAGGTTGGCGGCGGGAACGCGGCAATCGGTAAAAGTAATGGCGGCGGTGTCAGAGGCTTTAATGCCGAGTTTCTTTTCCAGACGCACCACTTCCATGCCCGGGGTGCCTTTTTCCACCACGAACGATTTAATCGCAGCGCGACCGATATTACGGTCGAGGCTGGCCCAGACCACCACGGCTTCGGCGCGCTCACCGGAGGTGACGTAAATCTTTTCGCCGTTCAGCACGTACTCATCGCCGTCTTTGACCGCGGTGGTGCGGATGGCGGCTGAGTCGGAACCACAGCCAGGCTCGGTAATGGCCATGGCGGCCCATTTGTTACCAAAGCGGGCCAGTTGCTCGTCATTGGCAACGGCGGCAATCGCGGCGTTGCCCAGGCCCTGGCGGGGCAGGGTCAGCGACAGGCCAACATCGCCCCAGCACAGTTCCTGCAGGCCCAGTACGGTGGTCATGTTGGTGCTGTTAACGATACCGTCGGCTTTTTTCTTATCTTGTTTGAGTTTGCCGGCACCGGCACCTTCACCCAGTGTGCCGTCGTTCATGCCATCCATAATGGCGGCGAGCATATCCAGCTCGACCGGGTAGGCGTGTTCGGCACGGTCGTATTTGCGCGAGATCGGGCGGAAGACATTTTCGGCTACCTGACGCGCCTGATTGACCAGCGGGCGGAATTTTTTCGGAACTTCGAGATTCATCATGTGCTGTTCTCCTTACAGGTGCAGACCGCTGTTAACACAACCCAGAATGCGCAGGTCGCGATACCAGCGTTCGCCCGGATGTTCTTTGGTAAAGCCGTGGCCGCCCAGTAATTGTACGGCGTTGGTGCCGATCTCCATGGCTTTGTCAGCGCACAGAACATGGGCCAGATAGGCTTCGCGGTGGAATGGCTGACCCTGTTCAGCCAGCGCCGCCGCACGCCAGGTGAGCAGGCGCATGGATTCCAGTTCGATGGCGATGTTGGCGATCATAAAGGCCACCGACTGGCGGTGACTGATGGGTTCGCCAAAGGCTTCACGCTCGTTGCAGTAGGGAATCAGATAATCCAGCGCGGCCTGACAGGTGCCGATGGCCAGGGCGCACCAGTGCAACTGGCCAAGATCGACAAAGGCACGGTAATCGAAATCGCTGTCTTCACCACCCAGCAGGGCATCGACGCTCACTTGCACTTTATCCAGTGTCAGTGTGCCGGTGGCGGCGGCGCGCAGACCCATGGCCGGGCTGCGGGTAAAGTTCAGCCCACGGCTGTCGCCGGGCACGATAAACAGTTGCGGTTTGCCATTCAGCAGGGCGGCCACCAGATACAGATCGGCCTTACCGGCAAACGGCACCAGCGCTTTGACGCCGTTCAGCACATAGCCCTGTTTATTGCTTTTGGCGCTGCACGCCAGCTTATCGGGGGCGAACAGTGGGTGCGGTTCCTGCAGGGCAATGGCCGCGGTTACCGGTTGCTCGGCCAGCCACAGTGGCAGCCAGCGTTGCTGTTGCTGTTGTGTGCCCCAGCGCACCAGAGCATTGGCGACCCCCACGGGGGCGAGGGCAGCATAGGCCAGGGTAAAATCGCCCCAGGCCAGTTCTTCGGCAATGATCGCGCTGGTGGTCGGGCTGTAGCTTTGTGCCGCACCGCCCATGGATTCTGGCACCGAGAACAGATTCAGACCCAGCGCCATGGCATCCTGCAGGTAAGTCTCCGGCAGCTGCAGATTTTCATCGGCGTCATGGGCCAGAGCGCGCACGATTTCTTCAGCATAAGAGCGCACACTGTCGCGGATCATCTGCTGTTCTTCGCTCAGACTGAGATCAAACAATGGCTGTTGTTTGCGTTCCGGCAGGCGTTCGCCGCGGGTACTGTCCTGCTTTTTTTCACGCTTCTGCATCATCTCGCCGAAAAATTTAAAACCGGCGCGGGTAGAAAGGTAAGCAATACGCTCGGCGGGTTTGCGCAGGCCGTATTTTTCCGCCCAACGGCTGCCAGCAAAACGACTGGCCAGGCCAAGGCCCAGCCCCTGAATATCTTTAGCCATACAATCTGCCCCTTGGTGTTGATCGTTGTACTTATTGTGGGTGGTGTCCGGATCACTGCCTGGCAGGATAAAACACAGGCAGTGCTGGCAGGTTCGCAGTTTGGCGCCGGTGGCGCATTGGCAGAGGTGTCAGCAGGCGCTGGGCAAAGTGGTCATATTGCGGCAGCTCAGCGGATGGGGAAGTGATTGGGTCAGTGCGCCGCCGCCCGCAGGCAGTGGCCGATGCTCTGTTTGCAGGCGTCCAGTACCACGCGGCCAATCAGTTCACCGGCGGTTGTATGTTTACCGCAAAAGGCGAGGGCTTGTTCTGGCGTAGTGTGAGGCGGACAGATCACGGCGTGGCTGTCGGTGCCGGTACCGCTGGCGGGCAGGCTGGATATCGGGCTGAGCAACTCAGCATCGCGGATGGCGGTAACCTTGGCTTCGGTCAGCTGGATCAGGGCTTCAGCCATGGCGGCTGGTGTCAGGGGGAAATGCAGCAGCAGCCAGATATTAATTGTTCCGGCTCCGGCAAAAGCATCGGCCGGATCGCCGCTGCGGCGCAGATTGGAAAGTCCGGCGGTGACCCAGCATTCGGCGCGCAGTTGTTGCAGGCTCAGGCTGCTGTAACCCAGCGAGCGCATGGAAGCGGCGGTCATCATGCCGCAGCAGGGCGTGGGCAGCATCAGTTGTTCTGCCTGCTGCTGCAGTGTTTGTTGTGCCGGTGGCCAGGGGGGCGGCGCATGTTGATCGACGCGCAGATTGAGCAAACTGCGAATGCTGCTGAAGCCGCCGTTAAGTACGGCAGAGCTCAGCACCGGCCAGGGTTCAGGCAACGTCAGAGTGATGTGGCTGGCACTGTGTTCAAAGCGGATTCCACCCTGATTATCCTGTTTAAGCAGGGACATAGGCGGACTCTATTTGGGTCATGGGGTCGGACTCGTTATGATAGGCGCAGTTTTCATTTACAGGATGCCCGCATGCTGACGTTACTGTCACCGGCCAAAACGCTGGATTTTGACACGCCACCGACCACGGCAAAAGCAACTCAGGCCGATTTTCTGCAACATTCTGCCGAGCTGGTGGATGTGCTTAAGCAATATTCGCCGGATGATATCAGCGCGCTGATGAAACTCAGCCCGGCATTATCAGAGCTGAATGTGCAACGCTACCACGATTGGCGTCTGCCGTTTAATGCCGACAATGCCAAGGCCGCGATTCTGGCCTTTAAAGGCGATGTGTATACCGGGTTGCAGGCCGACACGCTGGATGAAACCCAGCTCGACTTTGCCCAGAACCATGTACGTATTTTAAGCGGCCTGTATGGTTTGCTGCGGCCACTGGATTTAATTCAGCCTTACCGGCTGGAAATGGGCACCAAGCTCCACAATGCCCGTGGTAAGGACCTGTACAGCTTTTGGGGCAGTATCATCACCGATGCGCTTAACCGCGAGCTGGAACAACAGAACGCTGATGTGGTCGTTAATTTAGCGTCGAATGAATATTTTAAATCGGTGCAGCCGAAAAAGCTTAACGGCCGGTTGATTACACCGGTCTTTAAAGATGAAAAAAATGGCCAGTATAAAATCATCAGTTTTTACGCGAAAAAAGCCCGCGGTCTGATGACGGCTTATATTATCCGCAGACAGCTGCAAAGCGCTGAAGCTCTGCAGGATTTTGATGTGGCGGGTTATCGCTTCAGCGCCGAAGATTCGCGCGGCGATACCTGGGTATTTAAACGAGCAGAGAAGGATATTCCGAATGCGTAAGTTAGTAATCGCCAGCCTGTTAACTGGCACCATGGCGGCGGGTCTGAGTGGTTGTGTGCTGGCACCACAAACCATTGCCCTGAATGAAAGTGTCAGTGTGCCCGGCGGTATGCCGGCGATTCAGCGCGATGCTTTGGTGCGGGTCGTGGATGAGCGTGGACAAGGCGCCGATGTACTGGGTCACCGTGGTGGTCGTGCTCCTGAAAATTCCCCTCTGCTGTCTGATAAACCATTAACCGATGTGTTAACGGCGCGGATGCAGGACTCTCTGAAAACTTTAGGTTTCGGTGCGGCCAGTCCGGTTGATCCGGTGCGCGTACAGCTGACCGTTGAGGAATTTTCTTATCAGTGTAACGAAGGCGCGATCGTTAATGAATGCGGCATGAAAATGCGCTTTATGGTTACCGTAATGGATAATGAAAAAACCTTTACTAAACCATACAGCGCCAGTGCGACACGCTCTCTGGCCGCCTCACCGGCAATGGAATACAACCAGAAATGGGTTAACGAAGTGCTGGATAACGTCTGGGAGCGCATGTTCAGTGATGGTGAATTGCGCCAGGCGCTGAATATTCGCTGATATTAAGCGGTATAAAAAACACGCGGTGCGTGTTTTTTATACCGCAGCAGCACTGAACATTACGTTTTATTTTTCCCCTGACGCAGTTGCTTACGGTAGTTAGAACGAGCCAGAGCCTGCATATCGGTAACTTTATCGCTTTCGTCGATGATTTCCCGGCCCAGCAACGTTTCAATCGCATCTTCCAGCGCGACGACTCCGGCCGTCTGTCCGAATTCATCTGTAACCAGAAATAAATGTGCCCGTTGTTTAATAAAGGTGTCGAGTAAGCTGTGCACCGGCATTTTTTCGGATACACGATGAATCGGTTTGATCATGCTGCTGACGGGCTCATTGCCGTTTCCCTGACGTTCTGCCTGATAGAGATCGGTGCGGATAACCTTGCCGAGAATATGATCAATCTGTTTCTGATAGACCGGAATACGGCTGAACTGCTGGGTTTTCGGATTGTCCAGTGCTTCACTGATGGTCATCTCTGCGTCCAGCATATGTACAACACTGCGAGGGGTGAGAATTTGTTCTGTTTTCACTTCCCTTAACGTCAGCAGGTTGGCCAGATACTCATTTTCCTGAGAAAACAGGTTGCCGTCTTTATACACCAGTGACGCCAGAGCGATAATTTCTTCCCGGGTGATGGCATTATTTTTGTCGGCGTTAAACAGTTTGGTCAGGCGGGTCGACAGCCACACTAAGGGATAAACCAGACGCACTAACCCGCTGATAATGTCGCAGGCTGGCAGAAGGTTGCCGCCAGAAGGTTGCCCCGAGCGTTTTCGGAATAATTTCAGAGAAATAGAGAATCACCAGGGTAAGAATGACCGCGATCAGTGTTTCCCATTGGGCGCCAAATATCTGCACGGCTTGTGAGCCGACGCCAGCAGCTCCCATGGTATGAGCAAAGGTGTTAAGGATAAGAATACTGGATAAGGACTCGTCAAGGTTCTCCCGTACCCGGATGATACGCTGACTCTGGCGAGGTTTTTCGGCCTGAAGCTTTTGGCTGTAGCTGGGCGTGATCGACAGTAATACTGCTTCAAGGATGGAGCATAAAAATGAGACGCCAATCGCAATGGCAAGATACAGCAGCAGCAGTGTCATTCAGTCATTCCGGCCGCGATACAGACTTTTATAGTACACCGGCGGCGTTTAATTGCCATGGCCGACCGGATTCTGGTTCGGAGTAAGGAGGCCGGGTCGGGGGGGGATCTCCCGGACACCGGCCAGGTTTATCATCCTTTGTCAGGCTTCGAGTACGTCGTTGATTGAAGTGGTTGGTTGTTTGGCACGACGCTTACCGATACGGCGCATCAGTGCCCGGGAAGAGCGTGCTGCGGATTTATTAATCGCGATTTCCAGTTCGCTGGCCTGACTGCGGACAACAACGTCAGGATGGTCACTCAGCGACACATGAAACAGACAACTCTTGTCGATTCCCCCTTTGGGACCATTAACATCTGCAAGGCGAATGCAGACTTTCTGCACATGATGCTGTAGCCGGTCGAACGCCCGTTCGACGCGTTTACGCAGCAAACCGCGCAGTCTGTTGCTCAGGTGGATATTCCGTGTCTGGATTTCAATAACCATAATGCTTCCTCCGTTGCGTAACCTGTTTCCACAATATCGCGCCGACTTGGCCGGGCCCAGAGAAACCGGGTTAGGTTGCGCAAATATTTGCAAAGCAAAATTGACATATCCGGGGTGTTGAACAACGTCTGTCGCGATGCTTTCAGGGAATGAGCACTCAGCCGCTGCCATTTATGAGGCATGGAATCGCTGTTTTTTGTGCTGGGCAGGGCGGAAGGGGAGAGGATTGATGATGTCGTTTGGAGTGACCTTATGGTCACCCCAAACGGTATTGCCATATTAAACGGTAGTACCGCAGAGCGATCAGCGGGCTGCGTTGTGTCTGCGCACAACCTCAGCCCATCATTTCGCTTCGCGTTGCGCCGTCATGCTGGCTGTCTGAATGTTCATATAATCCACCAGAATGTGTCCGGCTTCGATCAGCAGGGCATCGTCTTCTTCCGGTTTTTTATCGTCTTTCTTTTCAGTCTCAGCGGCGTTATCGGTTTCTTCATCGTCAATGCTGGTTAACAACGTCATGCCTTTGGCTTTGCGGCGTTCGTTTTCCAGTTTCAGACGCTTGTCGTCATTGGCTTTGCGTTCCTGTTCGCGCACTTTTTCATTCAGCGATACCTGAGTTTGCTGACGCAGTTCAGTGATTAACGCTTTTTGTTCACGCAGGAAGCGGAAGTCAGGATTGTGTTCGATACGGTTCTGATGACGCTGACGCAACGCGGGTAATGTGGCACCAATACCTTTATAGCTGCTGTATTCCGCCGGACGGATGGTGTCCCACGGCAGCGCTTCTTCCAGCGCACTTTCGCCAATTTTTTCTTTGTCGAACAGCGACGGGAACAGAATATCCGGGATAACGCCCTGATGTTGGGTGCTGTCACCGGATACCCGGTAAAACTTAGCCTGGGTGATTTTCAGCTGACCGGAACGCAGTGGGCGCAGGCTCTGTACGGTGCCTTTACCAAAGGTCTGGCCACCGACAATTAAACCGCGGCCATAATCCTGAATCGCACCGGCAAAAATTTCCGAGGCGGACGCACTGAGGCGGTTAACCAATACGGTGATCGGGCCGTCGTACAGTACCGAAGGGTCCTGATCAGGCAGAACTTCAACGCGGCCGTGGGTACTGCGTACCTGCACCACCGGGCCTTGCGGAATAAACAAACCGGTCAGGGTGATGGCTTCTTCCAGTGAGCCGCCGCCGTTATTGCGCAGGTCGATAATCAGGCCATCGATACCTTCTTCTTTCAGTTCATTGATCAGCACGGTGACGTCACGCGTGGTGCTTTTATAATCCGGTTTGTTTTCCATGCGACCCTGAAAGTCGATGTAGAACGTTGGAATATCAATCACCCCGATTTTATGGGTAACGTCTCCATCTTTGACTTCGATAAGGTCTTTCTGGGCGGACTGTTCTTCCAGTTTGACTTCATCGCGCACAATGGAAACGATTTTGCTGTCGGTACCGCTGGAATTGGCAGGCAGAATTTCCAGACGTACGGTGGTGCTTTTCGGCCCACGGATCAGCTCAACCACTTCATCCAGACGCCAGCCGATAACATCCACGATATCGCCTTCAGCCTGACCCACACCGATGATTTTATCGGCGGGTTGAAGGTTTCCGGCTTTGTCAGCAGGACCCGCTGGCACCAGACGCACCACTTTGGTGTGTTCGTCTTCGGTTTGCAGCACCGCACCAATCCCCTGTAACGACAGGCTCATATTGATGTTGAAGTTCTCTGTGTTGCGCGGTGAGAAATACTGCGTGTGCGGATCGAAGGCGCGGGTAACGGCATTCATAAAGGTCTGATAGGCGTCTTCAGGTTGTGACTGATGTACGCGGTTCAGCTGGTTCTGGTAACGCTTGCTCAATAAATCAAGAATGGCGTCTTTTTCTTTACCGGCCATTTTCAGGTTAAGAATGGAGTTTTTCAGACGCTTGCGCCACAGATCGTCGAGTTCTGCTTTGGTGGTGGCCCATGGCGCTTTTTCGCGATCGAGGTCGAGACGCTCGTCGGTATCAAAGTGATAATTGGCGGCGTTGTTGTGCAGCTCGTTGAGCAGGAACGACAGACGCTCGGATACCCGTTGCTGGAAGCGGTTAAAAATGGTGAATGCCGGGCGCATATCGCCCCGGTTCAGTGCTTCGTCGAGGCTATAGCGGTACTGCTCGAACTCTTTGATGTCAGCGGCCAGCAGGTAGCTGCGGGTGCTGTCGATATCGTCGAACAGAATATCCAGTACCCGTGAGGACAGTTTGTCGTCCAGACGCTGATGCTCGTAATGGCCACGCAACAGATTATTCATAATCTGCTGGGTGATCATGGCGTGATCGCGGGTGGGTTCGAGGGGCTTAAAGGCCGTGCCGGGAGCAATTTCCGGGATGGTTGCCTGGCTCAGCTGAGGCGTCAGCAGCGCTGTAAAGAGCAGCGCAATGTTCAATGTGCGGAAGCAGATGGAAAGCATAGTCGTTGCCAGATTTCCTTGTTGTTATCTGTTTGTACTGTGCGCCGGGCGCCGTTATCATGCCGGCGCTCCGTCAGGGTTAGCCCTGTACGCACGTACCGTTACGGTGTTTGCCCTTATTGTTTTGCCTGACTTGCAGGCGGGCTGAACATCCGTTTGGGTGCCATTGGTGTAAACCGCAAAGAGCTGACGTTAGACGCATGGCTCATCTGCACACCCCGGCTACTGCGGTATAGTAGACCGCATTGGAATCGCAGTTGCCAGAATAATTCCCCGGATTTTGCTGCAATAACAGCAAAACAGACGATCAGGAGGCTGTTTTGGCCAGAGTACAACTCGAATTACCCGATGAATTTACCTTCAGTACGACACTGGATGTGCGGGTAACAGAAATTAATTACGGCAATCATGTGGGCAACGACCGCATGGTGTCGCTGCTGCACGAAGCCCGTTTGCGTTTTTTGCGCGAGCACGGTTTTGGCGAATTTAATATTGGTGGCATCGGCCTGATGGTGTCGGATCTGGTGGTGTGTTTTACCGCTGAATCTTTTGTCGGTGAGGTGCTGACGTTTCACGTTGGCGTAACCGATTTCAATAAATATGGCTGCGATTTTATTTACAGCGTGGAAAATCAGGCGCAGGAAAAACAGGTGGTGAAAGCCAAAACCGGTATCGTATTTTTTGATTATGACGAGCGTAAAATTGCCCAGGTACCACGGGTGTTTTATGAGCGTTGCGCGCCGCAGCTGTTGCCACAGGAATAATGTGTTGCGCTAACGCGACCGAACAGCAGCGTTAAGCCAATAAAAACGGGCCTCTTTACAGGCCCGTTTTCTTATCTGCTCGTGTGCACCGATGTGCTTTTTACGCCTCAGCTGCTCTGGCTTGGGTCGTCAAAGTAAGCGGTAATAAAGTCGAGGAAAGCGCGGCTTTTATTGGCCAAATAGCGGTTTTGCGGGAAGACCACTTTGATGCTGCGCACCGGAATATCCACTTCCGGAAATAATCTCACCAGTTCACCACTTTCCAGGTGCCGCTCGGCAATGTAGGTCGGCAGGGCGGTAATGCCCATGCCCGCCAGACAGGCTTCGTACACCAGATCAATATCGTTAACCGCTAATTTGCGTTCGACGCTGGAGAGGCTGAAGCCATGATCTTTTTCAAACTGACGCAGCCAGTTGATGCGGGCGTATTCGGCGTTGGCGACAATGAGAATGCGGTGGGTGTTGAGGTCTTCCAGTTTTTCCGGCGTTCCCCAGCGTTCCAGATACTCTTTAGATGCACAAATCACAATGCTTTGCTCAGCAACCGGTTTGGCGATTAAACGTGAATCCTCCAGCGAGCCAAGGCGCAGGGCAAAGTCGTAGCCTTCTTTAACAATATCCAGTGGGCGGTCAGAAATGTGCAGATCGAAGCTGATGTCGGGGTATTTCTGCGCAAAATCGGTAAACATGCGCGCCAGCTCGCGGCGGCCGAAGTTCGACATGGCGGTGATGCGCAGGCGCCCACGGGGGGTGATATCAAAGTCGGTCACCAGTTTTTCTGCTTCAGTGATCGACTCAAGGATATTTTCACAATGCTGATAGAACATCTGCCCGGCTTCGGTCGGGCTGACTGAGCGGGTGGTGCGGTTCAGCAGGCGCACACCGAGGCGTTCTTCCAGACCGCTGATCTGCTTGCTGACGGCCGATGGGGTCACGCCCAGAGAATCGGCTGCCGAAGTAAAGTTGCGCGAGCGCACGACGGCGACAAAGGTTTGTAATGAGTCGATTCGGGACATAATTAATGATTCATTCTTGGTAATCCATTAGAACGGTCATTATATTTAATTATTAGGAAATAATAAGCCTGTTTTGATCATAAATTAGACTTATATCTAAGAGAGCGACCAGTTATGCCAGTTTCATTGTTATGCTGCTCTGCTGACGCGTCGTGCTCAGATTTTGTCCGGTGCTGGTTCGGGCGGCAAGCCTGATGATGATCTGATGGAAGTCTCAGAGCGTGATTTCGGCGCATACAGGTTGAGTAAACCGGCCAGTACAATCAGCAGCGCTCCGGCCCAGGTTGTCCAGGGCGGAATTTCGTCCCAGAACCACCATCCCATCAACGCGCCATAAATGACGGCACTGTAAACATAAACACCGACCTTGCCGGTTGGCGCGATGCGGTAGGCGCGGGTGAGGGCCAGTTGGCCGCTGGTGGCGACAATGCCGAGTGCCAGAAGCCACAGCCAGGTTTGATCAGGCACCGGCTGCCAGTTAACGATCGCGCCGGGAGCCGATACCAGTGCGGCGATCAGGCCAAAATAAAACACAATGCGCTGGCTGGATTCGGTTGCCGACATACGACGGATGGTGACTTTGGCCAGTGCTGCCAGAAATGCCCCGAGCAGACCAACCAACAGGGCGGTGCTGTAGCTGTCGCCGTTACTCAACATGGCAGGATGCTCGGCGCCGGGCTGTAATATGACGCTGACTCCGGCAAAGCCAATCAATAAGGCCAGCCAGCTGTGGCGTCCGGCGGGTTCTTTCAGCCACCACAGCGCCAGCAGTGGCATAAACAGCGGTGCCGAGAGTTTTACCAGAAAAGCCTCAGTTAACGGCAGATGTGCCAGCGCCCAGAAATAACAGTACATGGCGCTGACGCCGACCAGTCCGCGCAGCAGGTGCCAGTGCCAGAGCTGGGTTTTCAGCTCATTCAGTCCGGTACGCAGTAACAACGGTGCCAGTACGATGAGTCCGGCAATATTGCGGAAAAAGACAATCTGTTCGGTAGACAGCACGCCGGAAAGATCTTTGACCAGCGCGCCCATGAGTGCCAGCAGGGCTTCTCCCAGCAGCAGGAATAAGGCGCCACGGCGCAGGGCATCGGTCATTGCGGGGGCTGTCATGGTTGGTCCTACGCTTTAAAAGGTGATTCGCGCCACTATATAGATGTAGGCCCTGACACAGATGTAGGTCCTGACACAGATGAAGGCACTGACATAGATAAAGGTACCAGAAAGTACTTTAACGAAGGCACCCGTCAATCTGTTCGCCGATTATACGCGATCAACGTGTCGTTAGCGGCGGTCTGTTGCGCTGTATCAAGACGATTTCTATTAGTTTTACTAAATTTAATCTGCAGGGTGTTGAAAAAAATTAATCTGGTCGCATCTAAGCGGTAATGAATCAACTCTGCTCGGGACTGCCCTGAGCGTTTATTTGGGAGATTGAATATGCGTATGGATCGGTTGACCACCAGTCTGCAGAACGCCCTGGCCGAGAGTCAGAGTTTGGCGCTGGGGCAGGATCATAATCAGATTGATACCGTTCACGTGTTACTGGCTTTGCTCGAACAACCGAGCAGCTCAGTGAAAGATGTGGTACGCCGTTGCGGTGCCAATGTCGTCGAACTTGGCCGAGCGCTGCGGACATTGCTTAATGACCAGCCTAAAGTCAGTAGCCCGGACGGCAATATTCAGCTGGCACCGGAGCTGGGTCGTTTGCTCAATCTGGCCGACAAAGAATCACAGAAACGCGGTGACCAGTATGTGTCGAGCGAAGTGTTTTTGCTGGTGGCACTGGATGATAAAAACAGCACCGGCAAAGCTCTTGCAGCCGCCGGGCTGAATAAAGAAGGTGTGAATAAAGCCATTAATGAAATGCGCGGTGGAGAAAGCGTGAAAGACGCCAACGCTGAAGATAACCGTCAGTCGCTGGACAAATACTGCATTGATTTAACCGAGCGTGCCGAAGCGGGCAAGCTGGACCCGGTGATTGGCCGCGATGACGAAATCCGCCGTACCATCCAGGTATTGCAGCGCCGTACCAAAAATAACCCGGTGCTGATTGGTGCGCCGGGGGTCGGTAAAACGGCCGTGGTCGAAGGGCTGGCGCAGCGTATCGTGAATGGTGAAGTACCGGAAAACCTCAAGCATAAGCGCATTCTGTCGCTGGATATGGGTGCGCTGGTGGCCGGGGCGAAGTACCGAGGTGAATTTGAAGAACGGTTAAAAGCCGTATTAAAAGACGTCACCAAGGCCGAAGGCAGCATCATTCTGTTTGTCGATGAGCTGCATACTATGGTGGGAGCGGGCAAGGGTGACGGCGCAATGGATGCCGGCAATATGCTCAAACCGGCGCTGGCCCGTGGCGAGTTGCATTGTGTCGGCGCGACCACGCTGGATGAGTACCGCGAATTTATTGAGAAAGACGCGGCACTGGAACGTCGTTTCCAGAAAGTGATGGTGGACGAACCGAGTGTGGAAGACTCCATCGCCATTCTGCGTGGTTTAAAAGAACGCTATGAAGTGCACCACGGTGTGCAGATTACCGACAGCGCGATTATTGCCGCGGCCAAGTTGTCACAGCGCTATATTCCGGATCGTCGCCTGCCGGATAAAGCCATCGATTTGGTGGATGAAGCGGCATCGGTTATCCGTATGGAAATCGACTCCAAACCACAGGAAATGGATAAGCTTGAACGGCGTCTGATCCAGCTCAAAATCGAGCGCGAAGCCCTGCGCAAAGAAAAAGACGAAGCGGCGAAAAAACGCCTCAGCGATCTCAACGAAGAGATCAATAAAGCCGGACGCGCTTACGTCGAGCTGGAAGAAGTCTGGAAGAAAGAAAAAGCCTTACTTGAAGGTGCCAGCAAATCGAAAGAACAGCTGGAACAGGCAAAAATTGAAATGGAAGCCGCACGCCGTGCCGGTGACTTGCAACGCATGTCAGAGCTGCAGTACGGCCGTATTCCGGAGCTGGAAAAGCAACTGGCGACGGCGGCCGAAGCCGAGACGTCCGGCAAGCAGGAATTTACCCTGCTGCGCAATAAAGTAACCGAAGACGAAATCGCCGAAGTGGTATCGAAGTGGACCGGCGTACCGGTAACCAAAATGCTCGAAGGTGAACGTGAAAAGCTGTTGCGCATGGAGGATGTGCTGCACCACTCGGTAGTGGGTCAGGATCAGGCGATTGCCGCCGTATCCAACGCGGTGCGCCGCTCCCGCGCGGGTCTGTCCGATCCGAACCGGCCGAATGGTTCGTTCCTGTTCCTGGGGCCAACCGGTGTGGGTAAGACCGAGCTGTGTAAAGCGCTGGCGACCTTCCTGTTTGACAGTAAAGACGCCATGGTGCGCATTGATATGTCGGAATATATGGAGAAACACTCCGTTGCCCGCTTGATTGGTGCGCCTCCGGGGTATGTTGGTTACGAAGAGGGCGGCTTGCTGACCGAAGCTGTGCGGCGTAAACCGTATTCCGTCATCCTGCTGGATGAGGTCGAAAAAGCGCACCCGGATGTGTTTAACATTCTGCTGCAGGTACTGGATGACGGTCAGTTAACCGATGGTCAGGGTCGCCGTGTCGACTTTAAAAACACCGTATTGGTGATGACGTCGAACCTGGGCTCGGATGTTATTCAGAGCATGTTTGCTGATAAACCTTATGAGCAAATGCGTGATGCGGTGATGGAGATTGTCGGCAGTCATTTCCGTCCGGAATTTATTAACCGGATTGATGAGGCGGTAGTATTCCATCCGCTGCTGAAAGATCAGATCCGCGGCATTGCTGATATTCAGCTGGATCTGCTGCGCGGTCGTCTGAAAGAACGCGATCTGGCGTTTGAGATGAGCGACGCGGCCATCAGCAAGCTGGTGGATGTGGGCTACGATCCGGTGTTTGGCGCGCGGCCATTAAAACGTGCGATTCAGCGCTGGATCGAAAACCCGCTGGCGCAGGATATTCTGTCAGGTAAATTCCTGCCGGGAACCACCATTGTCGCCGATGTCGATAATGACCAGCTGGTTTTCAAGGCCGGTTGATTTTGAAGGGTTAAATCCCGCCGGTTAATTCCAGCGGGGATAGCCGCGTTATGCAAGCCGCAAAACCCCCGTTGCAGTCTCTGTAGCGGGGGTTTTGTGTATACTGCGCTCATCTTTATTTTTACCCTGCGAATGCAATTGTTACGGAGGACGGATCGTGATGTTTCGTTTATCGCAGCCGCTGAGGCTGTTATTGGCTGTTTTACCGGTCACCCTGCTGAGCGCCTGCACCACGGTGATGCCAACCAATCTGCCGCTCAGCACCATGGATCAATGCGCCGCAGAGGAAGGTGTCAGCCTGCGCTTTAATGCACTGACCATCGCCCTGGGTGAGCGTCCGCACAGCGGTTATGGTATTGATCTGGTGGGCCAGCAGCAGAGGGACGGTGAATATCAGCTGATGTTCCGCGAACGTTATCCGCAGCCCGGCATGAATTACGCTCAGGTCATTACTTCACCCTGCTTGCAGGTGATTCTGCCGGCGGGCTGGCATCATCTGACAGTAACCGATCAGCTCAGTGGCCGAGAGTGGGCGTTTACTCCGCAGGAGCCCGTTAAAAAACACAACCCGCTGAACACGCAGGCGCCTGTGAAAGCCCCATGATTATTCTTGGCATTGACCCGGGATCACGCATTACCGGTTTTGGTGTGATTCGTCGTACGGGCCAGAAAATTGAGTACATCGTCAGCGGCTGTATCCGCACCGGCGAAGGGGAATTGCCCGGCCGGCTGAAAAAAATCTACGACGGCGTCAGCGAGTTAATCACAACCTACCAACCCGAACAGTTTGCTATTGAGCAGGTGTTTATGGGTAAAAACGCCGATTCTGCGTTAAAGCTCGGGCAAGCCCGTGGCGTGGCGATTGTAGCCGCGGTGCAGCAGGGATTGCCGGTGGCTGAATATGCGCCGCGTACCATTAAACAGGCGGTGGTCGGCAAAGGTGGAGCGGCGAAAGAACAGGTGCAACACATGGTGCAGTATCTGTTAAAACTGCCCGGCATCCCCCAGGCGGATGCCGCCGATGCGCTGGCTATTGCCATTTGTCATGCCCACACCAGCGCCAGCCTGATGGCTCAGGCCGGGGTGAAAGGCGTAACCCGTGGACGGATGCGCTAGCCTCCTGAGCGCTACCTTCCATTGAGCCGCCCCGGTCATACTGGTAGGCTAGGCCGCTTTCCAGTTATGCAGTCAGAACGCAATCATGATCGGACGATTACAAGGCGTTATCCTTGAAAAACAGGCACCGGAACTGCTGCTCGACGTCAATGGCGTGGGCTATGAGATTCAGGCACCGATTTCGACCTTTGCCATGCTTGGCAAAACCGGCACCCAGGCCGTGCTCTATACCCACCTGGCCATTCGTGAAGATGCTCATCAGCTGTATGGTTTCAGCGATAAAAGCCAGCGCACCTTGTTCCGTACCCTGATTAAGGTCAGCGGCGTTGGCCCGAAGCTGGCGCTGGCGATTCTGTCCGGAATGGACGTCCATGCCTTCGCCGTCTGTGTTCATAACGAAGATGTGACGGCGCTGACCAAATTACCCGGTGTCGGTAAGAAAACAGCGGAGCGGTTAATTGTTGAAATGCGTGACCGCCTGATTGAATGGCAAGCCCCGGCACCGCTATGGGCCGCCGCAGACAATGCCGAAAAAGCGTCGCAGGATAACCTGCTGCGCGAAGCCGAAGGGGCGCTGGTGGCGTTGGGTTATAAGCCGCAGGATGCCGCCAAAATGCTCAATAAAGTAAGCACCGGTGTCGACAGTGCAGAAGAAATGATCCGTCTGGCGCTGCGCAGCACGCTGGGTACTCAATAAGGTGGCCTATGATTGAAACTGACCGCTTTATCAGCCCCCAGCCGCAACCGGCGGAAGAACATCAGGACCGTGCCATCCGGCCGAAATCGCTGAGCGATTATATTGGCCAACCCCATGTGCGCGAGCAGATGGAAATTTTTATTGGTGCGGCACGGGCGCGTAACGAAGCGCTGGATCACACCCTGGTATTCGGCCCGCCGGGTCTGGGTAAAACCACGCTGGCGAATATTATTGCCGAAGAAATGGGCGTGGCGATTAAATCCACCTCCGGCCCGGTGCTGGAAAAAGCCGGTGATCTGGCCGCCTTGCTGACCAACCTGGAAGAAGGCGACGTTCTCTTTATTGATGAAATTCACCGCCTCAGTCCGGCGGTGGAAGAAGTCCTGTATCCGGCGATGGAAGATTATCAGCTGGATATTATGGTTGGCGAAGGCCCGGCGGCACGGTCAATTAAAATTGATCTGCCGGCGTTTACCCTGGTGGGCGCAACCACCCGCGCCGGTTTGCTGACCTCGCCACTGCGTGATCGTTTTGGCATTGTGCAGCGCCTTGAGTTTTATAACATCGCCGACCTGACTCATATTGTGTCGCGTTCTGGCCGCCTGATGAAACTTGAAGTTGATGCCGGTGGCGCCAAAGAAATTGCCCGCCGCGCGCGCGGAACGCCGCGTATTGCCAACCGCCTGTTACGCCGTGTACGTGATTACGCTCAGGTAAAAGGCGATGGCACCGTGGATCACGCCTGTGCCGATGCGGCGCTGAATATGCTCAATGTCGATGTGCAGGGCTTTGACCATATGGACCGTCGTTTGCTGCTGACGCTGCTGGAAAAATACGATGGCGGCCCGGCGGGCGTTGACAGCCTGGCGGCCTCCATTGGTGAAGAACGTGACACCATTGAAGATGTGCTGGAACCGTATTTAATGCAGCAGGGGTATATCACCCGTACGCCACGCGGACGCATGGCGACCAAACTGGCCTATTTGCATTTTGGTCTGGATTTACCGGCCCGTTTTAATCAGGATGCGCCGTAATATGGCATTTGCCTGGCCGCTGCGCGTTTATATCGAAGACACCGACGCCGGTGGCATTGTCTATTACGCCAATTATTTCCGCTTTCTGGAACGGGCGCGTAGCGAATGGCTGCGTACGCTGGGCTATAGCCAGGAGCAATTGCGTCATCAGGATGTGTTATTTGTGGTGCGTGAGGTTCAGGCCAAATACCTGAGCCCGGCACGTCTGGATGATGAACTTCTGGTGTCGGTGGCCGTCGAACACAGCCGCAAAGCGAGTCTGGTGCTGAGCCAGAAAGTCTGGCGCAAAAATGCAGCAGCCGGGCAGGGCGCTGAGGCGCCGCAAAAATATCTGGTAGAGGCGAGCATTACCATCGCCTGTATCACCCAGGCCGGACGTCCGCAGGGCGTACCGGCAGAAATACTCAAACGGATGACGGCCGTGGCCGCTTATCCGTCCGAACCTAATGATGAATGTCAGGAGCCGTTGTGAACGAGTCTGTTTCTATTTTTTCGCTGATTGTCCATGCAAGCTTTGTTGTGCAATTAGTGATGCTGATGTTGCTGGCCGCCTCGGTGATGAGCTGGGTAGTGATTGTGCAGCGTACCCGTTTGTTGTCCGCCAGCCGTGAGCAGTTACACGACTTTGAAGAGCGCTTCTGGTCGGGTGTGGATCTCAACGATCTGTACCGTGAGTGTCAGCAGAAAGCCGTCCCCAGTGCGGTTGAAAATGTCTTTATGGCTGGCCTGAAAGAATTCGGCAAAATGCGTCAGCAAAATACCAATGACCCGGATGCGGTGATGGCCGGTGTACAGCGTGCGATGCGTATTGCCATTACCCGCGAATCGGAACTGCTGGATACCCACCTGCCATTTCTGGCAACCGTCGGTTCGACCAGTCCGTACATTGGTTTGTTCGGAACGGTATGGGGCATCATGCACTCCTTCCAGGGCCTGGCCAGTGTTAAGCAGGCGACCATTGCGACGGTTGCACCGGGCATCTCTGAAGCGCTGGTGGCAACGGCTATGGGCCTGTTAGCGGCGATTCCGGCGGTTATTTTCTACAACCGCTTTGCCAGTCGTGTCGATCAGACCATTACCGGTATGCACACCTTTGCCGATGAATTCTCGTCATTGCTTTACCGTCAGGCGCATAAAATTCAGCAGGCGGTAAAAGCGGAAGAGAAAAAGGCGGCGGAGAAAAAATAATGGAACCAATGGCTCCTCCCGCTGCCAAGCGCCGGCCGATGGCCGAGATCAATGTGGTGCCCTACATCGATGTGATGCTGGTACTGCTGATTATTTTTATGGTGACAGCGCCCATGCTGGTGCAAAGCGTACCGGTCAATCTGCCAGACGTTGACGCTACTCCAACCGAGATTGAACCGGATGACAGCACCATTATTGTCTCGGTCAATGAGCGTGGTGTGTATTTTATTGAGCGTGACGAAGGCCAGCCGACGGCGATGACTCTGGCAGAAATTCAGGACTACGCGCAGAAAATTATCGGCGCAGTACCGGAAACCCGTTTGATGATCCGCGGTGACGAAGCTGTGCCTTATGGCAAGGTCGTGGCTCTTATGGGCAGTCTGCAGAGCGTGGGGATCAATAATGTCGGCCTGATTACCGAAGCGCCGGACCCGGAGGCTCGCCGCTGATATGAGCTGGCTGAATCCGGAACGGTACTCGCTGCCGCTTGTGATATCTGTTGTGCTGCATATTGTGTTGGCGTCGCTGTTTTTAGTTGAATGGCCGACAGAACCGCATGTCCCCGAACCCGTGCCGCCGCATGTGGTGGCAACGGTGGTGCAGGTGCAGAGCGCGGCTGAAAAACAGCGCCAGCTTGAGGCTGATAAGCAACAAAAACGCAAAGAGCTTGCTGCGCGGCGTGAAGCAGAACGCAAGAAAAAACTGGCTGAGCAAAAAAAGCGTGAAGCCGAACAAAAGAAAAAACAGGCAGCTGCGAAAAAGCGTGAACAGGAAAAAGCGTTAAAAGAAAAAGCGCTGGCGGAAAAACAAGCGAAAGACAAAGCGGCCAAAGAAAAAGCCGCCAAAGAAAAAGCGGCAGAGCAGGCAAAACAGAAAGCCGTTCAGGAGCAGAACCTGCTGGAACAGATGGCACAGGAAGAAGCCGCAGCAGAATTAAAAGAGCAGCAGGAAGCCAAAATTCAGGCCGAGCGGGCGGCTTCTCTGACACTGGAATTTACCGATCAGATAAAAGCCCGTGTTGAATCCGTTTGGCGTTATCCGCCGGCGGTAACCGCCAGCCAGGAAGTCGAAGTCAGAATTACGCTGGTACCCACCGGGCAGGTATTGCAGGTACAGATTACCAAGAGCAGCGGTAATACGGCCCTTGACCGATCGGTTGAGCAGGCCATACGCAAAGCGTCACCGTTGCCGGTGCCCAAGGATGTGCGGGTGTTTGAAGCCAACTTCCGCAGCTTTTTAATGAAATTCAGACCGGAGAATGCAACGTGGTAAAGCGTAGTTTGATTGTTCTGATGTGGTTGTTTGCCCATCTGGTTCAGGCCGAATTATTAATTGAAGTAACCCAGGGCAAACAGAGCGCGATTCCGGTGGCGGTGGTTCCTTTCAGCTGGAACGGCAGCAGTGCCTTGCCGGAAGATATCAGTGCCATTGTGACCAATGATCTGGCCAGCAGCGGCTACTTCCGCACGCTGGGAACCGCGAGCATGATCACTCAGCCGCATCAGCTCAACGACGTGATTTACGCCGACTGGTCACGCCTGAAGCAGGATTTTGTCGTCATTGGTACGGTGGAATTGCAGGCCGATGGTTACGCGGTGCAGTTTCACGTGATGGATGTACACCAGCAGGTGGAGATTCTGCGTCACCGGGTGAAAGGTAAGGCCTCGCAATTGCGCGATCTGGCCCATTACATCAGTGACTTTATCTTTAAAAAGCTGACCGGCGTACCCGGCGTGTTTTCCACCAAGCTGATTTATGTCACCACCAATCGCGAACGCAGCCGGTTTAATCTGAATTACGCCGATGCCGATGGTGCGCGTGAGCAGCTGATCTACAGTTCCAAACATCCGATTATTTCTCCGGCCTGGTCGCCGGATGCAAAAAAAGTGGCCTATGTATCGTTTGAAAATGGCCGCAGTGAAATCTTCTTTCAGGAGCTGGCAACCGGTAAGCGTGAGCGTGTCGTGGCGTTTGATGGCTCCAATAGTGCGCCGGCATTTTCACCCGATGGAACCCGTCTGGCATTTGTGTTGTCGAAGCTTGGCAATCCAGACGTCTACGTGATGGATCTTGCAAGCCGGAAAATTGAGCGCATGACCAATCACTACGCTATTGATACCGAGCCACAGTGGGATGTTGATGGGCGTCATATCTTTTTTACCTCCAGCCGCGCCGGTGGTCCTCAGGTTTATAAACTGGACACTGCGAACAAACAGGTAGAACGTGTGACCTTTGAAGGTAGTTATAATGCCCGTGCGCGGATTACTGCCGATGGCCGTAAACTGGTGTATGTCCATAAGGCCAATGACCGCTTCCATATCGCATCTCAGGATGTGAAAAGTGGATTAGTGCACATTCTTACCAGTGAGACTGAATTGGATGAGTCTCCTAGTGTTGCACCCAATGGAAGTATGGTAATTTATGCTGCGAGTGAAGCTGATCGTAGCATTCTTGCTGCTGTATCAGTGGATGGGGACGTTAAATTCCGCTTACCATCTAAATACGGTGACGTCAGGGAGCCTGCTTGGTCGCCTATTTTCCAATAATTCAAACTTACTTTCGGACTGGAAGACTGTTATGCAAACTACTGCACTGTACAAAACCTTAGGATTAGCCTTTGGCGCTATGTTGATTTCTGCCTGTGCAAGCAAGGGAGACGTAAATGAGGGTGCAGGTTCTACTGTTGCACCAACAGCTACTGAACAACAGGCCGAAGAAACCAATGCTGTTGAAAACGCTGGCGTAAATGGCGAAGCAATGGAAGCAGAAGCCAATGAAGCTCAGGCTGCACTGCGTGAACAAACTGTATTCTACTTTGACTTCGATCAGAGCACTCTGAAGAGCGAAGGCAAAGCAGCTCTGATGGCTCACGCTGCATTCCTGGCGGCAAACCCAGCGGCTTCTGTTGTTCTGGAAGGCCACGCTGATGAGCGCGGTACCGTTGAATACAACCTGGCTCTGGGCGAACGTCGTTCTATGACTGTACGTCGTTTCCTGATGGCCAATGGTGCCAACGGTTCACAACTGAAAGTTGTAAGCTTTGGTGAAGAACGTCCTGTGATGATGGGGCATGACGAAGGCTCTTACAGCAAGAACCGTCGCGTTGAAGTGAAATACCAGAGCCGTTAATGAAATCTGTCGTCCTGACCTTTGCGCTGGTTGCAGTAACTGCCAGCGCCAATGCGGATGATCAGTGGGTATCTGTTGGTGCGGCCCGTCCGGTCGCACCGGCAACCCAGAATACTCCGGTTGATTCCTCCGTCCGGGCTGTCGTTAAAACCCCGGCAAATACTATCCCTTCTGCTGTACCCGTTGCTTCTTCTGGTTTGTTATCTGAAATGTCCATGCAAATGGAACAGATGCAGCAGGAAATTGCTGAGCTGCGTGGTCGCGTAGAAGAACAGGATAATCTGATTCGTCGTCTGACCCAGGAGCAGCAGGAACGTTATCTGGATCTGGACCGGCGTATGGCCGCATTACTGGCTGGCGGTGCTTCGGTTGCCTCTCCGGTTGCTGCCGTTAAAGAGTCGCCTGCTGATGCTTATAAGCATGCCATGACACTGGTGCGCGAGAAAAAATTCGCCGAAGCCAATGTCGCCTTCAACGATTTCGTGAAGAACTATCCGCAGGATCCGTTGGTGGGTAACGCCTTGTATTGGTCTGGTGAAGTGTATCTTGTGCAGAGTGATCTGGACAAAGCGCTGGCCAGTTTCCGTAAAGTGGTTACGCAATATCCTGATCACGATAAAGCCGCCGACGCTACGTATAAAGTGGCGATTACTCTGCATAAGCAGGGGGATGTTGCCCAGGCAAAAGTCTGGCTGCAGAAGGTCATTGATCTGTACACCGGTAAAGCCGATGGTACGGTCCGATTGGCCAAATCCTATTTGGCGAAGCTTTCCTGACAGGCCTTTTAAGGCCTGTTTTTCATTCTGTCTGTTCTCTTTTTTGGACGCTGAAGCCCATGGATTCTGGGCTCAGAACCTGTCTTTTGTAGCCACGTGGTGCCGCTAAGTCCCTGATAGTGAAACTTTTTTCGATAAAAGGGTTGTCAGCTCCGAAAAATTAAGTATTATATGCGCCTCTTCCGGGTCGTTAGCTCAGTTGGTAGAGCAGTTGGCTTTTAACCAATTGGTCGCTGGTTCGAATCCAGCACGACCCACCAAATTTTACGGAAGAGGTAAGTTACTGAAAAGGTTGACTTTTTTAAAGAACCCGGTAACATACGCAACAACTTAAAGGGTCGTTAGCTCAGTTGGTAGAGCAGTTGGCTTTTAACCAATTGGTCGCTGGTTCGAATCCAGCACGACCCACCAAATCTGAAAAGGGGAGAAAGTGAATAACTTTCTCCCCTTTTTATTTGCCTCCCGGAACCCCATCTGTTCTGTGCAGGGTTCTGGTCCGCAGTGTGGCGCAGCGGACAGTGTTCTGTCTGTGATAAAATCCCCACGTTGTATCTATGTCTGACAGAGAGATGTATGAACGAGACCGTACCTGGCGCACAACAAATTATCCGTGATTTCTGGTCTGCTCCTGCAGCCCCGCTAACGCCTGAGCAAAGTGCTGCGTTAAAACAGGAAATCCGTGAATTACTGATTCAGGAAGACGCGGCACTGGTTGCCCATTACTACACCGATCCTGAAATTCAGGCGCTGGCTGAAGAGACCGGTGGCTGTGTAGCTGACTCGCTGGAAATGGCGCGCTTTGGTCGCGATCATAAGGCCAGTACGCTTATTGTTGCCGGTGTGCGCTTTATGGGAGAGACCGCCAAGATTCTCAGTCCGGAGAAGCGCATTCTGATGCCAACACTGGAGGCGACCTGCTCGTTGGATATTGGTTGTCCGGTAGAAGAATTCTCCGCCTTTTGTGATCAGCATCCGCAGCGTACGGTGGTGGTGTATGCCAACACCTCCGCGGCCGTTAAAGCCCGTGCCGATTGGGTGGTAACCTCAAGCATTGCGCTGGATGTGGTTAATCATCTGAAGGCGCAGGGCGAAAAACTGATCTGGGCGCCGGATAAACACCTGGGTGGCTACGTTCAGCGTGAAACCGGTGCGGATATGATCCTGTGGGACAGTGCCTGTATTGTGCACGACGAATTTAAAGCGAAAGCACTGGAAGACCTGAAGAAGGTCCATCCGGATGCGGCTGTGCTGGTGCATCCGGAATCACCGGAATCGGTCGTGAACATGGCCGATGCGGTGGGTTCAACCAGTCAATTGATTGCGGCGGCGAAAACGTTGCCTAATCCGGTGCTGATCGTTGCGACCGACAAAGCCATTTTTTACAAAATGCAGCAGGCAGCGCCGGATAAACTGCTGATTGAAGCACCAACCGCCGGCAACGGAGCGACCTGTCGCAGCTGTGCTCATTGCCCGTGGATGGCGATGAACGGACTGCAGAGTATCCGTGATGTGCTGATTAACGCCGATCAGGAAATTCTGATTGAAGAAGGTCTGCGTCAGCAGGCGGTGGTCAGCCTGCAGCGCATGCTGAATTTCAATAAAGGCTGAAACTTAATAAAGTCTTTATTGAATGAAGCTTGAGCACAGCAAATAAAAAATGGGCCTTCTGGCCCATTTTTATGTCTGTATTTCAGGTGTTATGGGTGTGATCAGGGAAGAACTGCGGCGGTATTGGCCATAACCCGCAGGCGTTGACCTAAAGCGGCTTCCTGCTGAAAGTCATGATTCTTCTTGGCCAGCTGTAAGGCCAGTTCCATTTGCCGCAGGGCTTTGGCGTGATAACCGGAATAAAACAAATATTCAGCGTTAGCGCGGTGGCCCAACAATATCATGTCGGCATCACCGGCGGCTTCGCCCAGCTGGCGCCACACCGACGGGTTGGTGCTGCGCAGTTCACTCAGTTGTTTGAGTGTCGCTACGGCGGCATTTTTCTGGCCATTCTGGCGCAGCAGTGAGGCCTTGGTGCTCAGCAGCAGATAATCCTGTGGATCAAACGGCAAGGCGTCGTTAATGGCGTTGATCGCCAGTTCGGGTTTGCCTTCGGCTTGTAATGTGCGTGCGCTCAGGGCGACGACAGCCGCATGCTCGCGCCATGGGCTGATGATTTTATTCAGGTGCTCGCGGCAGGTTTTGCTGTCGTTGTTATCCAGTGCCAGTCTGGCCAGGCTGAATAAGGCGGCGGCTTGTTCGGAGCTGTTGCGGGGGGTGATCTGCAATTGGTGGCTGAAGTAATCAACGCGTTTGTCGGTATTGAGCTGGTAGCGGATCATGGCTTCATTTTGCAGTACACGGAATTCAAACGTCGCCAGGCGTGGTTTACGCGGATATTTTTGCGCACGATCGGCGGCATCGGCGACCCGGGATTCGGTTACCGGATGCGTCAGCAGGAATTCCGGTGGTCGTTCGTTGTAGCGGTTAGCCTGCAGCATCTGCTGAAACATCGATGGCATGGCGTAAGGATCAAGCCCGGCGGTTGACAGTGTGCGCATGCCAATACGGTCGGCTTCCTGCTCCCATTCCCGTGAATAGGCCAGGCGGCTTTGAATGCTGGCGGCCTGACTGGTCAGTAAGCCGGCAAAACCGGCATCGGGATTGTTGGTGGCAATCAGCAGAATACTGGCCAGCAGTGTGGCAATGGCAATGGGTTCTTGTTTTTCTGCGGCTTCGATCTGGCGCGCGAAGTGGCGTTGGCTTAAGTGAGCCAATTCATGAGCCAGTACGGCAGACAGTTCGTCTTCATCACGGGTGTAGAGCAAAATGCCGAAATTAATGCCGATAATTCCGCCGGGTACGGCAAAAGCGTTCAGCTCGGCGCGGTCAACCACAACAAATTCAAATTCGGATTGCTTCACTTCGCTGTGCGGCACCAGACGGAAAATCAGGTTTTCCAGAAATTCGGTGGTCAGAGGGTCATCCAGTGTTTTGGCCTGGGCGCGCAATTGACGCAGCCACACCCGACCGAGGTCGTGTTCTTCCTGCAGTGAGACGTAACTGGAAGCGCTGTCGCCAAGGTTTGGCAAGTCTGCAGTCGCAGCCTGAGTGGGTGGAGTATTAAGGACAGCATGGCTGCTCAGCAGAAACAGCGCCAGACGTGTTAGGCGGAAATTCAAGCCCGGATTCCTGAAGTTGATTTGCGTTAGACCCGCCAGTGTGCAGGAGTTCAGCAGGTCTTATGGATTATTGTCGCCGAACTGCCATTCCCTGTGCAGGCTTTATCCGCTGACATCCGTATATAATGAGGCTTCAGTTTGGCAAAAGGCGTGCGCTGTGTCTAATTCAAACCATTATCATCAGGCTCTTGATGCTTCCGGGCTGGAATGCCCGTTGCCGTTGTTAAAAACCAAGCTGGCGCTGAAGGCGTTGGCGGTGGATGAAACTTTATGGGTTACGGCAACGGATGCCGGTTCCTGGCGTGACATCCGTAAATACATTGAAATGACCAATAATGAACTGGTCGACGCTTCTGATGTCGATGGTTGCTACCAGTTCTGGATTAAAAAAGGAGCCTGAGGGCATGTTAAAGGTATTCCGGCGCTGGATTGACCGTTATTTTTCCAACGAAGAAGCATTGTTGTTGCTGTTGCTTATTGCCGCCGTGTTATTGGTCATTATTACACTGGGCAAAGTGCTGGCACCCTTCCTGACGGCGATTGTTCTGGCTTATTTGCTGCAGGGCGCAATGAATTACTGCAAGCGCAGGGGGCTTGGCCATCTGGGGGCAACGATTCTGGTCTTTATGCTGTTTGTCAGTGTGCTGATGCTGTTGCTGCTGATTATTCTGCCGGCCACCTGGCAGCAGCTGACGCAGTTTTTTTATGAGCTGCCGCGTATGGCGAGTAAAGGGCAGGAGCTGTTGATGCTGCTGCCGGATCAGTATCCGGATCTGGTGTCGGTCGATCAGGTGAAAATCTGGACCAAGCAAATAGGTGATGAGCTGGCTTCGGTTGGTCAGTTTGCCGTGAGCTTTTCCATTTCCGGTATTACCGGGGTGATGGCGGTACTCATTTACTGCGTGCTGGTGCCGATTCTGGTTTTTTTCCTGCTCAAGGATGCCGATAAAATTCTTGCCTGGTGTACGGCTTTTTTGCCGCAGCGCCGACAGTTGTTGAATCGGGTGTGGACGGAAATGGACATACAGATTGCCAATTACATCCGCGGAAAAGTGTTGGAAATTGTAGTGGTTGGTGGTGTCACTTATGTCGCCTTCCTGATTCTTGGGGTTAATTACGCGGCCTTGCTGGCAATTGGTGTGGGGTTGTCGGTGCTGGTGCCGTATATCGGCGCGGCGGTGATCACCATTCCGATTGCTCTGGTCGGCTATGTGCAATGGGGCTGGACCAACGACTTTATCTGGCTGCTTGTGGTGTACGGTGTTATTCAGGCGCTGGATGGTAATGTGCTGGTGCCGCTGCTGTTTTCTGAGGTGGTGAACCTGCATCCGGTGGCCATTATCGTGGCGGTACTGGTGTTTGGTGGCTTGTGGGGGTTCTGGGGCGTGTTTTTTGCCATTCCTCTGGCCACCCTGTTTAAGGCGGTTTTGCAGGCCTGGCCGGATAATCGGGCCAGCGATAGTGACAGCGTCTGACTTGTCACCAATCCCTTGCATCAGTAGACTTGCGCCTTTGTTTTTCTGCGCCCGTGTTGGGCGGATATTTTGGAGTAGAGCTCAATGATTACCGGCAGTATTGTGGCTTTGGTAACCCCTATGCATGCAGATGGTGGCGTGGATTGGGAAAGTCTGGACGGACTGGTGGAGTTCCACGTCAAACAGGGCACTGATGCCATTGTCGCTGTGGGAACCACCGGCGAGTCGGCAACCCTGAGTACAGAAGAGCACTGTGCGGTGATTGATCGTATCGTAAAAGTGACCGCAGGCCGTCGTCCGATCATTGCCGGTACCGGTGCCAACTCAACTTCAGAAGCCATTGAGCTGACTCAGGAAGCAAAAAACCTGGGTGCCGATGCCTGCCTGCTGGTGACTCCGTATTACAACAAGCCGCCACAGCGTGGTTTGATCAAGCACTATGAAGCCATTGCTGCGGCCGTGGATATTCCGCAGATTCTGTACAACGTACCGGGCCGTACCGCTTGTGACATGCTGCCGGAAACCATCGCGGCGCTGGCCGATGTCGAGCAGATTGTGGCTGTTAAAGAAGCGACCGGCGACCTTGAGCGTGCACGCAAAGTGATTGAGCTGGTCGGGGATCGTATGGCGGTCTATTCCGGTGACGATGCGACCGCTTTTGAGCTGATCCTGCTGGGTGGTAAAGGTAACATTTCGGTGACGGCCAACGTTGCCCCTGCGTTAATGCACCAGCTGTGCATGTTGGCACTGGATGGTCAGGCGGAGGACGCGAAAGCGCTGAACGAACGCCTGATGAACCTGCACAATGCCATGTTCTGTGAAGCCAATCCGATTCCGGTAAAATGGGCGCTGTATAAAATGGGGCTGATGGGACGTGGTATCCGCCTGCCGCTGGTCGAGCTGGACGAGCGTTACAAGTCAAAAGTTGAGCTGTCTCTGGCGGCTCTCGAACTCATTTAAATCAGGCGATTGCATGCGTATTTTATTGTTGCCAGCCGTTGTTATGCTGTCCGGTTGCAGCTGGATGTTCGGTGATACCTTTCGTGACCGTGCGATGGATTACCTGGACGCAGAAGAGCAGGCGCCGACCCGGACTGAGCCGGATATCCGGCTGGTTACATCCGATGCCCATGCGATTCCTGTATTACCGGTAACGCCGGAGAAACCCTCGAGTTACGAAACGCCGCAACCGCAGCCGTATATTGCGGATGAGGACGAAACGGACAGCGTTGCTTCGCTGAGCGAATACCGTTCTGAAGCGCTTAATCCGCGTCTGGATAAAGACGGTGCCGGTACTCTTATTCTGCGCATTGACGGTGGCTTTGCCAGTGCTTGGGCCGCTGTGACAGAGGCGCTGAGCAAGTCGGCGCTGAAACTGACGGATCTTAACCGCAGTACCGGAACCTACTATCTGGAAATGCAGACCCGCAATGAAACGGAAGAGTTGGGCTGGTGGGATCGTTTCTGGGGCAATGACAACGTCGTCACTGAAACCTACCTGCTGAAGATGAGTCGTGCCCGTCAGGGTGTGTATTTATCGCTGCTGACCGATGCGGATAATCTGGCAGGAGAGTCTCTGACCGCGGATGTACTCAACGAGATTAAAGCCCAGCTGGAAAAGTGAGATACGCATCTTTGGGCAGTGGCAGTCGTGGAAATGCCACCATCGTTTTGCAGGAAGATCGTGGCGTTCTGATTGACTGCGGTTTTAACCGCAAAACTATTTTGCAGCGTTTGCAGGATGCTAATGTCGATCCACGCCAGCTCGACGGTGTCTTTGTGACTCATGAGCACGGTGATCACGCCAAAGGTGTGGCCGCTCTGTGTGAAGTACTGAATATTCCTTTTTTTGCGTCGTTTGGTACGGCCAGAAAAATGCAGTGGACGGATAATCCGCTCTGGCGTTGTATTCACTCAGATCAGGTGGTCAGTGTTGGCGGCCTGGCGGTGTTGCCGGTGGTGGTTCCCCATGATGCGGAAGAACCGTTGCAGTTTGTGCTGGAGAACAGCACGGAAAAACGCCTCGGTGTTTTGTCGGATCTCGGTTCGTTAACGCCGCATATTGTGAGTGTTTACCAGCGCTGCCATGCCTTGCAGGTTGAGGCCAATCACGATCCGATGCTGCTGCAAAACGGACCTTATCCCCCCAGTTTAAGGGCGCGGGTGGCGGGTAATTTTGGTCACCTGAGTAATCAGCAGTGCGCTGAGTTGATCAGCCGCGTGCGGTGGGATGGCCTGCAATATGTGACCGCAGGTCATATCAGTGAAAAAAATAACGACCGTGCTCTGGTCAGTCAGACGCTGTCGCAGGCGCTCGAATGTGCGCCGCATGAAGTCTCTTTGCTGCAGCAGGATCAGGTGTCCGCCTGGCGGCAGTTGTAGTAACCGGTTTTTAGATCACTATTTAAGATCCACAATTTAAGATCATCCTCGGAGAACCCCATGGAAAAGCGTGAATTACTCTACTCAGGTAAGGCGAAGTCTGTGTATACCACTGACGATCCGGACTACATGGTGCTGGAGTTCCGCAACGATACTTCCGCTTTCGATGGCAAGAAGGTCGAGCAGCTGGACCGCAAAGGTATGGTGAACAATAAGTTCAATGCCTACATCATGACTAAGTTGGCAGAGGCGGGCATCCCGACTCATTTCGAGCGTCTGCTGTCGGATACCGACGCTCTGGTTAAGCGTCTGGATATGATCCCGCTGGAGTGTGTGGTGCGTAATATTGCCGCCGGCTCTCTCTGCCGCCGTCTGGGCGTGGAGGAGGGGATTGACCTGACACCACCAACGTTTGAGCTGTTTCTGAAAAACGATGCGTTGGGTGACCCGATGGTTAACGAATACCACGCACGCTCTTTTGGTTGGGTGGAAGATCAGCACCTGGCGCGTATGAAAGAGCTGACCTTCAAAGTGAACGATGTGCTGAAACAGATTTTCCTCGACGGTGGTTTGCTGTTGGTCGATTCCAAACTGGAATTCGGTCTGTTCAAAGGCGAAGTGGTTCTGGGTGATGAGTTTTCTCCGGACGGTTGTCGCCTGTGGGATAAAGACTCCCGTGAAAAACTGGATAAGGATCGTTTCCGTCAGGGTCTGGGTGGCGTTGTTGAAGCTTACGAAGAAGTGGGTCGTCGTATCGGCGTCACTTTCTGATGTATTGCTGATTGATTGTCAGTGCCTTCTGTCCGGCTGCGCCGGCGGAGGGCGCTTCTCTTCCTCTGCTGTCCCCTCTGCTTTATTTCTTTCCGGTTAATTTTTTATGACCAGTATTTTGCTGAATCGTGAAGTCTCTCCGGCTTCTGTCGCAAAAAATTGGCATTCGGGTCATTTGCGGGCAAACTAGTTGCACTCGACCGCACTGACGGTTGACTGGACAAATCATAAGAACGGGAATATCTCAATGAAGAAGACTGCAATCGCTGCGTTTCTGCTGGCCATGACGCCTGTAGCCGCACAAGCTGATTTACTTTTTACCGTCGGTGCTAAAGCCAGCATCTGGAATGCCGAAGCCGGTGGCCAGATTGATGAAGGCGTTTCTGTAGAAAAAGATGGCCTGAATCTCGATTCTGATAATGGCCAGCAGCTGACCGTGTTTTTTGAACATCCGCTGCCATTTATTCCGAACCTGAAGCTGAAGCAGACCTCTCTGGAGCTGAAGGGTGACGGCAATATTAATGCAACGTTTGCTGATCAGACTTTCAACGAAAATGTTAACAGCACGCTGGATCTGAGCCACTCCGATCTGACTTTGTACTGGGGCCTGCCATTGCCGGTGCCTTTTGTTGACGTGAATTTCGGTCTGACCGCCCGTCAGTTTGACGGTGTAGCGGAAGTCAGTGGTAAAACAACGACCGTTAATGAAAGTGTTGATCTCGATTTCGTTATGCCACTGGTGTATGGCGAAGTAAAAATCAACAGCCCGTTTGGCCTGTATGCATCGGCTGATGTTAACTACATCGGTATGGGTGGCAATAAACTGAGCGATATCAGCTACGGTATCGGTTATGACCTGCCAATTCCTGTGGTGGATATTGGTCTGGAAGCGGGTTACCGCAGCATTAACCTGAAGGCCGATAAAGATCTGGCGGATATCGATACCGATTTTGATGTATCCGGTACCTACTTCGGTGCTTCTCTGGCACTGGGTTTCTGATAAGAAATCTTTGCTGACGCTATAAAAAAGCGGCCGTTATGGCCGCTTTTTTTTATGGCTGATACATCAGGTTTATTCTTTTTCGCGTACGAACTCAGCCAGCACTTTGCCGCTTTTTTGGCTGGCAATCAAAACACTGATGACTTCAGCGCGTACGGCATGAGTTGGGTGTTTACGATAATCGGAATCCAGGTAGCAGCGATCTTTTAACAGGCAAAAACGCAGGCCCATTTGCAGTGTTAAATCGCGCTCAGAAGTGTATGGGTAAGCGGTTTCGGGTGTAACATTCCACGATAAATCATCAAACAGGCCCGGTTCCCAATACCAGCCAGAGCCATTTGTATTGTTCTGGTTGACCAGTGAATCATAGTTTTTAAAGTTCAGCACCGCAGCAACCCAGCGTTGTCCTCTGTCGCGCAGCACTTCCTGACCAATGCGGTTAATTTCGGTCTCTTCTTTTAGGGCGAATTCCAGTACAGATTTGGCCAGCTGTCCGGGCTGATACTGGGCTTTTTCATCCGGGAAGAGTGGGCCGTAAACTGCGCTATTAGGCAGGTTACGCATACCGACGATGGTGAAGCTTTGTTTGTTCTGACCGTAGTTGTATTTTGCCGGTTGCAGGTCGAAGGATACATAGTAGGTTGTATCCGATGAAAGGCTGCTTTCCGCCTCATTGCTGAATAACGTATTGATTTGTGGCTGGCTGAGCTGTGTTTTCTTGTTCCAGGCCGTGCGTGCATCGTCCAGACGTTCGCGGGTGCGTATTTCGCGTTCCTGTGCTTCTTTTTGTGCCGCCAGGGCGGCTTGCTCTGCACGCTGGGCTTCAAGTAATTGCATACGGCGCAGTTCTTCTTTGGATGGGCCGGAGCAGGCTTGTAATGTCAGTATGCAGGCCAGAATAATCAGCATCCGCATGGTATTTCCCCTTTTGTTTTTCTCGTTTCGCCCGATTATATCCTGCTTTTATCGGGATTGTGTGACAGAAAGGAAATTGTGACGCTGGTCCTAGGATCTGTTTAATTGGTGTTAGCAGACCCTCTAACCAGAGGCCGGTTTTGTCCATGTGCTGGACAGTACCTGGGTGCTATGCGAATCTTGGAAAAAATCTGCATTTGGATAATGCTGTGAAATACGTGTTTTCTTTGTTAGTCGTGTCCTTGCTGGGGTGTAGTGAAGGGTTAGGGAGTATTCCGGATTCTGAATTACGCCAGCGTCATTATCGCTGTCAGATGGCAACCGGGCAGTCATCGGCGGAAATTCAGGTATGCAAAAACATTAAGCGTGAGTGCGAGCAGCGGGCGAAAGAGGGTAATTACGCCTGTTAAGTGTGGTGTGATTCTCTCTTTGTAACGGAAAAACTTCGTATTGCTTTTGCTGTCATAGGAATTACTACAGGCTTGTAGTAGTGTACAGGCCTCTTGGATAACTCATGCAAGGAATTTTCATGAATCTGATTAAATCAGCACCTGCGGTCATTCTGGGTGCATTGTTGTTGGCCGGTTGCGGTCAGGAGGACTCTGTGAAGTTAGAAAATCATGTTGATCAGGCGAGCTACGGTGTTGGTCTGAATATTGGTCGTCAGTTGTCTCGCGAAGAAGTCGACATGAACGCAGATGCTATTGCTGCGGGTATTAAAGACGCTCTGGCAAATGCTGAGCCGCGTATTGGTGAAGATGTTATTAAAGCGGCTTTTGATAAAATCCGTGAAGAGCAAACCATGAAGCAGGAAGCTTTAAATGACGCCGCTGCGCAAGCGGGTCAGGATTTCCTGGCTGAAAATGCCAAGCGTAAAGATGTGACTGTGACTGAATCCGGTCTGCAGTACGAAGTTCTGGTTGCTGCGGCCGATGGTCAGCCAATGCCAGAAGCTTCTGATACTGTTCGTGTGCACTATCACGGTACTCTGATTGATGGCACTGTATTTGACAGTTCTGTTGAGCGTGGCGAGCCTGCACAGTTCCCGGTAACCGGTGTAATCCGTGGTTGGGTTGAAGCGCTGCAGATGATGAAAGTTGGCGATAAGTGGAAGCTGTTTATCCCGGCTGAACTGGCTTACGGTGCCCGTAGCCCAAGCCCGCGCATTCCTGCAAACTCCGCTCTGGTGTTTGAAGTTGAGTTGCTGGAAATTGTTAAGTAATTAACGTCATTTCCGGGGTGTGGCATTTCTGCTGCACCCGCTCTTTTCCTGCTGTTCTGTTTGATTTTTTCTGCGTTATTTCTTTCTGTTGTACTTCTTTCTTTCTTTTGTTGCTGATGTCAGTCGCGCTGTTCGGCGAGAGGCTTGTCTTGTTTCAGGTAGCTGCCCATGTCAGCGAGTGTGCGACGCAGGCTGTTGAGCTGTCTTTCATTCATTGCGATGGTGTGTTCGCATTTTCGGCAGCAGAGACGTTTGTCTTGCAGTAGCTCGGCAGCACGTTTTGCGTTAATCGTGTTACAGGCAGGGCAGGTGACAGGATATTGGGCCGATTGGGCAGCAGGATTCACAGCGGTTTCCGCAAGTTAACATGAATAATGTCACAAGCTAGTGGAAAAGTATTAAGAAGAGAAGAGGGAAATGACAAAAATGTAAATTTGGTCGGGGTAGAGAGATTCGAACTCCCGACATCCTGGTCCCAAACCAGGCGCGCTACCAGACTGCGCTATACCCCGAACATGCTGTTTGGCTCCCCGAGTTGGACTTGAACCAACGACCAATAGATTAACAGTCTACTGCTCTACCGACTGAGCTATCGGGGAACTACGTGACAGCGAGGCGCATATTACGGAGCTGGCTTGCGTTCGTCAACACCTTTTTCTTAATAAAAACAAAAAACTAGGGAAGATTTTACTCTAGCCTTGGTTTTTCGCCGCTGGCGGCTGGTCAGGGGATTCTGAAAGGGGCGATAACGGACAGCGCACGGACAAAGCGGCCGAAGCACCACGGCGGAATAAGCATTTCATGTCACACTTTACCGGGCAGAGTCACTGGTGTTCGTTGGCACTTGGTGAGATGTTAGACGAATATAGAAGAATGACAGGAAAGCCCTGATTTCTTTCACAGGAGGTAGCGGATGCATATTGATGCTCCATTCGAGCTGGTTTTGTTCGGTGGTTTAGGGGATCTGGCGCAACGTAAGCTGCTGCCCGCTCTGTATTTACTGCATCGTGACGGACGCTTGCCGGCCGGACGTATTTACTCCACCACACGGCGGGAGATAAGTCCGGAGGCGTTTACCGATAGGGTACGGACTGCGCTCAGGCAGTATGTGGCCGCGGAGTTTCTGGAAGAGAGCAGCTGGCAAAGCTTTAGCGAGCGCCTGCATTGTCTGACGGTTGATCTGAGCGATGATACACAATACGAGTTATTGGCCAGTGGCCTGATGGCGGGGGATATTAACCGGATCTTTTATCTGGCGACCGGTTCCGACCTGTATACCAACATCGCCCGCGGACTGCACAACAGCGGCCTGATTCTCAGTCAAAGTAAAATCGTACTGGAAAAACCCATCGGCCATGATTTCGCTTCTGCGCAGGCGATTAACAACGCCGTTGCCGAATATTTTTCGGAATCGCAGATTTATCGGATTGATCATTATTTAGGCAAAGAAACCGTGCAGAACCTGATGGTGTTGCGTTTTGCCAACTCGCTGTTCGAATCCCAGTGGAATCAGAAATACATCGACCATATTCAGATTACGATTTCAGAATCTCTGGGCGTTGAAAAGCGCGCCGGGTTTTATGATCAGGTCGGTGCCATGCGCGATATGTTTCAGAACCATCTGCTGCAGCTGTTGTGCATTACCGCCATGGAACCACCGGCAAGGCTGGAGCCGGATTCGGTGCGGGATGAAAAAGTCAAAGTTCTGAAAGCGCTGAAATCCATTACTGCTGATACCGTCAGCGAAAATGTTGTGCGTGGTCAGTACGATGCCGGTGTCTCCGAAGGTAAGCCGGTACCGCGTTACCGTGACGAGCCCGGTGTGCAACCGAAAAGTACGACCGAAACTTTCATTGCCGTGAAGGTCGAAATTGATAACTGGCGCTGGGCTGGCGTTCCCTTTTATTTACGCACCGGCAAGCGCCTGGCCGACCGGGCCTGCGAGATTGTGGTGCACTTTAAAGCGATACCGCATTCGATTTTTCCAATGCAACATAAAAGCACCATGGCCAATAAACTGATTTTCCGCCTGCAACCGGACGAAGGCATCCGCCTGATGCTGTGTGAAAAACGGGTCGGGCCGGGCATGAATGTACGGCCGATGAATCTCAGTCTGAATCCGGCCAATCTGAAACAAACCCGGGTGCCGGAAGCCTATGAGCGTTTGTTGTTTGATGCATTAAGCGGCAATGCCACGCTGTTTTTACGCGACGACGAATTACTGGAAGCCTGGCGTTGGGTTGATCCGATTCTGCAGTGCTGGAACGATTCCGAGCAGCGCCCAGAACCCTATACTTCCGGTTCCTGGGGACCGGCGGCGGCTACGTTGCTGTTGGCGAAAGATGGCCGCCTGTGGGATGAGAACAGCTGAGGAGGACATATGCTGAGCAATATGCAGGATCTGCGCTTTAGCAGCAGTGAATCATTGGCCAGGCAGCTGGCTGAAGATTTAGCGACGCGTTTGCAGCGTTGTATTGAGCGCCGCGGCCGGGCGTGTCTGGCCGTCAGTGGTGGCAGTACACCGGTGCGTTTTTTTCAGCAGTTGGCGCAGCAAACAATTGACTGGCAGAAAGTCCTGATCACTCTGGTCGATGAACGTTGGCTGGATGAAAGTGATCCGCAGAGTAATGCCGCATTGGTGCGCGAACATTTGCTGCAACGGCACGCGCGCCAGGCGTATTTTTTGCCTTTAAAAAATAAAGCCCCCACTCCCGAGCAAGGCTTTATGGCTTGTGAAAATACCCTGCATGAACAGATTGACCAGCTCGACTACGCCGTGTTGGGCATGGGAAGTGATGGTCATACCGCCAGCTGGTTTCCACACAGTCAGGCATTGATGTCCTGTCTGGATGACAACACCGGAGCCTGGTGCTGCCCGGTAACCGATCGCAATGTCAGCCCGGCGCGCATGACGCTCAGCTGGAGCCTGCTGGCAACATGCCAACAATTATTTCTGCTGTTTGATGGCGATGATAAAAACCGTGTGTTCAGCCTTGCCTGTGATACGGCTGAAGCAGGCAATACGGCGGCGATGCCGGTGCGTAAGATCTTGTTTCAAACGCAGGTACCGCTGAGTGTTTATCGCCGAGATGGTTTAACCGGAGTATCTGATGCACCCCATACTGCTTGATGTGACCGCACGTATCCGCCAGCGCAGCCAAACCACACGCGCTGCTTATCTGGCTCAAATAGAACAGGCCGTGGCGCAAGGGCCGGTACGCGATCAGCTGAGCTGTACCAATCTGGCCCACGATTATGCTGCCTCGTCGGATAATGAAAAACTGATCCTGCGCCAGAATCACCGTGCCGCCAACATTGCCATTATCAGTGCGTACAACGATGTACTCTCGGCCCATGCGCCTTACCGTGCGTATCCTGAGCAGTTAAAACAAGCGCTGGCGGCACATGGCCATGTCGGACAAATGGCGGGCGGTGTGCCGGCGATGTGCGATGGTGTGACTCAGGGGCAAAGCGGGATGGAATTGTCGTTATTCAGCCGCGATGTGATTGCGCTGAGTGCGGCGGTGGCGATGTCGCATCAGGTATTCGATGGCATGCTGCTGTTGGGTATCTGCGACAAAATTGTGCCGGGCTTATTAATGGCCGCGCTGCGTTTTGGCCATCTGCCAGCGATTTTTGTACCGGCGGGTCCTATGCCCAGTGGTATCAGTAACAGCGATAAGGCCAAAGTCCGTCAGGCTTATGCCGCCGGAGAGGTGGGCCGTGATGAACTGCTGAGCAGCGAAATGGCCTCATATCACAGCGCCGGTACCTGCACGTTCTATGGCACCGCCAATTCCAATCAGATGCTGATGGAAATCATGGGCCTGCAATTACCAGGATCCTCATTTATTAACCCGGATGATCCATTACGGGCACCTTTAACCCAGGCTGCGGCGCGGCGTGTCACCGAGCTGACCGCCTTGGCTCCAGATTTCACCCCGCTGGGTCAGATGGTCGACGAGCGCACGCTGGTGAACGCGATGGTGGGGTTGCTGGCGACCGGTGGTTCTACGAATCACAGCATTCATTTACTGGCGATCGGGCGCATGGCCGGCCTTGTGCTCGACTGGCAGGATATGGCCGATTTGTCAGACGTTGTTCCTTTACTGGCGCGGGTTTATCCCAATGGCAAAGCCGATATCAACGCGTTTCAGCGCAGTGGAGGCATGGCCTACTTAATGCGCGAGCTGGCTTCCGCCGGATTGCTGCATACCGATGTTAAAACCATTATGGGCAACGGCCTGGAGCCATATTTCAAAGAACCGTATCTGAGTTCTGAACGTACTCTGGGCTGGCGTCCGGCCGTGGCCGAGAGCCTCGATTTATCGGTATTGGCACCGGCTCATGCGCCGTTTATGCGCGAAGGCGGAATGAAGCTGCTGCAGGGCAATCTGGGCCGTGCCGTGATGAAAGTTTCGGCGGTACCGGACGACCGCTGGCAAATAGAAGCACCCGCCAGGGTCTTTACAACCCAGGAAGCCGTTTTAGTGGCGTATCAGCAAGGCGAACTGAATCGTGATGTGGTGGTGGTGCTGAAATATCAGGGGCCTAAAGCCAACGGCATGCCGGAACTGCACCAGCTGACCCCGGCGCTGACCAACCTGCAGGATGCGGGTCATCGTGTTGCTCTGGTCACCGACGGCCGTCTGTCCGGTGCATCGGGCAAAGTACCGGCGGCGATTCATGTCTGTCCGGAAGCCGGTGCCGCTGGCTGGCTGGATGCGGTGCAGGATGGCGATGTTATCCGTCTCGACGGACACCATGGTGAACTGCAGGTCCTGACGGACGATTTTGTTCAGCGTCCGCGCACCGTGCCTGCCGTTCCTTCCGACGTTGGCTGCGGCCGTGAGTTATTCGCCGGTTTCCGCAAATTAGTAACTCCGGCCGATCAGGGCGCGTTGTCTGTCGGCTGGGATTGAAGCAGAACACTCGTTTGAGCATTCAGGGTACGTTTAAGGAGAATCGTGATGTGGGATTTATGGTTAGACCGGGCCAAACCTCTGGTGCCCGTTATCGTGATAGATGATCCGGAAGATGCCGTGCCTCTGGCACAGGCGCTGGTGCAGGGAGGCGTTCGCCTGCTGGAAGTAACGCTGCGCACCCGCCACGGCCTGGATGCCATCACCCGGATTAAACATGAAGTTCCGGGAGCCATTGTCGGCGTAGGTACCGTGACCAGTGCAGAGCAAATGGAAGATGCACTGAACCGGGGCGCTGAGTTTGTCGTCAGCCCCGGAATTTCGCCGGAGTTACTCGAATGTGCACGACGTTGGGGCGGCCCGTATTTACCGGGGGTGGCGACACCGAGCGAAGTTCTGCAGGCACGCGCGGCCGGATTTAAATATCAGAAGTTTTTCCCCGCCGCCGCCGCCGGTGGCATTGATATGCTGAAGGCGTTTGCGGGCCCCTTTGCAGATGTGAAGTTCTGTCCGACCGGTGGTATTGGGCAAAAAAATTATCAGGATTATCTGGCCTTGAATAATGTATTTGCCGTGGGCGGCAGCTGGTTGACGCCGGCAGAAGCAATCTCGGCACGAAACTGGCAAGCAATAACGACCATGGCCATTGCCGGATAACTGAGAGCCTATGACGGAGCCAATACTGAGCGGTTTTAAACAACGCCTGGAAAACATTTATTCTGAGCGGAATGATCACGGCGAGCTGGCGCAGCATATTATGCGTTTGTGCCAGCAATTTTCTGACAGCAATATCCGGGTAGAAAAAACAGCCAGAGCGGAGCGCTGGTCAGAACAGGACGTCATCCTGATTACCTACGGCCACAGTATTCAGCAGGAAGGTGAGATTCCGCTGCAAACGCTGGGGGATTTTTTACGCGGTCATCTGCTCGATACCATCAATAATGTGCATATTTTGCCGTTTTTTCCGTACAGTTCGGATGATGGTTTTTCGGTGATTGATTACCGTCAGGTAAACCCGGACTGGGGCAGCTGGGAAGATATCAGCGCGATCGCCCACGATTTTGATCTGATGATGGATCTGGTGATTAACCATTGCTCGCGGGAAAACTTATGGTTTGTCGATTACATCGGTAATCGTGAACCCTACAGTGAATATTTTATTGAAGTTGACCCGGAAACCGATGTATCGGCGGTTACCCGGCCACGCAATACGCCGCTGTTAACACCGGTGCATACTCACCGTGGGGTGCGTCATGTGTGGGCCACCTTCAGTGAAGATCAGATCGATCTGAATTTTGCCAATCCCCGTGTCCTGCTCGAATTCATACAGATATTGCTGCTGTATGTGGAGCGCGGAGCACGCTTTATCCGCCTGGATGCCATTGCCTTTCTGTGGAAAAAAATCGGCACCCGCTGCGTGCATCTGCCGCAGACCCATGAAGTGGTCAAACTGTTGCGCGATGTACTCGATTATGCAGCTCCGGAGGTGGTGTTGATTACCGAAACCAACGTGCCGGTGGCTGAAAACCTGAGTTATTTCGGTCAGTCCGATGAAGCCCATATGGTGTATCAGTTTGGTCTGCCGCCATTAGTATTGCATGCTCTTAATCGTGGTAATGCCAGCTTTCTGACGGATTGGGCTGATAAAATTCCGCCATTACCGGCCGGTTGCAGCTACCTGAATTTTACCGCTTCACATGATGGTATCGGTGTGCGCCCGGTGGAAGGTATTTTGCCTGAGCGCGAAGTGCAGGATCTGATTGATTCCATGCACCGCTTTGGTGGCTTTGTCAGCATGAAAGCCAATGCGGACGGCAGTCAGAGTCCGTATGAAATTAACATCAGTTTGTTTGATGCCTGCATGGGTACGCGACGCGGCAGTGATCATTTTCAGGTGCAGCGTTTTCTGTGTTCGCAGGCGATCATGCTCGCTATTCAGGGCATTCCTGCACTGTATATTCACAGCCTGGTGGCGACACCCAACGATCTTGAACATGTTGAACAAACCGGCCGCACGCGTTCGATTAACCGTAAAATCTGGAATCGTCACGAGCTGGAATGTCTGCTGAGTAATCCGGTAACGCCGCAGGCGGAAGTGTTCAGTGAGTTACGCCGCATGATTAAAATCCGTCGTCAGCAGAGCGCCTTTCATCCGGATGCACGGCAAGATATTGTGCGCATTAATTCCGATTTATTTATTGTTAAACGCACCAGTGTGGATAACAGCCAAACACTCTATGCGTTGTCGAATGTGACTGAGCGTATTCTGCAGTTGCCACTGGCCAGCCTGGGTTTTTTACCGGGTGGAATGTCCAATCTTCTGAGCCATGACGAGGCAGATAGTGCGTTAGCAGAGGTCTTAACCCTGGCGCCGTATCAGACGGTCTGGCTGACCCAGTCGTAACCGTTGCCAGCCAGGCTCCTCGCGTTTTAATCACGCGCTGCTGGCCTTGTCAGCGGCTCAGGCCGCCGATCATCAGACGGATAATCTCCTGACGCCAGGGGGCTATCTGAGCATCGTTAAAGTCGTTCAGTGCCACATGCTTTACGGTTTCCATCAGCATCGCGGTCACCAAACGGGCGGCAATCGCCGTATCCATTTCGCGGCGCAAAAAATTCTTGTTGATACCGTTAAGCAGATAATAGGCGGTAAATTCGGCGAATAATTCCTGAATGCGGTTTACCGCATCACTGATCTCCGCATCCACGCCATAAGATTCGTAAAAAGCGATGCGTGCCAGTTGTGGCCGTTCACGAAAAATGGCAATCAGGCGGTCAGCAATGCGTTCCAGCTGTTGCTGATATTCCGTCAGCGAGTTGGTGTTGGGCGGCTCCTGCTGTACGACGGTCGCCATCTCGCTGAGCAGCAGGTTGAGAATTTCGTTAAAAATATCCCGTTTGTTTTTGTAGTAGCGATAGACCGTGCCATGGCCAATGCCCAGGCGGGTGGCGATATCGGCAATACCGCTGGCGTGGAAGCCTTTGTCGGCAAAAATATCGATGGCGGCATCGAGGATGTCCTGTCGACGGCGGGCAATTTTCTCGGGTGAAGCGATATTGGCCATAACTATCCTGCTGGCCGCGCGGTGTTTAATGTCCGGGGCGTAAAACGGAAACGGACGTCATTTTTGAGGGCCGGGGGCATATTGTCAAATGCAGGGTCTTCGCCGCCTCTGATAGCCAATGGTTCTTAGATAGCAGAAACAGGGGGGTTATATTGCTGTATAACTGTTGTATAGTTTTTTAGTGCTTTGTGTTCGTAACAGGAGAAGGAATATGACCACCACAGAATTCAAGAAAGTGCTGCGTTCAGGCCAGGCTGAGGTGAACATTCTGGCCAATGAAGGGGATCTCTACCTGGTGCAGGTTGAACATCTTGGGCAGCGCAGTCTGCTGATGGAGGGCGGAATGCCGATGCGTTTCCGCGGCTTGTCAGAATGCTCCGGTAAGCTGGCGAGCCTGGGGGCACGTGAGGGCTTTATGGTACAGCAGCTGCCTTACGATGAAATGATCAACAACGCCGAGCTTCCGCAGGCTGGCCGCCTGCCAATGCATTTCCATTAATCCGGGGTATCTGATCTAGCAGGCTGTTGATTTTCTATCTGCGTTGCCACTGCAGTGTTAAAAACCGACTCAAAATTCTCATTTACGACCTGTAAACTGCGCTTTTTCGCCGGTTTTTGCCTTGCATTGACTGCCTCGAAGACGAAAATCAACGGCCTGCTATGCATTGGCAGACGACAAGCCATGACTGATTTTCCGTCAGTGATGGTTGTCTTCTTCGACCGCTTCATAAATACGATCAAGAATATCCGGCACGGCTGAGATCACCCGGTTCCAGCTCGGGATAAAAGGCGTTTCCATCGGATTGGCGAGGAAATGTTCACCGGCAGACATAATATTTTCGGCAAATAATTCCACGGCTTTTTCTTCGGCATGACGATCGAGCGTTAAACCATTCATGCGTGCATCGTTGTAATAGGTTTCGACAAAATCCAGCGCAATGCGGAAGTAGGTGGCTTTAATTGAGCGGAAGGTTTCGGTAGTGAAGATTTCTCCCTGAGTGGCCAGCTTGCGGAAAATAGCTTTGCAGATGTCGGTGCTCATTTTCGACAGTCCCCGGCTGGCGTCTTCTTCCGACAGAGGCTGGTGTTTATGGTCATACACATCGGCAATATCGACCTGACAGATACGGTTGGTTGAATAATTACGCTTCATTTCTGACAGCACGCCGATTTCCAAGCCCCAGTCGGATGGAATACGGATATCGTTCAGCACATCGGTACGCATCGAAAATTCACCCGACAGCGGATAACGGAAGCTGTCGAGATACTCCAGGTAATCCAGTGAACCATACACTTTTTTCAGTGCACGGATTAACGGCGTTACCAATAAACGGCTGACGCGGCCATTCAGTTTTTGTGTGGCGACGCGGGCATAATAGCCTTTGGCAAATTCGTAGTTAAAGGCCGGATTGGCCACCGGGTAAATCAGGCGTGCCAGCATGCTGCGGTCGTAGGTAACGATATCGCAGTCGTGCAATGCAACCGATTCGGCACGGCCCGACGCCAGCACATAGCCATAGCAGTACCAGACATTACGGCCTTTCCCCATTTCTTTCGGCGCCAGGCCTTCGTTTTGCAGCAACTCATCAATTTTGCGCAGGCGCGGGCCATCGTTCCATAAAATGCGGTGATGCTGCGGCAGGCGGGAAAAAAATTCCCGTGCATGGCCGTATTCTTTTTCGTCGGCGCGATCCAGGCCAATCACAATTTCGTTAAGGTAAGGAACCTTGGCGACATCGTTAATGATGTTGTCCAGTGCCGGGCCGCTGAGTTCGGAGTAGAGAGAGGGCAGCACCAGCGACATGGGCCTGATACGTGAAAAACTGATGAGTTCTTTTTCTAATTCGTCCAGCGGACGGTCAACCAGATTATGCAGAGTGGTAATAATGCCGTTCTGATAAAAATCAGCCACTATGAGCCTCCTTGAACAGGTCATCTAACAGGGAAAGTAAGGTTTCATTCCAGCCCGCCGGTCCGGCTTTGCTGGCAATCCGCAGCTGTGGGTGCTGCAGTTCGAGGGTGTTTTTTATGCCGGGAATGACTATGGCGTAGTCGGCCGCGCTGAGCATGGCGCGGTCGTTTTCGCCATCACCCAGGGCGATCACTTTGACCGGCTGTTGCCATAACGCTTCGTAATGATGACGGCAGAATTCCAGGCCGTGGGCCTTATCGTTGGGGCCCATTACATGATGAAAACGGCCGCCACTGAGCAGACGCAGATTGTGCATGGTCAATGCCTGGCGAAACTCCTCCAATTGCTTTTCCGTACCGGTCCAGACCAGCGGTTCGGACGCGCTGCGTTGTTTTGCCAGATGCGCATCCTCTACCGATAAGCCGGTTAATGCCGCTACTTCGGTGGCGGTCATATCGTTAAAGCCGCGGAACTGAAAACCCTGCTGACGCAGACTGTGCAGCACTTTCAGTATGGCCAGATAGCTACTGTGCAGAATTTCGCTGTTGTAGCCATTACCGTTGCTTTTCGGAATAAAAATCGCGCCGCCGTTTTCGCAGACAAAGGGATCGCGGTTATCCAGCGTTTCTCTCAGAAGCAGCATTTCATCGAAGGTTTTACTGCTGTTAAATACGCAGGGAATATTCAGGGTACGGAGTTTTTTCAGGGCTTTTTCTGCGGCTTGCGCGCTGTAGCTGTGATGATCAAGCAGGCTGCCGTCGAGATCGGTCACCACGACCAGGGGCAGCTCCGGCGGAGTATTGTGTGGATGTGTGGTTGTGTTCATGTTCATGGTTTATCCACCTCCTGTGTTTTGCTGTGAATGGCGGCAACCTGATGCTGCGTGTCGAGTTCCAGCACCAGATCGGCATGCTCAGGCAGCTCGCGCAGTGCATTTTCGGTCAGGCGCTGATAGTGCTGAATAAAGCGTATCAGCCCGGCCTCGCTGAGGCTGCGGTCGGTGGTTTTGTTCAGGCTGATTTTGTTCTGTGATAAGGCTTCCGATTGTTTGCGGTTGTTGTCTTCCTGCTCGCGCCGCCATTGGTGCACGGCTTTCATATCGGGCACTTTCAGCATCAGCAGGCGGTCGATCTGAGTGAACCAGTCGGCATAGCTGCCGGCCAGTTGCTGATTCACCCAGCGCCGCCATTGGCCATCCGCATCGTCGCTGCTTTCCAGGCTGTTGATCGGCGTTTGCAGGTCATCGTCGCTGACCGGTCGGCAGCCCACACACCAGCCTTCAAACAGGATCAGATCGACCGGGCCTGTTACTTTGTGCCAGTAGTTATCGGGCAGGCGATCATCCTGAATTTTGTCAAAGGCAGGAATCAGTAGCTTATCGCCTTCCGTCAGTTGGCGCAGTTGGCGGGTCAGTAGTATGCCCAGAGCCACGTCATGGGTGCCGGGTACGCCGCGAGTGCTCAGCAGCGGGTGAATATTCAGGGCCAGCTGGCTGCGTTCGGAGTGCGTCAGGTAGAGATCATCAATTGACAACACCACGGTGTTCCAATCCAGCACCTTACGGTAAACCCGTGCCAGTGCCTGGCAGAGGGTGGATTTCCCCGAACCCTGGCCGCCATGAATACCGATCATTGGCACACGGCTGGTCATTGTTGCTTTTTCAGCGGCCAGCCAGGCGGCAAGCGGTGCCCAGACATCCGGCCACTGGCTCAGCCAGGCGGCAGGAAAGTCCTGCAGCTCTGTTTCGCCAGCGCTGCGTAATTGTTCCAGCAGCTGTGGATCGCTGCTGAGTGAGTGTGGCCAGAGTGTGGGTTGAAGATTCATATCGATACCTGTTATCTGTCCCGGAAAAGATGACGCTTTAAAGCATCTCTGATTCATTCACGCGAAGCTGTGCAGAACGATTCATAGGTGCCTTAACTAATGGTAGAGCAGATACATCAATGAGACAGAGCAGACATTGTGCCAGTTGCGGGCTTCTGCTTATTTTCCCCGGCCTGTCGCAGCCGGCAGCCGTGGCTGGTACTGGTTTTTATCGCATCTGTGGCTGTGCGGCGACACGATAAGCCGCGATACAATGTGCCAGACTCTACAGAGACAGTGATAATGAATGCTTCAATTTGGTGCGCTTATCGCGGGTATTTTTTCTGTGCATCATGCTGGTGCAATAATCACTGCTGTAATAACAGGGCCGTGCGATAATCCACGGTTTTTCAACGGCTCAGGCCGTGACATCGATGTATTCATAACCCCTTGAAAGGAGAGAACCATGCAGCCAAAAGTTGCCTATCAGGGCACCGCCGGTGCGTACTCGCACCTTGCCTGTTGTAAGGTATTTCCTGACTGGGAAGCCGTTGCCTGTGATGATTTTCAGACGGCGCTTGAATTAGTCGCTTCAGGCTTCGCTGACCGCGCCATGATTCCGTTGGAAAACTCAACCGCCGGGCGGGTTGAAGAAATTTACCGGTTGATCCCTAAAACCTCGCTGTTTGTGATTGCCGAACATTTTGAACCGGTTAATCACTGTCTGCTGGCGTTGCCGGGGGTGAATCTCAGCGATATTGAAGAAGTGGCATCTCATCCGCAGGCGTTGGCTCAATGTCATCAGCGCATTGTTAATCTTGGTATGAAAGCCGTTGCGGCGGTAGATACCGCCATGGAAGCGCGTAATCTGAGTCAGGGTCAAAACCGCAGTCGCGGGGCGATTGCCTCGGCGTTGGCCGCCGAGTTGTATGGCCTGAATGTGGTGCACGATAACTTTCAGGATGTGATCGGTAATACCACCCGTTTTCTGGTGTTCAGTCGTGAACAGGAACACTTACAGGCCGAGGCGGGGATGGATTACATCACCAGCATTCTGTTCTCGGTACGAAATATTCCGGCAGCGCTGTATAAGGCGCTCGGTGGCTTTGCAACCAATGGGGTGAACCTGCTGAAGTTAGAGAGCTATATGGATGGTGGCACCATGGAGGCCAGTCATTTTCACGTCGATATCCAGGGCCACCCGCAACAGCACAATATGATGCTGGCGCTGGAAGAACTGGAGTACTTTGCCCGGGAAATGCGCATATTAGGCAGTTATCCGGCGCACGATTACCGCGTTTAAGGCGAACATTCAGACATACACTTTCAGCGGATAATCGGCCTGTAATTGCAGCACCAGAGCCTGCAGTGGCTGCAGTTGCAGTTGTCCGCGATGAAAGACCAGTGCGCCATGCGGGTCCTGAGTATCTGCGTCTTGATGCAGGCTATTCAGCAGACAGCTGGCCAGTGCCTGCGGATGCAGACTGGTTAATTGCGGCTGTCTGGAAAAATTCAGCAGAATTAATAACCGTTCCCCGGCGCTGGCATTAATGGCGCTGCGTTCGTAGGCCAGAACATTGTCCGGTGCCTGCAATAAACGCAGATTACCCTGATTGAGCGCGGGCATTTTTTTCCGCAGCCAGATCAGCTTTTTATACCAGCTCAGCAGGCTGTCCGGGTCGTGATGTTGATGCGCAACACTGTGCGCAGGGAGGGGCTCATCCGGCAGCCAGCTGCGGCCCTGAGTAAACGTGTTCACCGGAGCATCCCACATCATCGGCCGGCGACAGCCATCGCGTCCGGGGTGCAGCGGCCAGTAGCGGATGCCCACCGGATCTTTAAGGTCACGGCGTTTAACGCCTTGCTCAGGCATGCCGGTTTCTTCGCCATAATATAAAAACGGTGTGCCGCGTAAGGTCAGTAATAGTGTTGCCAGTACTTTAAGACGCGCCAGTGTGTGCTTGCCGTCGCGGTAGCGGCTGGCGTGGCGGCGGAAGTCATGGTTGCTTAAGGTGTAATTGGGCCAGTTTTCATCGCCTAATACATCCACCCATTTTTTAATAATGGCGTGGAAAGCGGCCGCTTTAAACGGTGCGCGCAGAAATTCAAAATTAAAGGCCAGATGCAGCTCGTCATTCTGACCATAATAACTGGCCGGTAAATCACTGTTGCCGGCTTCGGCGAGCATAATTTCACCCACCATCATGCGTTGCGGAAAGGTATCCACCCAGCGTCGCATGTCATGCAGCAGGCTGTGCATTTCCGGCTGATCACGGTCGAATATGTGGCGCTGACGATCGTAAGGCCGCGCCAGTCTGAACCAGTCGGTTGGGTTATTACGCAACCGGGCATCTTTGTAATACAGATTCACCACATCCAGACGGAAACCATCCACTCCTTTATTCAGCCAGAATTCCATAATTTCGCGTACGGCTTGTTTAACCGCCGGATTGCGCCAGTTAAGATCCGGTTGTTGCGGCAAAAAAGAGTGGTAGTACCAGGCGTTACGCTGCGGATTAAACGTCCAGCCACGACCACCAAAGCAGCCGAGCCAGTTATTGGGAGGCTGTTCGCCCTGATGCCAGATATACCAGTCGGCTTTATCCGACCCCGGCGTGCAGCTTTGCTGAAACCAGGGGTGTTGATCCGATGTGTGGTTGACGACCAGATCAAGAATAATACGGATATTGCGCTGGTGCGCCTGCTGCAGTAATTCGTCAAATGTTTCCATGCTGCCAAATACAGGATCGATGGCGCAGTAATCGCTGATGTCGTAGCCAAAATCGTGCATCGGTGAGGGAAAAAATGGCGACAACCAGATGGCGTCGATGCCGAGAGAATCCGGGGTGCCATCGTTCAGATAATCCAGGCGCTGAATCAGACCGCGCATATCGCCAATGCCGTCAGCGTTGCTGTCCTGAAAGCTGCGCGGATAAATCTGATAAAACACTCCCTGTTGCCACCAGTTCATACCGGCTCCTGTGATCGCTGAGGGCGCAATTATTAAGGGCAGTTTGTGACAGGGTTATGAAGCGCGCGCGTATTAACCGGTTCAAGTCAAGGCTGTGTTCAGGATGGTGGTGTCTGCAGCCAGCGCTGGCATAACTGCCGCAGCTGTTGCTGACGGATGGGTTTGCTGAGGAAATCATCAAAGCCATTGTTCATGGCCTTTTCGCGGTATTCCGGTAGTGCGTGGGCGGTGATGGCAATAACAGGAACCCGTTTGCCTGAAGCGGATAACTGTTCACTTTCACGAAGTAACAGAGTGGCCGTAAAGCCATCCATTAGCGGCATTTCACAATCCATTAAAATAAGATCCGGGCGCTGCGTCTCAGACATTGCTTGCCAGGCTTCAGTGATACTTTGGCCATCATTGAACAGTTCGTACTGCAGGTCGAGGTGACGCAACATACCGGCAATCACTTTTTGATTAACCGGGTTATCTTCAGCAACCCAGACGCGGTAGTCGCCTGATAATAAAGACGGCACATGGTGGCTGTTACCGTACAGGGCTCCCTGGCCATTCAGGCGGCGCACAATGCTGGATGTTTTCAGTGGCCGGACAAGCTGACGCCAGGGTTCAAGACCCGGCATATTTTTATCGCACAGATAAATAATATGTTGTTCATGCGGATTGTGCAGATGGCTGCAGGGCTGATCGCTGAACACTAAATCGGCCGTTTTTTGCTCGGTTGGCTGAAAGCCAAGCTCGCGCATAAACCGAGTGGCAAGCTCGCGCTCTTCCGGGTTGCTCAACTGAATATGAACGCTGCCTGTGGTAATGGTTTCCAGATTCAGCGGATTGGAGGGCTGGCAGCCGGGCAGGGTAAGCATAAACTCGCTGCCTTCACCTGTACGGCTGCGGACGCTGATATCTCCCCCCAGCAGAGTGGTTAATTGTTTGCAGATGCTCAGCCCAAGCCCTGTACCACCATAATGACGCGAAGTGGATATATCGGCCTGACTGAAATGCTCAAATAACCGTGACTGATACTCCTCGCTGATACCGATGCCGGTATCTTTAATACAGAGCCGCATTGTTCCAGCGGAAAAACGCAGGTCCAGAGTAATACTGCCGTTATCGGTAAATTTAACGGCATTACTGAGCAGGTTGTTGATGATCTGTCGCAGGCGTGTGGGGTCGGTGTTAATGGTCTGATACAACGGCAGATGCAAATAAGCCAGCAATGTCAGACCTTTTTCTTGCGCCTGCCGGGTGTAAAGTGTCAGGCAATCGCTGACCAGTTCATGTAAGGCAACGTCCTGCATTTCCAGCTGCAGTTTGCCGGAATTCATTTTCGATAAATCCAGAATATCGTTCAGGATGGTCAGCAGGGATTCACCCGAGGTATTAATCGTTTCCAGATAACGCTGCTGCTGCAGATCAAGAGGGGTTTGCCCTAATAATTGCACCATGCCCAACACGCCATTCAGTGGCGTGCGGATTTCATGGCTCATCATGGCCAGAAACGCCGACTTTGCCTGATTTTCTGACTCTGTCTGCTTACGTTGCAGTTCTGCTTCCTGCATGCGGTAACGTGAGCGCAGAGTTTCGCGCTGTGCTTCGGTCATTTGTTCCAAGGTTAATTTATGTTGCCGGCGCTCTTCATAAAAACGCAGCGCAATGGCCATGCTATGAGTGCAGACTAAAAGTATTGAGCCAATGTGTGATGAGTACTCGATCCAGGGGGTGATGGGTAAAAACCCTTCCTTGCTCATGCTGTGAATAATCACGCCAAGCAATAAAGTCAGCCAGCCTGCGGCATAAAATAAGCCGGATAGCGTCCGCTGGAGCGCGACGCTGATACCGATCACCAGGCTGAGAAAACCAATAAAAATGGTACTGGTCATGGTTACTTTTACGGCCAGCTGATAGTCAATAAAAAAGCTGGCTGTCAGCGTCAGTAATGGCAGGTAAAAGTCTATCTGGTTGATTCTGTGCAGACGCGGGTGATGTTGTTTCAGGCGCAGAAAACGCTGCGCAAACAACGCCGAAAAAATGCACGCTGCGGATACACAAAGAATGGTTAAACGCTCTTGCAGCCATAAACCGTCAGGCCATACATACTCAAAACCAAACCCGCTTAACGATACATAAAACATCAGATAAGCCAGCATAAAGCAGACAAAATAAACGATGTATTTTTCGCGGGTGGTGATCGCAATAAAAAGATTGAAGACGATGATGGCTGCAATAAAGCCGATGTACAGTCCCGCCCATATATAGTCATCGGTGTTTTCTGCCTCCTGCTCATCCCGGAGCCAGAAGGCAACAGGAACCTGCATCGATCCCTGACTTTGCGCACGAATATAAATATCGTAATGACCGGCGTATTTCAGATGCAAAGGAATATGAAAATTGCGGTGACGTATCGGACGGCTGCTAAACGGCAAGGCATCGCCAAATTGCTCTTGCTGTAGGGTTCGTTGATCAAACTGAATATACAGATCAACCAGATCCAGCAGTGGAAATTCAATACTTAATCGCCATTGGTCGCTGGCTTCAGGCAGGTGGATTTGCACATGAAACCAGTAGGCGTCGGCGGATAAACCAAAATTGGGTATCGTATCAGGGTGTGGCTGCCAGTTTGGCTGAAGAGCCAGCAACTCATGCAATGCCAGCGGATGATTGCTGGTTTCGCGCCAGTATTGTAACTCGCTGCCGAGTGTCCGGCCGGAATCCTGAGGGGTTAACGTCCAGCGATCCGTTTCTGCAGTAGACGCTGAGGGAGTGAGCAATAAACACAGCAGTAAGAGTAAAGCCCGGATCAGCCGCTCGCGGGCTGCTGCCGGAAAAATACCGGAATCAGCGGCGGATGCCCTGTTGTTGGCTGCGGTAATCACCCGGTGTCAGTCCCATCCATTTTTTGAAAGCGCGGTGGAATGTGCTGGTTTCGGTATATCCCAGGTACTCGGCAATCTCACGGATGCTGGTATCCTGCTGTGCCAGTCGCAGGCTGGCTTCTTCCAGCCGGCACTCATCTTTCAGCTTCTGAAACGATGTCTGTTCATCGAATAAACGTCTTCTCAGTGTAGCACCGGAAACTCCCAGCTGAGTGGCGCTGTGCGCCAGATCCGGCAGGCAGGCGATATCATAACGGCGGAACAGCTGGCGTAACTTACCGGTCATGCTTTCGTGCGGGTTCGGCCGGGCGAGAAAATCGGCCGGGGAGTGATTCAGGAAAGCCCGCAGAGAAGCCGCCGTTTGGCTGACAGGCAGGGTAAGAACGCGGCTGGGGATCAGCAGATAGGTGCTGTCTTCATTAAATTTAACCGGCGTGGCGAATAAATTCTGATACAGCACAGCATGCGCGGGTGGTGGGTAGCAGCAACCCACCGACAGCAATGGTATGCCCTGGCCCACCAACCAGCTGCTCAGGCGATGCCAGATAGCCAGCAGCGATTCGCTGAGAAAATGGTCCGGATCGCAGCTCATGTCGTGTTCTATCTGAATGCGCGACAGTTGCGGGCCATGAATCACACGGATATTAGGAGCCCCATCAAACAAGGCGTAAAAGCGCCGGGCCCGATGCAGGGCGTGTTCCAGCGACGAACAACTGATGATGGCTTTGCACATCATAGCAAAGGTGCCGGAATGGCTGCGCACCGGTGCCAGTCCCATTAATTCGTCATCACTGTGCGCCCAGAGTACCGCCATCAGGCTGGCATAATCGTTGGCATTAATTTGCCCGTCCGGGTTATTCAGAATGGCTGGATCAAGCCCGGCTGCAGCCCACAGATGGTGTGGATTCAGTCCCAGCCCGGCAGCACCGCGCAGAGGAGCATCAATAAAAGGGCGGGGTATCCAGTGACTCGACATGCCTGAAACTCACAGTATCCGGCCGGAGTGGCCGGGTGTGATTTTGTTGTTATTGATCAGGAATAGCAAGGATGGCTGAGCATATCTGTCAGCCTCGGGAGGGTGATTTCAGTGCGCTTTGGGCTGGAAGACCGTGGTTTTGTTGCGGCCACTTTCTTTGGCATGGTACAGCGCTTTGTCTGCAGCCTGCAGCCAATCCTGCGCCGTAGTAAAGCTTTTCTGGTAGCGTGCAATACCCAGACTGGCGGTGGCGCGAATGCTTTGCTGACCGTATTTGATTTCCATCCGTTCGATCATTTTGCGCACCCGCTCGGCAAAGATAACGGCTTCATCTTCATCGGTATCCACCAGTAATGCGGCAAATACTTCGCCACCATAACGGCAAATCTGATCGGTCTGGCGCAAAGTCTGGCGCAATCCTTCGGACACCGAGCGCAGCACCTGATCACCGGCCTGATGGCCGTGATGGCCGTTAATCGAGCGGAAGTCATCCAGATCAAACATCACCAGTGTGCTGGGCAGTACCGAACGCTGACAGCGCAAAAACTCACGATCCAGCTCTTTCAGCCAGTAACCCCGGCTGGTCAGTTCGGTGAGCTGATCGGTACGGTTAAATTCACTCAGAGTCTGATTGGCCGACATCACATCTTCGCGACTGACGGCAATATCGGTGACGTCATAAATAATCACACAGATATGATCAACGCTGCGGTTAATGGATTCCAGCGGGATAATGCTGGTGTTCTGGTACATAACCGACGCGCGACCGGTAATTGGCCGGTAGTTTTTAAAGCGGAATAAATACGGGCGCTGCTCCCAGATGGTAAAGGTACGGGTTTTCAGCTGATAAACCGGTTCCGCTTTTTTCATAAACCAGTCTTTGGGAATCTCGCTGAATAAATCAAACAGATTTTCCCCTTTGGCTTTTTGCGGACTTAAGCCGCTGTGGCTTTCCATAAAACCATTCCACAGCTGGATATTGTACTGCCGGTCGAGTACCACCAGGCCAACATCAATATTCTGCAGAATATCCATCAGCCAGTGGATGTCACCAAATTCAATGTTTGAATCCGTCATACGTTAATCCAGCAGGTAATTAATTTTGTTGTTCAGTTTTCCGACCGAATCTTCGGTAAACAGCAGCAGCAGGTCGCAGTCGATATTCACATGCTCGATGGTGTAGTGAATTTCAATGGCCAGTGTTTTCGTCCATTGATGATTGCCACTTTTTAAAATGTCGTCGACTTTACAATGCTGCCCAAGCACCACCGGGTGGCCCTGATTAAAGTGAATTTCCAGTTGCTCGCCAATGCCCTGAATACAGGCGCCGATTAACAGGGAGCTGACGTCCATCAGTAATTCCAGCTCGCCATAGCGGTCGAGTTCGCCGCCGTAGTTCATCAGTGCTGCCAGATCTGAGAAGCTGGTATCGTTAAACAGCAGCAGCGCTTCACCAGCAATGCCCGAGCCAATAAAGCCCTGGCATACGGCTGACATGGCAGAATCGGTTTCTGCATCCTGAATAGCCATATGCAGGTCGCTGGATTCGATCAGGTTAACTTTAGGAATGGGCAATACCACATACACGTCGAGCAGTCGTGCCAGCCGGTCAGCGGCCTGACCCATCGCTACGTTGGTCAGTTCCTGATAGCAGTCACGCTGGTCTTCGTTCAGCGATACTTCCGTCGATGTCACTGTCATATTATGCCCCTGTCAGAATGCCGTATTCAGTCAGCACTTCGCGGGCTTTTTCGGCATCAATTGGCTTTTTAATAAAAGCCATTGCGCCGAGTTTTTTGACCCGATCCTGAGCGTCAGGCTGGATGTCGCCGGATACGACAATCACCATGGCGGGCAGGTCTTCCTTGCGGATGGTTTCGAGTACACCGTAGCCATCCAGGTTGGGCATCGTCAGGTCGAGAAAAACCACTTCGCCTTTTCCTTCGCGGATGGCCTGTACGCCTTCCACGCCATCACCGGCAAAATGAATGTCCACTTCCCATTCTTTTGGGATCGCCCGTGCCATTTGCTTACGGGCAAAACTTGAGTCGTCGCAGATCAGAACGTTGGTAGCCATAGCTGTCATCAGCAGAAAAATTGATGACTAAGTAATAGTTGCCCGCTGCTTATTGAGCAACTAATCGGAAGGAATAGAGGGAAGAAAGTGCTGTTGCAGCCTGATAGTCAGACAAAGGTATCAGGCTGCCGTAAGAACGGCCTCAGCGTTTATCGTAAACCACAACCAACTGGCGGCTCAGCGCCAGCAGCACACCGTTGGCGGTATAAATTCGCGCTTCGGTATGGCCATAGCCATCGTGTGCCTGGCGGATATCCGCCTCGTACCAGAGCCAGTCACTGCCGCCCGGTAACTGCGGCAGCTGGCTCAGCGGTGTCACCATTTCGACGCTCCAGGTTACGCTGGCACAAGGTGCCGGACTTTTCAGCTTCTGCAGCAGAGTTGGCGGCCAGGCATCAATCAGCGCCACCAGATGGGCATTGCTCAGCGCGCGTTCACCATCGTTAAAACGCATCCAGCCCCGGATAACATTGTGTTTGCTGTTGGTGAAGGGCAGGCCGCCGTCAACGTAGGTAAAGTTAATGTGCTGGGTAAATTCCGGTGTCAGTCCTTTAATAAATGGCATGGCCTGGCCCGATCCTGGCTGGCCGCACTCAACGGCAGGAAGAGAAACCCGAATATCGGATTCCCGTTCGCGGCCAAAACAGGCATTAACCAGCGTAGTGACCTGATCCTGCTGTACGGTCTGGCCCTGATAATGAGCAATGGATTTACCGGCCCGTACGCTGTGACTGCTGAGCGTAAAAGGCTCGCCGGTATTGAGCGGGCCGCAGAAGCTGACATTCAGTGAGCGCAGAATTTGCCCGGCATCGAGTCCTTGTTCTATACGGTGCAGAATCAGTGCCGCGGAAAGGCCGCCAAAGGTGGTGCGGCCCTGTCCCCAGCTGGGGTGGATTTCCAGCGTATCCTGCTGATTAACCTGTTGCAGATAATCGTCAAAATTCATACATCAATTCCGTGGTTACTGGTCACAAATGTCTTATGGCTGAGCGCAACACCTTAGCACGGGAGGCAACGGCAATCGCAGAGGATTGAGGCATCCGCGCGCAGAATGTCAGAGTTATGAACGATTTGGTCAATCGCTGTCGGCGAAGCGGTCATTGCCAAAATCCGCGTTTGCGGTATAACGGGCGCCCTTTGCGCCGGTCAGGCCATTTCCTGATAGAATTCACGGTGCCTGTCTGGCTGTCACATTCACCCTCAGTGGAGATTTTATGAGCTTATCGGTTAAAACACGGGCCGAGCGTTTTGTCGCCACCCTGCGTCATTGTCAGGTGCTGGGGCTGACGGTGGAAAGTGCACAGGACAATGTGCTGATTATGCGTTTGCCCTACAGCGAACAGATTGTGGGCAACCCGGTCACCGGCACCGTGCATGGCGGCAGCCTGACCACGCTGATGGATACCGCCTGTGGTACGGCGGTGTTCTCCTCGCTGCCGGGGTTTGAGTTGTGCCCGACACTGGATCTGCGCATGGACTACATGAAAGCGGCAACGCCAAACCGCGATCTGTTTGCCGAAGCACGGGTAACGCGCGTGGCCAGTTCGGTGGTGTTTACCGAGTGCGAAGTCTTTCAGGGCGAAGAGCGCGATCTGGTCGCCAAGTGCGCGGCCACTTTTATGCGCATTGGCGAGAACATGACACCGCCGGAATTCCGTGCCCTGATTGAGCACGGCGATGATGTAACGACCACAGGAGCCGCACAATGAGTTTTGAAACCGTGCTGCAACAGGCGCAGCAGAGCGGTAATTTTCAGCCGCTGGTGGATGGTATTCCCTATGCCAATTTAATTGGCCTGAAATTTCAGCGTTTTGGTCAGGATGTGCTGTTTCATCTGCCGGCTAACGAAGACAATATCGGCAATCCGATTTTACCGGCCATTCATGGCGGCGTGATCGGCGGCTTTATGGAACTGGCGGCGTCACTGCATCTGATGATGACCATGGATACTGCCGCATTACCGAAAATGATCGATTTCTCCCTCGATTATCTGCGTGCCGGGCGTCATCAGGATACCTTTGCTGAATGTCAGGTCTGGCGTCAGGGCTCGCGCGTTGCCAACGTCGCCATTACCGCCTGGCAGACTGAGCGCACCAGCCCGGTTGCCACAGCCCGCGCGCATTTTCTGCTGGCGCGTTAATGCCCGGCTGTTTCACTTACGGCGGCTTTTCTGACCGCCGTTGATGCCTGCCCGGCGCGGATGTTTTGCATAAATAACCCGCCGGGTGTCTTGTCCGCGTAGTCTTCTCTGCCGTACACTCTGTGCCGATTCTGTCGGGGTGCCTCAGGATGTTCAGCGTGCTGAAACATCAAAGAGGTTGAGATCGCAATGTGTTTGCGGATCCCGTTGAACCTGATCTGGTTAGTGCCAGCGTAGGGAACAGAAAAGCGGGTTTTTCGCGGCTGTCGCCGATTTCTTAAACCCCGGTCAGTCACCGTTTACGGTGTGGGCTGTCAGTATTTTGCTGCTGCCTGTGATCATCTTTTTCTTTTCTTCGCTGCCTGCCGTTATTTTTCTTCCGTCGTCTGCGACGGCTAAAAAGGTATTGAGCATGGGCAAAAACAATTCAGCGCATACATCGTTAAGCGAACAGATGCGTGTTGACGAACTCTCTCTGCAGCCATTTCCGGCTTCCGGAAAATTCTATGTGCAAGGCAGCCGTGCCGATTTAAAGGTCGCGCTGCGCGAAATTGCGCTGTCCGATACACAGCTGGCTAACGGTAAAACCGAAGCCAATGCGCCGCTGCGGGTATACGATACCTCCGGTCCTTATACCGACCCTGCAGCCAGTATTGATGTACGCAAGGGTCTGCAACCGCTGCGTCAGAACTGGATTAATGAACGGAGCGATACTGAGGAGCTTACCGGTTTCAGCTCCGAATATGCGCGTATCCGCGATATGAACCTGACGCTGGAAAAACTGCGCTTTGAACTTAAGCGCCGTCCGCGCCGGGCATTGCCGGGCAAAAATGTTACCCAGCTGCATTATGCGCGACAGGGCATTATTACCCCTGAAATGGAATATGTGGCCATCCGCGAAAATCTGGCCTTAAGCCGGGCGCAGCTGGATGAGGCACAAAAAAGCCAGCATCCGGGGATTAGTTTCGGCGCGTCGATTCCGGCAGAAATTACCGCGGAATTTGTCCGTTCAGAAATCGCCCGCGGGCGGGCGGTTATTCCCAATAATATTAACCACCCGGAAACCGAGCCGATGATTATCGGCCGTAATTTCCGCACCAAGGTCAATGCCAATATCGGCAATTCGGCGGTCACGTCGTCCATTGAAGAAGAAGTGGAAAAAATGGTCTGGGCCACCCGCTGGGGTGCCGATACCGTGATGGATTTATCCACCGGCGATCATATTCACGAAACCCGCGAATGGATTATCCGTAATTCACCGGTGCCTATTGGTACTGTGCCTTTGTATCAGGCGCTGGAAAAATGCAACGGCGTGGCCGAAGACCTGACCTGGGAATTATTCCGCGATACTTTAATTGAGCAGGCCGAACAGGGCGTGGATTATTTCACCATTCACGCTGGTGTGCGTCTGGCGCATGTGCCGCTGACTGCCAAACGGGTGACGGGTATTGTCAGCCGTGGTGGTTCGATCATGGCGAAATGGTGTCTGGCGCATCATAAAGAGAGTTTCCTGTACACCCATTTCGAAGACATCTGCGACATTATGAAAGCCTACGATGTCTGCTTCTCCCTCGGCGATGGTCTGCGCCCCGGCTCCATTGCCGATGCCAATGACGAAGCGCAGTTTGCCGAATTAAAAACCCTAGGTGAATTAACCAAAATCGCCTGGAAGCACGATGTGCAGACCTTTATTGAAGGTCCGGGCCATGTGCCAATGCATTTAATTAAAGAAAATATGGAGATGCAGCTCGAACATTGTGACGAAGCGCCGTTTTATACCTTAGGACCGCTGACCACCGATATTGCGCCGGGCTACGACCATATTACCTCAGGCATCGGCGCGGCGTTAATTGGCTGGTATGGCTGTGCCATGCTGTGTTACGTCACGCCGAAAGAGCACTTAGGCCTGCCTAATAAAGAGGATGTTAAACAGGGCTTAATTACCTACAAAATTGCTGCTCATGCCGCTGACTTAGCCAAGGGCCATCCGGGCGCGCAGCTGCACGATGATGCGATGTCGAAGGCGCGTTTTGAATTCCGCTGGCAGGATCAGTTCAACCTGGCCCTTGATCCCGATACGGCACGCAGTTACCACGACGAAACCCTGCCGAAAGAAGGCCATAAGCTGGCGCATTTCTGTTCTATGTGCGGGCCAAAATTCTGCTCGATGAAAATCTCGCAGGAAGTGCGCGATTTTGCTTCGGCTCAGGAGGCGGAGGACGCGCCGCAGTACGAAGAAGCGCAGCAGGGCATGGCTGAAAAAGCCGCAGAATTCCGCGCCAGCGGCAGTGCGCTCTATCAGGAGGCCGAAGCATGAGCGAGCAGCGTCGGGTTTGTATTGCCGGCGCGGGCCTGATGGGCAGCTTGCTGGCGTGGCGTCTGGCCCGTCAGGGCTTTCAGGTGGAGGTGTACGAAGCCGCCGCCGAAGATCAGCCCGCCAGTGCGGCGCACACCGCCGCGGCAATGGTCGCGCCTTACAGCGAGCGCTCGCTGGCGCATCCGGAAGTCTTTGCGCTGGGCCTGCAGTCGTTACAACTGTGGCCGCAGTTATTACCGGAGCTGCACGCCAACAGTGGCATTGCCGTGCACTATGGCCAGAGCGGCAGTCTGGTGGTGGCCCATCCGGCGGATCAGGCCGAGCTTGCGCAGTTTGCTCAGGATCTGCGTCAGGGCGGTTTATGGAATCCCGCCGATGACGGCCGTGAAAACGAAGCCGCCATTCAGCGTCTGAATCAGGCGCGGTTGCAGGACCTTGAGCCAGCACTGAATCCACAACTTGCTGAAGGTTTCTGGCTACGCCACGAAGCCTGGGTTGATAACCGTGCGTTATTACCGGCTCTGCATCAGGCTGCCCGCAGTTTTGGCGCGCGCTTTTATTTTTCAACAGCGCTGAACGATTTCCCGCCTTACGCCGCCATTAAACTTGATTGTCGTGGGTTGGGCGCCAAATCCGCTTTGCCACAGCTGCGTGGCGTACGCGGTGAGGTGTTATGGATTGAAAGCCAGGAGGTGCAGATTTCGCGGCCGATACGGTTGCTGCATCCGCGCTATCACCTCTATCTGGTGCCGAAAGGACGACACCGTTATGTGCTGGGCGCGACCGAAATCGAAAGCGAAGACCGCTCGCCGGTCAGTGTGCGCTCGGCGCTGGAAATGCTCAGTGCGCTCTATTGTCTGAGTCCGGCACTGGCCGAAGCGCGGATTCTGAACTTCGACGTCAACTTACGCCCGGCACTGGCCGATCATCGTCCGCAGATCCTTGCTCAGGATGATGGGGTGCTCAGTATTAATGGTCTGTTCCGTCACGGTTATCTGCTGGCGCCGGCGCTGCTGCAGCGTCTGCAACAGCAGCATGGCTTAGCTCTTGGACTGGAGCCTGCGCCAACCGGGCAGTCCGCCCCCTCAAAGTCCATCCCCTCACAAGCCATCGCCTTCGGAGGTGAAGCATGCGCCTGATTATTAATGGCGAGTCCTGTGATCTGCTGGTCAGCGCAGGGCTTAGCCTGCAGCAATTGCTGCAACAGCTTGGCTATCTGCAAATACGGCCGGAGGATGCGGCTGTGAGTGGCAATTTTATTGTTGCCGTGAACCAGCAGATCGTCAGTGCAGCGCTTTATGCCACGACCGGCCTTAACGAAGATGACTGCATCGATATTCTCGGTGCCATTACCGGTGGCTGAGCAGGGTTCTGGAGAGGGATATGAATACAGAAAATAATGTTGCACCTGACGCTGGTGCCGACGTGCTGCAGATTGCCGGTGAGACCATCAGCAGCCGTTTGTGGCTGGGCTCCTCCCTGTACCCGTCACCACAAGTGATGGGTGATGCCATTGCCGCGGCAACCCCCGGATTTGTCACCGTATCGCTGCGCCGGCAGAGTGCCGCTCAGGTACAGGAGCAGGTGAGTGAACATGGCCACTGGCATCTGCTGCATCAGCAACTGGCCAGTACCGGGGCAAAGCTGCTGCCGAATACCGCCGGTTGTCTCAGTGCCCGTGAAGCGATTCTGCTGGCGCAGATGGCGCGTGAGCTGTTCGCCACCGACTGGATCAAACTTGAAGTTATCGGCGATGACTACAGCCTGCAGCCGCATCCGCTGCAGCTGGTGGAAGCGGCGCGCGAGCTGGTAGCGCAGGGGTTTAAGGTGCTGCCGTACTGCACCGACGATCTGGTGCTGTGCCAGACCCTGCTGGAGCTGGGCTGTGCGGCGGTGATGCCCTGGGGCGCTCCTATTGGCACCGGCAAAGGACTGATGAACCCGTATCAGCTGAAAACCCTGCGCGAACGTCTGCCACAGGCGGTATTGGTGGTGGATGCCGGGCTGGGTAAACCCTCCCAGGCCATGGCCGCACTGGAAATGGGCTTTGATGCCGTGCTGCTCAATACCGCAGTGGCGCGAGCTAATGATCCGGCCACAATGGCAGCGGCGTTTAAACAGGCGGTGGATGGCGGCCGGGCTGCCTATCGTGCTGGCCTGATGTGCGAGCGTGATCAGGCATCCCCCTCAACACCAACATTAGGATTGCCGTTCTGGCATCAGACCGGAGGTGGAGTATGAGCCTTATTTCAGGCCCGGTGAGCCGGGCAAAAATCTGGAGCATTGCCGCCTCCGACTGCAGTGCCGGCGCCGGCAGTCAGGCCGATTTGACCATGGCGCGGGCGCTGGATACCGATTGTGCCACGCTGATCTGCGCCATTACTGCGCAGAACAGTCAGGGCGTGCAGGCCGTTGAAGTGCTGTCGCGGGCGATGCTGGAACAGCAATGGCAGAGCCTGAAAGCCGACGGCTGGCCGCAGGCGATTAAAATCGGCTGGTTGCCACCGGGCAATCTGCTGCTGCCCTGGTTGCTGGAAAAACTGCAGGAATACGCAGGACCAGTCATCTGGGACCCGGTGCTGTCGGCATCGCAGGGCGGTTTACCTCAGGCGAACTGGCCGAAAGACGCATTACTGACGCTGTTACAGCGGGTTGATCTACTGACGCCTAACCTGGCAGAAGCACAGGCGCTGCTGGCGTTATTGCAGCCGCAGGATAATGAATATGGCCAGCTGCTGACTGACTGCGGCGCAGCTGGACATCCACATCCAGCAGTAAATTCAACTGCAACCGCCGCCGCACTGCAGGCTTTGGGCGTTAAGCATCTGCTGATTACCGGCGGCGACAGCGCTCAGGCTGGCAGTGCGGAATCTGACGAATGGATTCAGGATGCGTTCTTTGCGGCTCCTCTGAATGCTTCTGCAGACGCTTTCGGTGATCAGCTACCCGGCCCGGATTTATTGCGGGCGTTTGTATTCCGCCACCGGCGCTTACCGCTCAAGGCCCACGGCACCGGCTGTCATCTGGCCAGTGCCATTGCCTGCGGTCTGGCGCAGGGCCATACGCTGTACGATGCCCTGAGCAGAGCGGTGGCGGCGGTGCGTCTGGCAATCCGTTCAGCCAGTGAGCGCGCCAATGGTTACCACAATGCCTGGGCGCGCCCGCTGAGTGAGTCGGTGGCCGAAGATTGGCCGCAGGTCGTTCCTGTGCAACAGCGGACAACAGCTGTGCATTTTCCGCGCTTGCCGCAGCCTCTGGGGCTTTATGGGCTGGTGGATAATCTGCCGCATCTTAAACGTTTGCTGACGCTGGGCATCGACAGTCTGCAGTGGCGGGTGAAAAATCCCGCTGATGACTACAAAGCGCAGACGGCGCAAGCCATCCGTTGTGCTGCAGAGGCCTCAGTGCCTTTGTTTATTAATGACGACTGGCAGCTGGCGCTGGAATTGGGCGCTTTTGGTGTGCATCTGGGGCAGGAAGATCTGCTAACAGCGGATCTGCAGGCGCTGGCCGAAGCGGGCATTGCACTGGGTATCAGTACCCACTGCGACTGGGAAATTGCCCGCGCACGCGGCGTTAACCCGTCGTATATCGCCTTTGGCCCGGTGTTTACACCACTGTCGAAGGTGTTGCGCTATACCCCGCTGGGGCTTGAGCAGCTGAACATCTGGGTGACGCGTTTTGCTGAGCCTATTGAAGGGCAGCGGCTGACCTGTATTGGCGGGATTACCGCAGCCAATGTGGCTCCGGTGGTGGCAACCGGTATCGGCTCGGTTGCCATTGTCACCGAGCTGGCGAACGACGCCGGGTTGCCGCAACGTCTGGCCGATTTGCGTAAGTGCATGCCAGCGCTTGAAATGCTCAGTTGCGACCCCATTTAAACAACACTGTTTTTTATGGCGCGTTGTAAAGGAGACGAACATGACCGCAGCCAGCAAAGAAACCTTGGGTTTTAAAACCGAAGTTAAACAACTGCTGCATTTGATGATTCACTCTTTGTATTCCAACAAAGAGATTTTTCTGCGTGAGTTGATTTCCAACGCTTCAGACGCCTGCGACAAGCTGCGTTTTGAAGCTCTGCAGAACGATGCTCTGTTTGAAGGAAACGCAGAGTTGGGTGTGCACATCGATTTCGATACAGAAGCCCGTACTCTGACCATCGAAGATAATGGTATCGGTATGAACCGTGAAGAGGTGATCAATCACCTCGGCACCATTGCCAAATCCGGCACCGCAGAATTTCTCAGCAAACTGAGCGGTGATCAGAAGAAAGATTCGCAACTGATTGGCCAGTTCGGGGTTGGTTTTTATTCGGCCTTTATCGTTGCCGACAAAGTGACCGTAGAAACCCGCCGTGCCGGTGATGATGCCGCCGATGGTGTGTGCTGGGAATCGGCCGGTGAGGGTGAATTCACTCTGGAAAGCATCGACAAAGCCAATCGTGGTACCCGCATTACTCTGCATCTGAAAGAAGACGATGGTGAATTTGCTGACAGTTTCCGTCTGCGTTCGCTGATTAAAAAATATTCAGACCATATTGCTGTGCCGGTGTATCTGCCCCAGGAAGTCAGTGAAGATGACGCTGATGGTGAGAATAAACAGATTCCGGAAGCGGTTAACCAGGCCAAAGCGCTGTGGACGCGCAGCAAATCCGATCTGAGCGACGACGAATATAAAGAGTTTTACAAGCACGTTTCACACGACTGGAATGACCCGCTGCTGTGGTTGCACAACCGTGTGGAAGGCAAACTGGATTACACCAGCCTGCTGTATATTCCGGCCAAAGCGCCGTTCGATATCTGGAACCGCGAAGCGACCCGTGGTCTGAAGCTGTATGTGCAGCGCGTGTTTATTATGGACGACGCTGAGCAGTTCCTGCCGTTGTACCTGCGTTTTGTCAAAGGTGTGCTGGATTCCAATGATCTGTCGCTGAACGTGTCACGAGAAATTTTGCAGAAAGACAAACAGGTCGACAGCCTGCGCAGCGCCCTGGTGAAACGTGTGCTGGACTCGCTGGATAAACTGGCGAAAAACGAGCCGGAAAAATACCAGAGCTTCTGGGACGAATTTGGTGATGTGCTGAAAGAAGGTCCGGCGGAAGATTTCGCTAACCGTGAAAAAATCGCCAAACTGTTCCGCTTTGCCACCACCAAGAGTGACAGTGCGGTACAGAATGTGGGTCTGGAAGACTACATTGCGCGCATGCGTGAAGGTCAGAAAAAGATTTACTACATCACCGGCGACAACTATGCCGCGGTATCCAGCAGCCCGCACCTGGAATATTTCCGCACCAAAGGGGTTGAAGTTCTGCTGCTGACCGATCGCGTTGACGAATGGATGGTCGGTCACCTGACGGATTTCGATGGTAAAGTCTTCCAGGATGTCACCAAAGGTGAACTGGATCTGGATGAACTGGCCGATGCGGAAGAAAAAGAACAGCAAAAAGCGCTGGAAGAAACCCATAAAGATCTGGTTGAACGCGTGCAGAAGGCGTTGGATGGTGACGTTAAAAACGTCCGTGTCAGTTCCCGTCTGACCGATTCACCGGCTTGTCTGGTGGTGGGCCAATACGATATGGGTGGCCATATGCGTCGTCTGATGGAAGCTGCAGGGCAGGCGGTTCCTGAGCCTGAAACTGCGTTGGAAATTAATCCGTCGCACCCGCTGATCCAGCGTCTTGACAGTGAGCAGGACGACAGCCGTTTTGCTGAGCTGGCGCAGGTTATTTATGCGCAGGCACAGTTGGCGGAAGGCAGCCAGTTAAAGCAGCCGGCAGAATATGTCGCCCGTCTGAACAAACTGTTGCTTGATCTGATGCGTTAACAGCGACTTTTACTGGTCATAGTGTCTGTTAATCCGTGTTAACAGGCTCTGGTTGCGGCGGCCGTGGTTTAACCACTGCCGCCGCACTGCTATTATGCCGGCAAATAAAAATCAGCTGCTGTCTGTTGCTCTCTGATTATCGGGAGAACAGTGACGGATTATCCGCTCAGCAGCCGATGTTGTGATCTGATCATTGGGGAAAAATATGAAAACGTTGCGTTTGGCCGCTCAGGGATTTCTGACTGCTGGTGCTCTGGTTTTACCGACGCTGGCGCAAGCCGGAGGCTCGCTGGATATCAGCCTGGCCGATGATGTCGCCCGCGTTGCTTACGATGCCACTCAGATGGGTTCTGGTCTGCACATTAATCTGGCTGCTCTGCATCATGAGGATGACGGTGATATGGTGTCTGCCGGTCTGCATGTGGTGGATGTACGCCCATCAAGCAGCCATCTGTATATTGGTGTTGGCGCAAAATTGTTTGCCTTCACCACCGATGATTATGATGGTGCAGCGATGGGTGTGGGTGGCTTTTTCCGCTACAGCTTTCCGGCAGCTCCGGATGTCGGACTTGCTGGCTATGCTTATTACGCACCGCCGGTGGTGTCCTTCGGCGATGCTGAAAATATGATCAACAGCGATATCCGTTTGCAGTTCAGTCTGCTGCCTACGGCGCGTATTTATGCGGGTTATCGCTATAACACCATTCGTATCGAAGATATTAATGACCGCTACAAATTGGGCGATGGTGCTCACTTCGGTCTGACCATCGATTTTTAATCGGATTCTTGTTTTTCAGCCCGGGTAAGCGCTATGTCCCAGTGGATCGGTTTTACCAATCAGAAACTCTACCAATGCCGTCTGCTGTTAGCACAGCTGGCCGATGTACAGCCGGCGCCGCCGGTATTACAACAGGCGCTGGAAGAGAGTGCTTTGTATCAACTGCGTGACGCCTGGTTGTCTTATCTGGCTGAGCTGGGCGATATGGTGGCGTATCGCCAGCCGGTGCGTTCGTTAGCGGAGTTGCTGCAGCATGCGCCAATGACGACTGGCGAAATGCGTGAACTGCAACAGTTGGCGGATGATGGCTTTTCCTGGCTGGCGCAGATGCTGGCCGCTGCCGACGCACAGACCCGGCCAGCCGGTCTTAATCAGCCAGCGCAGGTGGTACAGACAATGGATGCGCCGGTTAAAATTGCACTGGTCGCAACACCTGAGTCTCCGGTAGCCGGTTGGCTGCTCGATCTGACCCGGCTGATCGACGGCCAGCGTGCTAATCGTCAGGAAAGTTGAGGCGCGACTCTGCCTGTTTACACAGAACCGTTTACTTTTTATTACTAACGGTTCTGTGTGTCTGCCAAGCTATTGAAAAGATCCTGTGATACACTCCCGCGCCCAGTTTTGAGAGGCGGTTATGGCGCGCTTTTTTGAAATCGTAGAACTTTCCAATGGCGACATCGCCCTGCGTCGTGCCGACGATCAGGACAGCGATGCGCTGGTGTGTATTCATTTTTCCGAGGATGCCAAGGCCAGCCTGCAGGCACATCATATGGATGTTGCGCGGGTGATGCTGGAAGCGGGAGTGCGCAAAGTGGGCGAACTCTCCGGCATGGAAGTCGAACGCGAAGATTTTGATACGCCGGAATATCAGCAGCGTCTGCACTGAACGCTGTTTAATCCGGTTGGCAGACTGATGCATGTTTGTCATCCGTCTGAAGCAGACATAAAAAAGCCCTGATAATCTCAGGGCTTTTTTATGTCTGCTTCATGTTGTTAAAGGGGATACCGCTCAGGGGCGACGCTGAATCAGCACCAGATGACTGCCACTCTGGTCGGCCTGCTGGCGGATAACCTGGCGTTCGCGGCTGCTCAGTTCTCCCTGCCATTCAACAATCATATGGCTGTTGCCGGCGGCGAGTACTTTGCTGCACAGCGCCAGCTGGGTATCGTTACACAGGTCGAGATGAATCACCGGTGAATGTTGCAGGCCCATGCTTTCCAGCCAGCTCTTATTCATTGGACGATGCGGGCTGAGCCACATCAGCCAGCGTTTATGTGCGTTGCACTGTGCCAGCATCGGCAGCAGGTGCATTGGTTGAATTGCGCCCCCTTCACTGACGATAACTTCCGTCAGGCTGCCGCGCAGCGCATTGCCTGCGGTTGGCGTTAATCTGCCTGGACGCTGGCTGCTGAGTGACAAACCGGCTTCTTCCATTCCGAGTAATAACTGACGCATAACAATCACCCCGAACCTGTGAACAATTACTGTTAGCTACGGCGTACGACGCCGACGTATAAACCTTCAACGGCAAATTCCGTTTCCCGTAAATCAACTTCAATCGGCTTAAAGTCGTCATTTTCCGGGTGCAGAATCACCTGATTACGCTTCTTCTCGTAGCGCTTAACCGTGACTTCGTTATCGACGCGGGCAACGATAATTTCGCCATTACGGGCGGTTTCGGCTTTGTGTACGGCAATATAGTCGCCGTCGAGAATGCCGATGTTTTTCATGCTGTCGCCCTGAACTTCGAGCAGGAAATCTGCAGAAGGGCGAAAGAAGCTGGGCGGAATTTCGCAATAATCGGCGATGTGTTCCTGCGCGAGAATAGGCTCACCGGCGGCTACACGACCAACAATGGGCAGCCCCGGATTGTGTTCTTCAACAATGCGCAGACCACGGGATGCGCCAGGCATGATTTCGATCGCACCTTTGCGGGCCAGTGCTTTTAAATGTTCTTCGGCGGCGTTAGGCGATTTAAAGCCCAGTTCGGCGGCGATTTCGGCGCGGGTGGGCGGAAATCCCGTATCTTCCAGAGAGGAACGGATGAAATCCAGTACCTGCTGTTGTCGTGCCGTGAGCTTGATCATGATGCTTATCCAGTCTGTTGATCCATACAGTATGGTGTAAATGTATACAGTATTTTATCCAGTGTAAACCCCTGTTCTTTGCTGTCTGTTTATTCCTCTGTTGCAGCCATATTTGATTCTGTATGCGGGTGGCAGGGTGGCGGTATCAGGCTTTTAGCCTTTGGCCTTATATGGGGTTGCCTAAATCTCGTTTTAAACGTATGTTTGAAACAGTTGTTTTGTACTGTCGGCGATGGCAATAAAGCCGCGACAGCGTGATAGGGCAGATGCAGGGTTATGGCACAGAAAGATACGGTAAAAAGTATCCTGAATGCGGCAGAGGAGTTGTTTTCGGAGCGCGGCTTCGCCGAAACCTCATTGCGGAATATCACCACCAAGGCGGGTGTGAATCTGGCGGCAGTGAATTATCACTTTGGCTCAAAGAAATCGTTAATTCAGGCGGTGTTTGCGCGCTTTCTGACGCCGTTTTGTGAAGATCTTGAACAGGAACTGGATGCTGTTCAGGCGCAGTTGGATGGCCATGTGCCGCAGCTACCTGGTTTATTGATGCTGCTATCGCAGACGGCGCTGCGTGCCGGGCATGACAGTCCGCGTCGCCTGGGCATTTTTATGCGTCTGCTGGGGCTGGCGTATACCCAGGGGCAGGGTCACTTACGGCGCTTTTTGCAGAAAGAGTATGGTCCGGTGTTCAAAACCTTTATGCGCCTGGTCACGGCGGCGACGCCAGAGCTGTCGGATGAAGATCGTTTCTGGCGCATTCACTTTATGTTGGGCGCGACGGTGTTTACCTTATCCGGTGCCGATTCGCTGACGGCGATGGCCGAACACGATCTGGGTAAGGGATCGGATATTGCGCAGGTTGTTGATAAATTGATACCTTTCCTCGCATCCGGTCTTAACGCTCCGCATCAGGCTGGCTGAGCGGAGCCGGGATTCCCGTTTTCCGCTTTATTTACCAACAGGCCTTTGTTATGGCGCCAATGGCTGCGCAAACACATTCTTCGCAACCCGCTACTGAGACATCCCTGATCGAAGTGTCTATTGCCGATCAGGTCTTGCGTGTTTCCAGTGCCGGTATCTGCCATCTTTATCCGGTTTCCACGGCGCTTAATGGTGCCGGCGAGCAGGAGAACTCAGGCTGCACTCCCCGAGGCTGGCATCGTATCCGTGCCTGTATTGGCGGTGCACAGCCGTTAAATACGGTATTTGTTGGCCGCCGCCCCACCGGAGAACAATATTCACCGGAGCTGGCAGCCGCACATCCGCAGCGTGACTGGATTCTCAGCCGCATTCTTTGGTTGCAGGGGCAGGAAGTGGGGGTTAATCGTCTGGGGAAAGTCGATTCGATGCGCCGCTATATCTACATACATGGCACCCCCGATTCTGAGCCGATGGGCCAGCCTTTGTCCCATGGATGTATCCGAATGCGCAATGCCGATATTGCAGAACTATTTGATCTGGTCAGCGCCGGAACGCCGGTATGGATTCAGGAACACAGCTTTTCGAGGATTCCATGCCGCAATCTGTAATGCACAACCTGAATCAACACGTGGGTGTTGTGGCCGATATTGAGGGCACAGAATTAACTGCCGCTGATCGTGAATTTCTGCAGCAGCCGGAAATTTGTGGATTAATCTTTTTTGCCCGTAATTATCAGTCGCCGCAGCAACTGAAAGCGCTGACCAGCGATATTCTCAGTCTGCGTCCCGATTTATTGTTGTGCGTGGATCAGGAAGGCGGTCGTGTGCAGCGTTTCCGCGAGGGGTTTACCCGCCTGCCGCCGATGCTGGCGCTGGAAAAAGAATCTCAGCACAACCGTGAACAGGCGCTGACTCTGGCCCATGAACTGGGCTGGCTGATGGCCGCCGAGCTGCGTAAGCAGGGAGTGCACCTGAGCTTTGCGCCAGTGCTGGATATTGAAACCGATGTATCACAGGTGATTGGTGACCGTGCCTTTGGTCACGATGCAGTCACCGTTATCGCACTGGCTTCCGCTTTTGTGCGTGGGATGAATGAAGCCGGCATGGCGGCGGTCGGAAAGCACTTTCCCGGCCATGGAGCCATTGCCGCCGATTCGCATCTGGCGTTGCCGGTTGATCCTCGTTCCCGCATCGAGCTGAACGATGATATCGAGCCTTTTCAGACATTAATGTCGGCGGGTTTATTAGCCGGTATTATGCCTGCGCATGTGATTTATCCGGCGGTCGACAGTGACAATACCGCCGGTTTTTCTGCGCAGTGGCTGCAAAATATTCTGCGTACCGAGCTGCAGTTTAACGGCGTGATTTTCAGTGATGATTTATCCATGGCCGGAGCGGCCAGTGTCGGTGGTTATGGTGAACGTGCCGCTTGTGCAATGAACGCCGGCGCCAATGCGTTGTTGGTCTGTAATGACCGGGCAGCCGCGACTGAAGTGGTTGCGGCGGTAGGCAAACAATTAAATACATCAGGATGGCAGCGTTTGAGTCTGGCGGCTTTGCAGGGGCCATTCAACCGCGCTGAGAATGATGAACAATTCAATCAGCGGCGTTCTCTCATACAGCAACAGCTGTTGAATCTGCTGTAAAAGAATGAATACAGGCCGTCGTCTGACGGTGGTTTGAATGATATTGGAATGTTATGAATTTTGAAAAAATAGCCATTATTGGTGGTACCGGTTTAACCCAGCTTGAAGGCCCAGAAATTACCGCCAGCCATGATATGAATACTGCGCTGGGAAAACCATCCGGTGCGGTACAGGAAGGTCGCTGGAGTGATAAGACCGTGCTGTTTTTAGCGCGTCACGGCCATCCGCATGCAGTGCCTCCACATAAAATTAATTACCGTGCGAATTTACTGGCATTGCAGGAGCAAGGAGCGCAGGCGATTATTGCGGTGAATGCCGTCGGTGGCATTCATCCGGCCATGCAATCCGGTGCGATCTCTGTTCCGCATCAGGTGGTGGATTACACCTGGGGGCGCGAGAGCACTTTTTTTGATGGAGAATTCCGCCCGCTGGATCATATTGACCTGACGTATCCGTACGATGAAAGCCTGCGTCAGGCGTTAATTTCTGCTGCTGCCGATATTACCTTGCCGGTGTGTGATTTTGGCGTGTATGCCGCCACTCAGGGGCCGCGCCTGGAAACCATAGCCGAAATTAATCGTCTGGAAAAAGACGGTTGTGATCTGGTGGGGATGACCGGCATGCCAGAAGCGGCTTTGGCGCGTGAGCTGGGTATTCCCTATGCCAGCGTTTGTCTGGTGGTTAATCCGGCGGCCGGTAAAAGCGAAGGCGAAATTACCATGGATGAAATCCGCGCGGTATTAAGTGGCGGTATGCAGCAGGTACGTGATTTGCTGGCGGCGACGCTGAAGCGGATTTAAATAGTTAGTTTTTTGCTGAAGCTGACAAATAAAAGCCCGGAAATTCCGGGCTTTTTGTTGTTTGTTTATTTTCTCAATACTGATTTCAGTCCGGAATGCGGTAATGACTTTGCACAAAACCATTGGCATAGCTTTTACTGTCAATCAGCTCCAGTACGATATCATTCTTTAATTCGCCGAACAGCGGAATACCGCTGCCGAGCAACAGCGGGATGCGGGTCAGGGTTAACTCGTTGATTAATCCTTGCTGTAAAAAAGACTGAATTAACCGGCCACCATCGATATACAGTGATTGTTCACCTTCACTATTCAGGCGTTCGGTTAAGGTCAGTGGCGACTCGGCACTTAATTCTGCTTTATCCCGGTGTGTTTCCGGCAGGGTTTTAAGTGATTGGCTGAGTACAATTACGCGCGTACCGTCGTAGGGCCACTCGCCAAAGGTGAGAACTTTTTCAAAGGTATTGCGACCCATGATCAGACAGCTGGTCTTGGCCATAAATTGCGCATAGCCGAAGTCTTCCCCTTCGACGGCAAAGGCCGGGTTTTCCAGCCAGTCGAGATCGCCGTTACTGCGGGCAATAAAACCATCGAGGCTGCAGGCGATAAAGGCACGGATATTCACAGCGTGGCTCATAGATCTTCTGCCCGTTCTACGGGAATAATTTTCAACACAATGCCCAGCATCGGATGGTCAATGTAGTGCAGCTCGTTACTGCGCATACGCCGGCTTTGTTGTACCTGCGCGGCGCGGATAGGGGCTGGTAAATCAATCGCCATGGACGCTTCCATGTCGGTCTGTGCCAGCAGGTCGTTGCGATAATCGGCGCGGTTGTCGCTGGCAGGTAAGGTCAGGGCGCTCAGTTCAGCCGGAGCCTGCAGCTCGTACTGCTGCACCTGCAGATCGGTGTTGATGTGCAGGTAGCGGCTGCGATGCAGCTCAAAGCTGCCGGTGACCTGGATATCGAGCTTATCCTGCAGGCGTACATTGACGTTGTGACGGATAGCCTGATTTTCTTCCTGAATGGGTTCCACCCAGGCCTGATGCCAGATCACTTTCATATCGTTGCGCTTATTGATGCGTTCGGCTTCATTGGCCATTTTCAGTTCTGCCAATGGCTGCAAAGGGGCAGGCCACTCCGCTTTGGGGGCGCGGGCAAAACCAAAGCCGGCAAATAATGCATTATGCAGTTGCTGGTAGCGGACCGGACTCAGCCACCAGGTATAGTCTGGTGTCGTATCCGCTTCGGTCTGCAAATTGCCGGATTCATCATCCTCGCTGGCGCTGGTTTCAAGCACTTCAGGCCAGAGTTCCTGATCAATCAGGCTTTCGTCTTCGTAGGCGACCAGCATCATTTCCACCCGGTACCAGGGCGCGGCACTGGCGGTTAAGGGCAGGGCAAACGAGCACAGAAGCAGCAAGGCACGACAAAACAGCTGGCTCACAGATTAGGGTCCTTTTGTAATTCGGTTAATACCTGATCGATCTGATTAAAACGCTGATCGATACTGGTCATATTGAGGTTGAAACGCAAGGTATGGCCGCCTTCAAGTTTGAAGGTGCCGGATTTACTTTGCACCAGTTTTACCAGTACGAAGGGATTGATGTTGGTTTCGGCGGCAAATTCAATACGGCCACTTTGTTCGCCGGCATCCAGTTTGGCAATGCCCATGGGCGTCAGTTTCAGCTTCAGTGACGTCTGGCGGAACAGGTTTTTAACCTGATCCGGTAACAGACCAAAACGGTCGATCATTTCCACCTGCAGTTCTTTCAGTTCGTTATCGTTGGCAGCACTGGCGATGCGTTTATACAGCGTCAGGCGGCCGTTGACATCGGGCAGGTAATCTTGCGGAATTAAAGCCGGAATGTGCAGGTTAACTTCGGCACCCTGATTAAAGGAAAGGTCATCTGAAGGTGTTTTGCCGGATTTCATCGCTTTCACTGCTTGTTCGAGCATTTCCATATACAGGGTGAAGCCAATGGTTTCGATCTGGCCGCTTTGTTCTTCGCCCAGCAGTTCACCGGCGCCACGAATTTCCAGATCGTGGGTGGCGAGCATAAAACCGGCCCCCAGATCCTGAGCGGCAGAAATGGCTTCCAGACGTTTTTCCGCATCTTTGGTCAGTGATTTCTCCGGCGGCGTTAACAAATAGGCATAAGCCTGATGATGAGAACGACCGACGCGTCCGCGCAGCTGATGCAACTGCGCTAAACCGAATTTATCGGCGCGCTCAATAATAATGGTGTTGGCCGACGGAATATCGATACCGGTTTCAATAATGGTGGTACAGACCAGTACGTTAAAGCGCTTGTGATAAAAGTCGCCCATCACCCGTTCCAGTTCGCGTTCTGACATCTGTCCATGGGCGATCACCACGCGCGCTTCAGGAATGGCTTCGCTTAATTCGCGCGCGGTTTTTTCAATGCTCTTTACTTCGTTGTGCAGATAGTAGACCTGGCCACCACGCAGAATTTCCCGCAGTACGGCTTCTTTAATGGTCGGTTCATCGTGTTGGCGCACAAAGGTTTTAACGCTTAAGCGTTTGGCCGGTGGTGTGGCGATGATGGATAAATCGCGGATGCTGGCCATGGCCATATTTAACGTACGCGGAATCGGCGTGGCGGTGAGGGTCAGAATATCTACCTCGGCACGCAGGGCTTTAATACGCTCTTTTTGCTGTACGCCAAAGCGGTGTTCTTCGTCGATGATCAGCAGACCCAGGTGATCAAACTTCACATCTTTCTGCAGTAGTTTATGGGTGCCGACGACAATATCGGTTTTGCCTTCAAGCATGCGGTCGAGGGCAGCCTGGGTTTCTTTCGCAGAATTAAAACGCGACAGCACGTCGACCTTAACCGGCCACTCAGCAAAGCGGTCAGAAAAATTCTGATAATGCTGCTGCGCCAGCAGGGTGGTGGGTACTAACACCGCCACTTGCTTCCCGCTCTGCACTGCCATAAAGGCGGCGCGCATGGCGACTTCGGTTTTACCGAAGCCGACATCACCACAGACCAGACGATCCATCGGACGTGGTGAGCACATGTCATTAATCACCGCATCAATGGCGCTCTGCTGATCCGGCGTTTCTTCAAATGGGAAACCTGCGGCAAAGCGTTCGTATTCTTCATCCGGGCCGCTGAAGGCATAGCCTTTACGGGCTTCGCGGCGGGCGTAAATATCAAGTAATTCGGCTGCAGTATCGCGGATTTTTTCGGCCGCTTTGCGTTTCGCCTGAGCCCATTTATCGGTGCCGAGTTTGTTCAGCGGTGCGGCACCTTCTTCCGCGCCGCCGTAGCGGGCAATTAAGTGCAGCGCCGAAACCGGGACATACAGTTTGGCGTTTCCGGCGTATTCCAGCACCAGAAATTCGTTCACCTGGCCACCGGCTTCCAGTGTCTGCAATCCCTGATAACGACCAACGCCATGATCAAGGTGAACCACCGGTGCGCCGGGCTTGAGTTCGGACAGATCGCGGATAACCAGTTCAGAATCGGTCTTTTGTTTGGAACGACGGCGGGTCTGACGGATGCGCTGACCGAATAATTGATTTTCAGTGATGATGCTCAGCGTTTGCTGTCCATCACTGACCGTGACTCCATCGTCCAGCGGACCAATGATCAGACCAAAGGGTTCGTTGCCGCTTATAAAACCAGCCCAGTTTTCCTGATCTTTCGGGCGCAGCTGAATGCGGCCGAGCAATTCTTTTAAGGCTTCGCGGCGACCGGCGGATTCAGCACAAAACAGCACACGCTGGCTGTTGTTGTCATTGAGCCAGGTTTGCAGGCGTTGCAGCGGTTGCTCAAGGCGGGAATCAACGCTGATGTCGGCAATGCTTCGCGCATTAAAACTCTGGCTGCCGGCGCGTTCTGGAGGTGCGTCAGCCTGCCATTGAATGCGTGGAAATTCATTCAGGCCGGAAAATAACTGTTCAGCGGATAAAAACAATTGTGACGGTGCCAGTACCGGACGCAGGCGGTCGTAGCGGCGGCTTTCGTAACGTTGTTCGGCATCTTTACGGAATTGATTGCTGGCCTGTTCCAGCTGGGCATCGTGAATGACCAGTGTCTTGCGCGGTAAGTAGTCGAGAAAGCTGGCCAGGTCTTCGCTGAAAAACAATGGCAGATAATATTCGATACCGGCGGGTGCTATGCCCTGGGATACATCGGTATACACCGGGCAGGCTTTTGGGTCGTGTTCAAAAAAATCGAACCAGCGCGCTTTAAAGGTGCGGATGGCATTGGTGTTCAGCGGGAATTCGCGCGCCGGCAAAATACGGATGGATTCAACTTTATCCAGCGTTCGTTGGGTTTCTGCATCAAAGGTGCGCAGGGTTTCGATTTCGTCATCGAACAGTTCGATACGGAAGGGGGTTTCCTGGCCCATCGGAAAGATATCGACGATGGCGCCACGCACGGCAAATTCACCGTGTTCGTAAACGGTATCGACACAATGGTAGCCCGCCGATTCCAGCTGCAGGCGGGTATTGTCGACATTAAAGGTCTGACCAATATCTAGTGCGAAACTCTGTCCCTGATAAAAACTGGCCGGTGGCAGCCGGTGCAGCAGGGTGGTGACCGGCATAATCAGCACGCCCTTAGTCAGGTCGTGCAGACGGCTCAGGGTAGCGATGCGCTGGGAAACGATGTCCTGATGCGGCGAGAACACATCGTACGGCAGAATTTCCCAGTCAGGAAAATGCAGCACGGTGAGGTCGCTGGCAAAGAAGCGGATTTCTTCTTCCAGACGCAGGGCACTGGCCGGATCGGCACTGATGACCAGTGTCAGCCCCTGCTGTTGGCTGGCCGCACTGGCGATGGCCATGGCCTGACTGGCGCCATGCAGATTTCCCCAGAAACGTCGCTCGGCGGCTTTGGTGGGTAGTTCCGGGTGAAATGGGCTAGCCATTCAGATTCCTCAGGCAGTCAGGTAAAAATGAGCGCGCTAGTGTAACCAAAGGTCAGGGGGCTGTTAAGGAACCTCTGCATAATGGCCGCCGCCGGGAAGTGCGCTCAGGTTTGTGCATTGTCTGACATACAGGCATAATATGCGCCCCGAATTTGCCCACTGATTTTTACGGAAGGTGAACCCGTGAGCCAAGACATGCGCGAAGCCTGTTTGCAGGACTGGATGGACCGTGAAGCCATCGCCGAATCTATGATTCCTTTGGTTGGTACTATGTACCGTAAGAAGAACGTTGTGACGTCCATCTATGGTCGTCCGGTTATTAATCGTTCTGTTATCGATCTGCTGAAAGCGCACCGTTTTGTGCGTCATATGGAAAAGCAGGAACTGTCTGTTCATGACACTTTCCCGGTTCTGGCTGCTCTGAGCGAACTGGATGTGGGTCGTGCTCATGTCGATATCGGTAAGTTGGCGGTTAAATACCGCACGGAAGGTAATGGTCGTGACCTGAATGCCTTCCTGACAGACGAGCTGTCTGATGTTATCGGTAAAGATCTGCCAGACGGTGAGAACCGCGATGTGGTTCTGTACGGTTTTGGCCGTATCGGTCGCCTGCTGGCCCGTATCCTGATTGAAAAGTCCGGTGGTGGTCGCGGTCTGCGTCTGCGCGCTATCGTTGTCCGTCGCGGTAAAGGCGATGACCTGGTTAAGCGTGCTTCTCTGCTGCGTCGTGACTCGGTGCACGGTACTTTCCGTGGCACCCTGACCGTGGATGCCGAAAACGAAGCGCTGATCGCCAACGGCAACTTCATCAAAATCATTTACGCTGGCAACCCGGCAGAAATCGATTACACCCAATACGGTATCAAAAACGCACTGGTGATTGATAACACCGGCGTGTGGCGTGACGAAGCTGGCCTGTCCCAGCATCTGCAAGCCAAAGGTACTGCCCGTGTGCTGCTGACTGCTCCGGGTAAAGGTGATCTGAAAAACATCGTTTACGGTATCAACCACGGTGATATCGATGCGGCAGACAAAATTTTGTCTGCGGCTTCCTGTACCACCAACGCGATTACGCCGGTACTGAAAGTGATGGATGATGCTTACGGCATCAACAGCGGCCACGTTGAAACCGTTCACTCCTACACCAACGACCAGAACCTGATCGATAACTACCACAGTGGTGATCGTCGTGGTCGTTCTGCACCGCTGAATATGGTGATTACCGAAACCGGCGCGGCGAAAGCGGTTGCTAAGGCTCTGCCTGCCCTGAAAGGCAAGCTGACCGGTAATGCGATCCGTGTTCCGACGCCAAATGTTTCTATGGCGATTCTGTCTCTGAACCTGAAGAAAGAAACCACGGTTGAAGAGCTGAACAACTACCTGCGTGAACAGTCTCTGCATTCTGCCGTGCAGAAGCAGATCGACTGGGTTAACTCACCGGAAGTGGTTTCTACCGATTTTGTCGGTAACAGTCATGCCGGTATCGTGGATGCCAAAGCCACCATCGTTAACGGTACTCACGTTAACCTGTATGTATGGTACGACAACGAATACGGCTACAGCCGTCAGGTTGTACGTATTGCTCAGCAGGTGTGTGGTGTTGAGTATCCAACCTTCCCTAAAGTGGGCTGAGGCCCGTTCTAGCCGGATGGTGAGCGGATACGCTCTGTAAAAAAGCCGCTGCAACCGCAGCGGCTTTTTTTTATCTGGTTGTTGGCTAAGCTTTAACCAGTTTTGCTGTGAGCGTACGGATAAGCCAAAAGGGGTAGTCAATTGCCGGGATGATCGGTGGATTAATCCGTAAGCGGTCATTATACTTAGCGCGATTTTTAACTTGGAAAATGAGTCCAAGTACTTGTTTCCTGTGCGAAAAGTAATCGAACGTACCGCAACCTTGGTGAGAGAGGGGGTGTTGTGCGTCTTTTTTGCGCGCCGGGAGCAATGACCTTGGAAGCAACAGTGATTAGGCGAGGCGTATGATCAATATCAGGAAGGGTCTCGACTTACCAATCACCGGAACTCCTGAACAAGCCATTTCTGCAGCCCGTGCCGTTACGCAAGTAGCGGTGCTCGGAGCAGATTATGTTGGTATGAAGCCAACGATGGCCGTCCAGGAAGGTGATCGAGTCAAGAAAGGCCAGGTGTTATTCACCGATAAAAAAACCGAAGGTGTTCAGTACACAGCTCCTGCTGCCGGTGTGGTAAAAGCCATCAACCGCGGTGAGCGTCGAGTATTCCAGTCTGTTGTTATCGATGTTGATGGCACGGATGAAGAAACCTTCCAGAGTTATGCGCCGCAGCAGTTGTCATCGCTGTCTGCTGATGATGTTCAGGCTAATCTGGTGAACTCCGGATTATGGACGGCATTGCGTACCCGCCCATTTTCCCGTGTTCCTGCACCAGGCTCACGCCCTCAGGCGATTTTCGTCAATGCTATGGATACCAATCCATTAGCGGCAAACCCTGAGCTGGTCGTTAATGAGCAGGCAGATGCCTTTAAAAATGGTCTGACCGTGCTGAAGCAACTGACCGACGGTCCGTTGTTTGTCTGTAAAGCGCCGGGAGCCAATATCCCGTCTGCAGGCGTTGAAACCACGGAAGAATTTGCTGGCCCGCACCCGGCAGGCCTGACCGGTACTCACATTCATACTCTGTTTGCAGTAAGCGCAGACCGCGTGGTGTGGAGCATTGGTTATCAGGATGTGATTGCAGTGGGGCAGCTGTTTACCAGCGGTAAACTGTATACGGATCGCGTTATCTCACTGGCCGGTCCGCAGGTTAATAAACCTCGCCTTATCCGCACTCAGATAGGTGCCAGTCTGGCGCAACTGACCGAAGGTGAACTGGCCGATGGCGAGAACCGCCTTATTTCCGGTTCTGTATTTGGTGGCCGTACCGCCACTGGCGAAAGTCAGTTCCTGGGTCGTTATCACAATCAGGTTTCTGTACTGCGTGAAGGGCGTGAACGTCCGATGCTGCATTACCTGACTCCGGGTGCTAACCGCTTCTCGGTAATGCCTATCTACCTGTCCAAACTGCTGAAGAAAACCTTTGCCTTCACCACCACGACCAATGGTTCTGAACGTGCAATGGTACCGGTGGGCGCGTATGAGAAAATCATGCCGCTGGATATCCTGCCAACTCAGCTGCTGCGTGCGCTGATCGTTGAAGATATGGATACCGCCATCAATCTGGGCGCTCTGGAACTGGATGAAGAAGACCTGGCTCTGTGCAGCTTTGTTTGCCCGGGCAAATATGAATACGGTCCGATTCTGCGTAAAAATCTCACCCGAATTCAGGCGGAGGGTTAATCATGGGCTTGCGTAGTATTCTCGACAGCCTGGCACCCAAGTTTGAAAAGGGTGGCAAGTTTGAAAAAATGTATCCGCTGTATGAAGCGGTAGACACTGGTCTTTATTCACCACCGAACGTGACCAACAACACCGCTCACGTGCGTGACGGTATCGACCTGAAGCGCATTATGATCACTGTGTGGGTGTGTACCTTCCCGGCGATGTTCTTCGGTATGTACAACATTGGTCTGCAGGCCAATGAAGCAATGGCTGCCGGTGCCGGTACTGCCATTGAAGGCTGGCGCGAAGTGCTGATCGCTCTGTTGGGCGGCAGTGCTCATAACGCTGCCAGCATCTGGGACAATTTTGTCTTTGGTGCTGCGTATTTTCTTCCCGTATATGCCGTAACCTTCATTGTGGGTGGCTTCTGGGAAGTACTGTTTGCCACTATTCGCCGCCATGAAGTGAACGAAGGTTTCTTCGTTACCTCTGTGCTGTTTGCACTGACTCTGCCGCCAAGCATTCCGCTGTGGCAGGTTGCATTGGGCATCAGTTTTGGTGTGGTAATTGGTAAGGAAATTTTCGGTGGTACCGGTAAAAACTTCCTGAACCCGGCTCTTACCGGCCGTGCTTTCCTGTTCTTTGCCTACCCGGCCAATATGTCTGGTAACGCCGTCTGGACTGCTGCCGATGGTTTCACCGGTGCTACCGCGCTGAGCAATGCTGCTGAAGGTGGTGTGAAGAACATCATCGACAACGGTGTCAGCTGGATGGATGCCTTTATCGGTACGATTCAGGGCTCTATGGGCGAAACCAGCACCCTGGCGATTTTTATCGGTGGTGCGGTTCTGCTGGTGATGGGCATTGCCTCTGTGCGTATCGTGGCGGGTGTGATGATCGGTATGGTCGCCACGACGTTGCTGCTGAATGTCGTCGGTTCTGATACCAACCCAATGTTCGCCTTGCCGTGGTACTGGCACCTGGTTCTGGGTGGTTTTGCCTTCGGTATGATCTTTATGGCGACCGATCCGGTATCGGCATCGATGACCAATAAAGGTAAATGGTTCTTTGGTGCCCTGATTGGCTTTATGGTGGTGATGATTCGTGTTGTGAACCCGGCCTTCCCGGAAGGCATGATGCTGGCCATTCTGTTTGCCAACCTGTTTGCACCTCTGATTGACCACTTCGTGGTTCAGGCAAATATGAAGCGGAGGGTTGCTCGTGTCCAGTAAACAAGACAGCATTCAAAAGACTCTGTTGGTTGCGGTTCTGCTGTGTCTGGTGTGTTCGGTGATTGTGGCGGGTGCTGCGGTCGGACTGCGTCAGAAGCAGAACGAGAACAAAGCCAACGACAAAAAAGCGGCCGTATTACAAGCCGCGGGTCTGTATCAGTCAGATATTCCAGTTGCTGAGCAGTTCAAGCAGGTGACTACCCGTATCGTGAATCTCGAAGCCGGTCGTTTTGCGACCGACGCTGAGCTGGATGAGATTCGTGCGGCCAACCTGAATCCCGACAACTTTGATCAGCGTAAGTCCTCCAAGATGCCCGCGCTGTCACGTAAGCTGAGCGGTGCGGAAGATAAGGCGAGTATCAAGCGTCTGGAAAAGTATGCTGCGGTGTACATGATCGAGAAAAACGGCGCTATTGATACGTTGGTATTGCCGGTTCACGGTTATGGCTTGTGGTCAACGCTGTACGGTTTTATCGCTCTGGAAGGTGATATGGAAACCATCGCCGGTCTGGGCTTCTACTCCCACGCGGAAACTCCGGGTCTGGGTGGTGAAGTGGACAATCCTAAGTGGAAAGGTCTGTGGCCTGGTAAAAAATTACACAATGCCAAGGGTGACGTTGCCATTACCGTTGTAAAAGGCGCTGCCGCAGAAGGCAATCCGAATCAGGTCGATGGCCTGTCGGGCGCAACTCTGACCAGCCGTGGCGTCGATAACCTGGTGAAATTCTGGGTTGGCGATATGGCGTTCGGCAAACTGTTGACTCAACTGAAAGGACAGGGGGCTTAATATGTCTGATATGAAAAATGTCCTGCTGGACCCGCTCTTCAATAAAAACCCGATTGCTGTTCAGATCCTGGGTGTATGTTCTGCGCTGGCGGTAACCACCAGTCTGCAGGTTACGCTGGTAATGTGTATTGCACTGACCTCGGTAACCGCATTTTCGAACTTCGGTATCGCTCTGATCCGTAACCATATTCCGAATAACATCCGGATTATCGTACAGATGATCATCATCGCGTCATTGGTGATCGTGGTGGATCAGATTCTGAAGGCGTATGCCTATGAGATCAGCAAGCAGTTGTCGGTATTCGTTGGCCTGATCATTACCAACTGTATCGTAATGGGTCGCGCTGAAGCCTTTGCCATGAAAAATGGTCCGGTGCTGAGCTTCTTTGATGGCATCGGTAACGGTCTGGGTTACTCCGTCGTGCTGATTACTGTTGGTACCATTCGTGAACTCTTTGGTGCCGGTAAACTGCTGGGCTTTGAAATTCTGCCGCTGATTCAGGATGGTGGCTGGTATCAGTCAAACGGTCTGCTGCTGCTGCCACCGTCAGCGTTTTTCATTATTGGTCTGTTTATCTGGGTATTACGTACCTGGAAGAAAGATCAGGTGGAAACCGCAGAGTTTAAAATTCTGCCAAACACTGAGCATTCGGGAGGCCATTAATGGAACACTATATCAGTCTGTTCGTTAAGGCGGTCTTTGTTGAGAATATGGCGTTGGCCTTCTTCCTCGGCATGTGTACCTTCCTGGCGATTTCGAAAAAAATTCAGACCGCTATTGGTCTGGGGGTTGCGGTTATTGTGGTGCTGGCCATCACCGTACCGATCAATAATCTGATTTACGGTCTGCTGCTGAAAGAAGGCGCGCTGACCTGGATCAGTCCGGATTTCGCCACCGTTGATCTGAGCTTCTTAGGTCTGCTGACTTACATCGGCGTGATTGCGGCGATGGTGCAGATTCTGGAAATGGTACTCGATAAATACGTACCGTCTCTGTACAACGCACTGGGCGTGTTCCTGCCATTGATCACAGTTAACTGTGCGATCATGGGTGCGGTTCTGTTCATGGTTGAACGTGACTATACCTTTGGTGAAAGTGCGGTATACGGTGTGGGTGCGGGTCTGGGCTGGGCTCTGGCGATCACTGCATTGGCCGGTATTCGTGAAAAACTGAAATACAGTGACGTCCCTGCGGGTCTGCAGGGATTGGGCATCACCTTCATGACGGTTGGTCTGATGTCGCTGGGTTTCATGTCATTCTCTGGCGTGTCACTGTAAGGAGTCGATATTTTGGATATTGAAATCATCCTCGGCGTTGTGATGTTTACCGTGATTGTATTGTCGCTGGTATTCATCATTCTTGGCGCCCGTGCCAAGCTGGTAAGCTCTGGTAACGTAAAAATTCTGATCAATGGCGAAAAAACCATTGAAACGGAAGCTGGCGGTAAGCTGCTGCAAACTCTGGCGGCCAATAATATTTTCCTGTCTTCTGCCTGTGGTGGTGGTGGTACCTGTGCCCAGTGTAAGTGTGTGATTAAGAGCGGTGGTGGCGAGATGCTGCCAACCGAAGAATCTCACTTCACTAAAGGTGAGGCCCGTGAAGGCTGGCGTCTGTCTTGTCAGGCACCGGTTAAACAAGACATGGTGATTGAAGTTCCGGAAGAAGTGTTCGGCGTTAAAAAGTGGGAAACCACCGTGGTTTCCAACCCTAACGTTGCAACCTTTATTAAAGAACTGACCCTGCAACTGCCTGAAGGCGAGAGCGTTGACTTCCGTGCCGGTGGTTACGTTCAGCTGGAATGCCCTCCCTATGAAATCAATTTCTCTGATTTTGATATTCAGGATGAGTATCGCGGTGATTGGGAGCGTTTTGGCTTCTTTGACCTGAAAGCAGTGAATAAAGAAGACACCATTCGCGCTTACTCCATGGCGAACTACCCGGAAGAGCGTGGTCTGGTTAAATTTAATATCCGTATTGCGACCCCGCCTCCGGGCAGCAAGGGTATTAACCCCGGTATCATGTCGTCCTATGTGTTCAACCTGAAGCCCGGTGACAAAGTGACTGTATACGGTCCGTTTGGTGAGTTCTTCGCCAGAGACACCGATGCAGAAATGGTGTTCATTGGTGGTGGTGCCGGTATGGCGCCGATGCGTTCTCACATTTTCGACCAGCTGAAGCGTCTGAGCTCCAAGCGTAAGATCAGCTTCTGGTACGGTGCACGTTCATTGCGTGAGCTGTTTTATCAGGAAGACTATGATCAGCTGGCGGCTGAGAACGATAACTTCGAGTGGCACGTGGCGATGTCTGATCCACAGCCAGAAGATAACTGGACTGGCCTGACCGGCTTTATCCATAACGTGCTGTACGAACAGTATCTGCGTGACCATCCGGCGCCGGAAGACTGTGAGTTCTATATGTGTGGACCTCCGATCATGAACCAGTCAGTCATCAACATGCTGCTGAATCTGGGTGTTGAACCTGAGAACATCATGCTTGATGATTTCGGTGGCTAATATCATCGGAAGATAAAAACCGCGCCTGGCGCGGTTTTTTTATGCCTATTATTCCGAAAATACTGGCACCGCATGTATTGGAACGGAGGTTTTGTTAAGTTTTCCCGACTTTCACCTGTGCCTTTAACTCCATAATCGCATCCTTGATTTTTATCGGTGGTCGCCGCTTCTGTGCTGCAGAGCTGAATAACTGGCGCTTTAAGCCAAAAATATTGTGCGGAGATGATTTACCGCAATCCTTTACGTTGGCTGCGGTGCCGGAATAGCTACAATCAGGTATCATGTCACACAGATTTAACAGCCGGGCTGTATTCCGGGTGTCTGTATATCCATAAAGAAAGAGCCTTATGAGCGATACCAATAATAAAGAAGTAGCCCCGGTTAACTGGGTTCCTGCCATTATGTTCAGCGTAACAGGACTGGCAGCTCTTACTCTGGTGCCCTGGTACGGATTGACCTACGGCTACACATTGGCGGCGGTGGTGTTTTATATCCTGCTGACCTCGGCGACGGAGCTTGCCATCACTGCCGGTTATCACCGCTTGTGGTCACACAATGCCTATGAAGCCCACTGGAGCCTGCGTCTCTGGTACGCGCTCTTCGGCGCAATGGCGTTACAGAACACGATTCTGCACTGGAGTTCCGGCCATCGGGTTCATCATCGTCATGTCGACGATGTTGATCGTGATCCGTATTCCGCTAAACGTGGCCTGTGGTTTTCCCATATGGGCTGGATGGTGCGCCAGTATAAAAGCGGTGAAGTGAACTTCGATAACGTTAAGAATCTGATGAAAGATCCGATCGTCATGTGGCAGTACAAGTATTATGTGCCCATTGCGCTCGGTATGAATATCGGTATCCCGGTTGTGCTGGGTCTGATCTTTAATGACTTCTGGGGCATGATTCTGCTGGCTGGTGTTCTGCGGGTTGTTACCACACATCATTTTACGTTCTTTATTAACTCCATTGCCCACAAGTGGGGCTCACAACCCTATACCGATGAAAATACCGCACGCGACAATCATTTCTTTGCCTTTCTGACCTTTGGTGAGGGGTATCACAACTATCATCATATTTTTCAGACTGATTATCGCAACGGCATCAAATGGTGGCAGTGGGATCCGACTAAATGGCTGATTAAAAGCTGCTCTATGCTTGGGCTGGCAAAAAACCTGCGCGTGGTACCGGACTTTAAAATTCAGCGTGCCAAACTGAAAATGCAGTTTAAGCGTGCGCAGGAACGTCTGGCTAAATCGAAAAACTCCGATAAGTGGTCGCATATTCTTGAGAAAGAGTATGAAGAGTTTAAGGCCATGTTGGCAGAATGGACCGAGCTTCAGTCAGAGAAGTATCAGGAAACCCGTCGTCATCTGCAGGAAAAATGGGAAAAGGCTGCTCTGCATACCCGTTACAAAGAGCTGGAATACTCATTAAAAATGCAGCAAAAGCGTCTTAAGTTGCTAACGGCGCAATTCACCACCGGTTAAGTTTCTGACGCAAACGGTACGGCTTCTGCTGCTGTATTGTGACGAACCCCGCAGGTTTCGGCCTGCGGGGTTTTTTATTGTCTGCTAATGGCTGAAGATACTTATATCAGTAATGGTTGAATTGGAAATAGTAATGAAGCGTTTGGGTTTATCTCTGTTTATATTCGCATTAACGGCATGTGGTGGTAGTTCGTCAGGCGGTACTAATGCGGATAGTGGTAATGCGGGCGGTGATCAGGGCGGCGGTGATCAGAGTGGCGGAAGCGCTCAGGCAATTGATTGCAGTGCTGATAAAAGCGAGCGCTCGTGGATGCCGGTGCCTGAATATGCCGGTAGCTACTCGGCCTACGAGGGCGATTATTCCACTCTTCCCAATGGTGGCGGACTAGACCCCGAAAATTTTGTGGGTATTGCTCAGTTGAGTATTGTGCTTATGGTGTCGAACAGTGAGGAAGGCATGATGCACCCGGGGCCACGCTGGACGAGCGTGGACGCTCAACTGACTCAATACCTGGATTACAGCCATAACGCCGAAGGCGAAACCTGGACGTTCACAAAGCATGGGGTTGACGGTGATGGCACTGAGTTTAACCAGCACGTTAACTTCAAGCTGGAGCAACCTGCCAGCTGTGGTTACAACGAGTACCACTATGAAGACGATGGCAGCCTTGCCAGCGTGTTTAAATCGTCAAAATATGAATGGACGATGAAAACTTATGACGCAGGAACACAAACCGGACTGATAGAGACCGAGATTCAGCCGGATCGCAGTGGTCGCACGGTGTCGCAGGATTTTGAATCGTCTTCAGATTACCCGGTAACCATCATGAGCTGGGATAAAAATGGTGAAAATATCCTGTTGGAATACTGCAAAACAGCAGAGGGCAGTGATTGCGTCTCATCGACGGCTCCCTGAGAGTCGTTATGACGTCCTGATTTTCGTCAGGATGACTGCCTGACAGATCGGCTGATCTGTCATTGTTCAGTGTTTGGGCTTTCTGAAATACTGCGGGCATCATTTGGTAACCGCAGCAGAGAGCTTTCCATGTCTGAACAATCGCATCCGCAACATCCTCCGCGTTTTGTGTATCTGGCTGAGCAGGCGCGGGGGCGTTCAAAAAAAATTGCCTGGGGTTTGCGCTTTTTGTTAGGGGTAAAACCTAATCCTCCGGCGGCGCTGACGGATGCCGTGGCCAATAGTTATCACCGCAGCGATGAACTGGGTGATGCGGTGGCCGCCGAACTGTTTGCCAACCCCGGATTACGCAGCGCGGGCATCAATCCGCAGCAACTACTCAAGCAGGCGATTCATGAGGGCAGTGCCGTTCTTGATGAGCGCACGCCTTCCCTTAAAGCTTTGTTGCAGGAAGCTGAAACACCCCCCGTATGGCTTGATAACGATAAGCTGTTGCACGCCTGCCAAGTGATACATCGCTGTGGTCGTTTTGCGATGTATGCACTGGGCGATTTTGCTTTATTGGGTGGCTATGCCAACAGTGACATCTCCAAGCCGCTGGCATTTACCGGTGCGCTGAGCGGCAACAGCTCGTTTGACCGGGTGTCGGAAACCACCTCGTTCTGGTTTGATGTCACCACGCCGGGCGGTCTGGAACGGGGCGCTGCGGGTTACAGTGCGGCGGTGCATGTGCGGGTCATGCATGCTCTGGTACGCAGACGTTTGCTGCAGCACCCTGACTGGAACAGCGCAGAGTGGGGCTTGCCTATTAATCAGGGCGATGCGCTGGCGACCAATGTGGCGTTTTCGATGATGATGATCACCGGCCTGAGCATGCTGGGCTGGCGTTTCAGTAACCGTGATGTTGAGGCCGTTTTGCACTTATGGCGCTACGTGGCATACCTGATGGGCGATGACATTGAGTTGTTACCGCAGAACCGTCAGCAGGGCATTGATTGGCTGTACATTATCGCTATCGGCAGTCGCGTTAATCCGGATGCCGACAGTCGCCAGCTGGCCGCTGCCTATCTGGAAAGTTTTCGTCAGGTGCCGGGCAGTCGTTTCCATCAGCAGTTTGTTTACTGGTTTCACCGCAGTTACGCGACCTTCTTTATTCCGGCGGATATTCGCCGCGCACTGAATTTACCGCGCACACCGGTTTTAGGCTGGTTGCCGGCGCTGCAATTCCCCCTGTTGCGCTTGGCGGATATAACCGCACGTCTATCACCGCGATTTGATCGTTGGCTGCAACAACGTGGACGCAAAGCGCAGGCGTATATCGTTAACAGTCGTTTGCAGGGGCGCCAGGTCAGCTTTGCCGATAAAAAAACACTGACCCGCTGATATCAGCGGGTTATTTTTTACCGTATCTTCTTTTTGCCACTCTTTTATACCGTTATCAATTTTGGCGCTTTGCAGGTCAGGCTGAGGTGATGCTTTGTCACAACCTGTTCTCTGCCGGATTACGGTGTTTGATGTGAATAGGCCGCAAAACAGGGTAGTATGCCGCCGGTTAATGCCCGAAACGCATGCCTGCACAAATGCTCAAACCAGGAGGCCCTGATGGCGAATGTAGTAATTACCGGTGCAAACCGTGGTATTGGTCTGGAACTGGCCAAGTTGTATGCCGCAAAGGGGGATTCTGTCACCGGTGTTTGTCGTGAAACCAGTGACGAGCTGGAAGATATTGCCGATCAGGTGATCAGCGGTATTGATCTCACCAATGATGAAAGCATTTTTGCAGTCACCAGTATTCTTGAGCAATTGCTGGAAGGCGAGCTGGATATTCTGATAAACAATGCCGGCTTGTTCTGCAATGAAACACTGGATGAGATGAACTTTGATACGATCCAGCAGCAGCTGGATATCAACGCGATTGTGCCGCTTAAGCTGACTCTTGCACTGCTGCCATTTATGGCTGAAGGCAGCAAGATTGCTAACATCACCAGTCGTATGGGCTCCATTGCCGATAACACTTCCGGCAGCTATTACGGCTATCGTGCCTCAAAAGCGGCGCTGAATGCTTTTGGTAAATCGCTGGCGGTTGATCTGGCACCACGTGGTATTGCGGTGGCGCAACTGCATCCGGGATTTGTTCAGACCCGCATGGTTGGCTTTAATGGCGATATAACACCGGCACAGGCTGCAGAAGGTCTTGCTGCGCGTATTGCAGAACTGAATCTGGCGAACAGCGGTGGCTTCTGGCACTCCAATGGCCAGCCATTACCCTGGTAGGCCTGCCGCCCGTTAATTTGTATGTACTCTGATTTAACCCTTTCATACGGCATGAGAGGGCACACCGATAACAGGAAGATAAAATGTCAAACCGTCGTATCAGTAAGAAATTTCACAGCCGCTACCTGGCCGATTTTTTTGTCGAATGCAGCCAGGACCCGGAGTGGGAAAAGAAACTGCGTGAACTGAAAATTGAAGACAAACTGAACACTGCTGAAGCAGGCTTCCCAGCCGACTTTACTGAGTTCTTCCCGGAAACTCAGGGTCTGAATCTGCAATACTGCATTGAGCGCATCACTCTGGCCGATGTACCGCGTGCCGCTTCCTGCTGGTGGCCAACCGATGACAATACGCATTTTTATATGGCGTACCCGGCTGAGTTTCCACAAAGTTCTATTTATATGGCTATCGATTTTCCTGATGGCCATGAAAACTGCTGTAACTGATTAACTGCGGCTGTTGCGGTGACCTCTTCAGTGGCTGAGCACGCGGCAAATAGCGCAGACGTTTTAAAAGAACGTCTGCGCGCGCAGCGTGATCTGTTGAATGAGCTGCACTCCACCCGCCTGCACCGGGCATTAAGCTGGTTGCAGGCGGCACAAGCGCAACAGGACGATGATGATCTGCGGTTTATCAGTGGCTGGATTGCTTTCAGCGCCTGTTGCTCCGTGGATGCCGGCGGTCAGCCGCTGGAAGATCAGCAGGCCGTACAGCGTTTTGTACAACAGCTGGTGAATTTTGATCAGCATAAAAAAATTTATCATTGCCTCTGGCACCAGTATTCCGGGCCGGTTAAAGCCCTGCTGAAAAATCCGTATGTATTCGCGCCGTTCTGGGTCAGCCAGCGCGCTGGTCATGACGACTGGCGTAAAGCCTTTGATGAATCCTCCGTTGCCGCGCTGAATTGCTTAAGCCGCAAAAAAGTCCCGGAATTACTTACCCTGGTGCTGGATCGTTTATTCGTTCTGCATAATCAGGTGGTGCGTGGCGGTGCAACCTATAAAAGCCGGGTTAACCGTGAGCAGGTGCGTGATGGCGCTGATTTATTGCTGACGCTGGTGCCGGTGTTTATCGATATTATGCTGGATGCACAGGACCAGGACTGGGGCGAATTAGCTTATCCTGTGGTTGGCTGAACAGAGTAAGCCTGCACCATTTTTCTCCGTTATTCGTAAAGGACTCTATGAAAAATCCGGACGCTTTTTTTAAACTGACACTTATCTGTTTGTTGGCGCTGCTGTCGGCCTGCGCTGCTCCGATGAATCAACACATTAATTACGAAGCGGCAGAGCCTGCACAAGCCCAGGTTGATGGTCGTCTGATCATCAAATCCGCTTCGCTGACACTGGTGGTTGAAGATATAGCTGCTGCGTCAGCGGCTGTTAATGCGGTATTAAGCGAGGCAAGAGGCTATGTCGATTCGTCTTACGATGAAGGCGATAAAACCCGTCGTCTGTCGCTGCGTGTACCAGAGGCTCACTTTGAGAAAACTGTTCAGCGTCTGGGTACTTTGGGAGAGGTCAGCGATCAGAATATCCGCACTCAGGATGTCACCAGCGAGATTGTTGATTATGAAGCCAGGCTGGCCAACCTGATTACTCTGCGTGAACGCATGAAGGTGTTGCTGAACCGGGCCGAAAAAATCGAAGATATTTTGGTCATCGAAAAAGAAATCAGCCGCCTGCAGACCGAAATTGATACTTATGAAGGCCGCCGCAAAGTCCTGCGCCAGCAGGTCGCGTTATCGGATATCCGCGTAACGTTGGAAAAGAAAGTGACTCTGGGGCCGTTAGGTTATATCGGCTACGGTTTGTATTGGGCCGTCAGTAAATTATTTGTGATTGAATAAAAATAAGATAAACCGCTGCGGCAAGCCGCAACGGTTTATTTATTCAGCTGACATTTTATTCAACTGACAAAGCTCACTGCATCCTGCAGTGCAGCACGGTCGGTGCGGGTTTTATTGGCGTCGGCATTGTCATCGGCATAACCGAACGACATACCAAACAGCACACCACGACCTTCCGGTAATTCAAGGAATTCACGCACTGGCTGCGGGAATTGCCCGAGCGCCCCCTGCATGCAGCTGTCGATGCCACGCTCTTTCAGCAGCAAGGTCAGCGTTTGCGCGTAAATACCCACATCCACCGCGCCCATAATGTCGAGATAGGTGTCCATGGTGAAAAAAGCCACGTGCGGTGCATCAAAAAATGCCCAGTTACGCAGCATCGCCATATTGCGCTTCATTTTGTCTTCGCGGGCAATGCCCATTGAACTGTACAGCGCATTGGCGGAGCCGAACTGGCGTTCGCGGTGAATGCCTTCGTAGGCCACTTTCCAGTTAAAGTCCGGCTCTGGTGGCTGTTGTTTCATGACGGTGCCAATCAGCAGATTTTTCAGCTGATCTTTTTTCGCGCCGGATACCACATAGGTTTGCCATGGCTGTACGTTGCAGTTAGACGGTGCGCGTTGCGCGGCGCTGAAAATTTCTTCCAGAATATGTTGTTCAACCGGGTCTTTTTTAAAGGCGCGGACGGAATAGCGGGAGTTCAGAATTTCGCTCAGGGACATCATTCAGTCTCTTATTATCAGGGAACACATCGTCACCGATGTTAGCAGTCAATGGTGTTTCCGTGCAGGGCAGATGTGCCAGAAAAGAAGTGGCAGCTGGAATAACAGCGGGGGAAAGAATAGAAAAAGCCCGCGGCGCGGTGGCCGCAGGCTTGATACGGATACCGCCTCAGAGACTGGCTTGCAATGCCTGAACAAAACGCTGTTGCAGTGCGGCATCACGGTTGCCAGCGGCCGCCAGCCAGCGCTCTACCAGCTGTTGGCGTTCCTGTGCCGGAGTCAAACCTTTGCCTAAGCCATCGGCCAGACGCTGAACCTGCAGCGCCATGCGGCGGGATTTATCCGCCTCTATGGTTGCTACTTCGGCGAGAATTTCCATCAGGATGCATAAATCCTGAGCATTTTCATCGCTGCTCAATTCATTCTGACGTGCCTGGTTGAACTGCGCGTCGTCATATCCCTGCGGCAGGGCGGTGCTGCTGGCTTCTGCCCATTGCGCATCGTCAGCCGTCAGGTTCTGCAAGCGGCTGATCAGGCCTGCCCAGCGTGCCTGTTCGGCTTGTTTTTGCTGGTTCTGACGCAAATCCTGCAGCTGTTGCTCGTGGTCCTGCAATTGTTTACTCAGACGCTGATGGGCGCTGCGCGGTAATTCCAGTGCTGAGAATTGCTGCTTGATGTCGGCCAGTGCATCACGCAGTTGCGGCAATTGCGCTTCGCTGGCATCGGTCAGCAGTGCGCTGGCCTGCTGAACCAGAGTCTCTGCCTGGCTGACGGTCTGTTCCAGCTGGGCTTTACGCTCGGCTTTGCTTTCATCCAGACGGGCAAATACGGCATCGCAGTGGGCGCGGAATTGCTTCCACAGCTTCTGATCCGGATTGCGTGGCGTGACGCCTACGGCCTTCCATTGCTGTTGCAGTTGTTTGACCTGATCAATGGCGCCGCTCAGATCGTCCTGCTCAATCAGTGCTGCGGCATTATCTACCAGTGCCTGTTTGGCTTGCAGGTTGCGGTCGTATTCGGCTTTCAGGTGGCCATAAATGGCATCGCAGGCCTGTTGGAAAGCTTCCTGCGTGGTTTTGTGCGCGTTACGTTCAACCGGTGAATACTGGCGGAAAGTGTCGCGTGCGGCGTCCAGTGTTTTCTGTACGGTTTTCCAGTCGGCGTTGCTCCAGTCCATCGCCGCTTCGTAGCTGAGCAGCTCGGCGGTCAGTTGCTGGCGCAGTTCAATATTGCGATTACGCTGCTCGGCGATTTCAGCAAAGTAGGCGCGGCAGGGTTCAAATGCCTGGTCACCGGCGGCCTGAAAACGCTCCCACAGAGCCTGGTCGGCGGGGGCGTGACCGAGGGTTTTCCACTCTTCTTGCAGGGCGTGAATTTTGTCGGCCAGAATACCGGCGTCGATGCCGGCGTTGATCAGGGCTTCCATGGCGCTGACCAGGGCTTCTTTTTTCGGTGTGGTGGCAAAGCCTTGCCAATCACGCATTTCCTGCAGGCGGGCGCCCAGGCTGCGGTATTGGCGCTGGGCGTTCTGTGCCGCCTGGCTGTCCACCTGGCGCAGGTTTTGTTGTACCTGTTGGCTGAGACGACCAGCATCTTTTAACTGGCCGTCGTTCAGCGCCTGTTCGAGCGCACTCAGCTGCTGGTCGAGGGTATTAAGCCGCGCCTGTTGCTGTTGTTGCAGTTGCGCTAAAGCCGCTTCGGCCTGCTGTTGCTTGTGGGTGACGGCGTTCAGCCATGCCGGTGCCGGTAAGGCTTGCGGCCAGGCCAGTTGCTTCAGCCATTGCTGGGCCTGTTTGGTGATATTTTTCAGGCCATTCATATCATCGGCTAACGGTGCATCCAGCCATTTCTGCAGTTTTTCCTGCTGATTGCTGTAATGCTGATTGGCGGATTGCAGTGCCAGTAACTGTTGCAGCTGGTTTTCAAACTGGCGGGTCTGCTCAGCGGTCGGTTTGTGCTGGTGGAAAGACTGATCCCAGTCCTGTTGCAGTTGCTGTAACGCAGCGCTGATATCGGCTTGCGGATTAGCCGGCGCTTCTTCCGTCAGTTGTGCCAGGCGCTGCAGCAGTTGTTCCTGTTGTGCGGCCGCCGCATTGGCGGCGACGCGTTCTGCAGCCTGACGTTGTTCTTCTTCGGCGTGTGCGCTCAGCAGGGCATTGGCCTGTGCCAGTTCGGCATTGATATTGGCTGCGGTTTCGGCCGCGGCCTGCGCCTGCAGTTCCTGCCATTGTTTGTTCAGTAATTGCAGCTTGCCGTTAAATTCCGGGTGGTAGCCGACCTTGTTCAGGTATTTCGCCTGCGCCAGCAGGTTATCGATGGCATCGGTCTGCGCCTGTTGTTCCTGCTGGGCGGCTTTATGCGCGGCCAGACGGTCTTTGCACAGACGGTAAATAGCTTTGTCTTTGCCCTGGGCATGATCCAGCAGTTGCTGCAGCAGTTCCGGGCTGTCGATGCCTTCGGCAGCGGCCAGACGCACTTTGGCGACAGCGTGGGTACGCGCCAGTTGCAGGCGTTCCTGTTCGTCGCTGATGCGGGCAATGGCTTGCAGACGCAGTTCGTTGTCGTCGGTCAGACCGGCGATCTGCACTAACAGACGCGAGTCCTTAATCTGGCTCAGGTCGTTGTTGGCAGGCAGCAGTTGGGTGAGCAGACGGCTGCGGGCAGCCTGGCGCACATCGTCGCGGGCGCTGTGCAGCAGTTGTTCCAGTGCGCTCGGCTGGTCAATGCGGGCAATGGCCAGCTGACGCAGTTCTGCCTGGGATTCGTTGTTCACGAAGGTGATCAGTTGGTCGGGCGATTTCAGATCCTGCAGCGCCTGTCGACGTACTTCGGGGTTTGCATCCTGCCACTTCTCAATCCGTACTTTGGGTTTAAAAAACTTCTTGAATAACGCCATCGGGATTCCGTCCAAACTGTCACAAAAAAAAGCGCGGTCATTGTACCCTTCGCACCTGAATAAGGAAGGGCTGTTATTGGCATTAGCAAGGTAAGGCTGACCGCCCGCCACGCAAGACGATTGAAAACAGCTGTGATAAAGTTCTGCACGACCGGTTGCCTGATATAAGGCCCGGCTGTTGGGGCCTGCTTAATCAGAGAGAACAGGCCCTGAAAGAAAGTGTTGTCGGGATTCAGGCGTATCGCGCGCAACGCTGGTTAAAACAATAAGAAAATCACCTCGGGGAATCGCATGAAATCCATCCAACTGTTGCTGATGATCAGCCTGCTGGCATTAACCGGCTGTGCATCTATGGGTATTGGCTCTCGCCCACTGTCAGAGCTGACTCAGAATTACACCAACGAGCAATCCAAATTTTTAGCGGTGGATGATCTGGTGATCCATTACCGCGATGAAGGCCAGGGCCCGGTGCTGGTGTTACTGCACGGCGTGGCGTCATCACTGCACACCTGGGATGGCTGGGTGGATGAACTGAAAGGCAGTTACCGCATTATCCGCCTGGATCTGCCGGCTCATGGTCTGACCGGTCCGGACCCGAAGATGGAGCGCTATAACATCGGCTATATGGTCGACAAGTTGGATAAATTCCTGAACAAACTGGGCGTGAACAAGATGTCTCTCGCCGGTAACTCACTGGGTGGTTATATCAGCTGGAATTATGCGCTGCACCGTCCTGACTGGGTGGAAAAACTGATTCTGCTGGACTCTGCGGGGTACCCGCAGGATATGCCGTTTATTATGGATTTTGCTTCCTGGCCGGTCATCGGCGAGATGAGCAGATTAATGATGCCGCGCTTTATGGTCGGTATGAATGTTCGTGCGGCTTACGGCGATGACAGCAAGGTAGACGACAAACTGGTTCACCGTTACCACGACCTGACGCTGCGTCCGGGCAACCGTGAAGGGCTGGTGAATGTGTTCCGTACGATGAAAGAACAGAGTGATAATCCGCATCTGGGCGACCGGGTGGCGGAAATCCGTGTACCGACCCTGCTGATCTGGGGTGAGGAAGACCAATGGGTGCCGCTGGATATTATGGAGCGTTTCCGCCGTGATCTGCCCAATGTCAGCGTGATTACCTACGAAGGGGTCGGCCATATGCCGATGGAAGAACTGCCGGTGCAGACTGCCCGTGACGCGCGCAGCTTTCTGCAGACCGGCAAAATCTTTACCCTGCCGGCAGCAACCGCAAGCGGCGACTGAGGTTTCAGGCGTCTTGGGCCTGTCGACACTCAGTAAACCGGACCTGCTGAGAGCCAGTTTTTCTCAGAGCAAGGAGAGAGGAGTGATATTAGCGGGCTAAATGAATAACGAGCGACGACGGTTATGGGGAAAACTGGCCTCAGCCCGAAGGGTTACGGCTAAAAAATTCCTCATCCAGTGTTGCTGTTCGTTCGCTTAACCCGTTAGGCCACACTCTCAGCGCCTTGTTTGAGAAATTTTTAGCCAATAACAGGCCTGTTTAATGAGTGTCGACAGGCCCTAGGAAAAGAGTGTGAATACGATTGTCTGGTACGACTACGAAACCTTTGGCGCCAGTCCGGCCTGGGATCGCCCGGCACAATTTGCCGCGATCCGTACGGATGAAGACCTGAATGAAATTGAAGAACCCATCGAGCTGTTCTGTAAGCAGAGTGACGATTATCTGCCGCACCCGCAGGCGGTGCTGATTACCGGCATCGTACCGCAGGATTGTCAGAACAAAGGTCTGAGCGAAACCGATTTTATCGGCCGCATTAACGACGTATTCAGCCAGCCGGGTACCTGCAGTGCCGGCTATAACAGCATCCGTTTTGACGATGAGTTTACCCGTTACGGTCTGTACCGTAATTTTTATGACCCATACGCCCGTGAGTGGCAGGGCGGTAATTCGCGCTGGGATTTACTCGATGTGGTGCGCTGTGCCTATGCCCTGCGCCCCGAGGGTATTTTCTGGCCAGAACACGAAGATGGCCGTAAAAGCTTTAAGCTCGAGCACCTGACTGCGGCTAATGGTCTGGATCATGGTAAGGCGCACGATGCGGTCTCCGATGTGCGTGCCACCATTGCGCTGGCGCGGCTGATTAAAGATAAGCAGCCTAAATTGTATCGTTACCTCTATGGTCTGCGACAAAAAGCCCAGGTCGGCGCGCTGGTGGATGTGCTTAACCATAAACCGCTGGTGCATATTTCCGGTATGTTTCCGGTTGAGCAGGGCTGTATGGCGGTGGTTGTACCGCTGTGCTGGCACCCAAGTAATAAAAATTCTTTTATTGCCTTCGATCTGCATCAGGACCCGACGCCGCTGTTTGAGTTAAGCGCCGAAGAGATCCAGCAGCGGGTGTTTACCCGTAGCGCCGATATGCCTGAGGGCATGACCCGTCTGCCGCTGAAAGAAATTCATATCAATAAAGCGCCGGTGCTGGCGCCGGCTAATACCCTGACGCCGGATCAGGCAGCGCGCTGGAACCTGAGCGGTGAAACCTTACGCCGTCATCTGGCGCAGATTAAAAATAATGGTGATTTAACCGCCAAGCTGCATCAGGTATTCAGTGGCCGGGAGTTTGCACCCACTACTGATGTCGACAGCCAGCTGTACGATGCGTTTTTCCCATCCGCCGATAAACAGGCAATGCAGACCGTACATGAATTATCGCCCTGGGATCTGGCCGACTGGCCGGCACCGTTTAAGGACCGCCGTGGTGAAGAAATGCTGTTCCGTTACCGTGCGCGGAATTTTCCCGACACCCTCAACGAGGCCGAACGTGAGCGCTGGGAGCAGCACCGTATGGCGCGTCTGATGCACACCGACCCGGCATCACCGGTGATGAATTACGAGCGCTTCGCCCGTGAGCTGCAGTTGGCGGCACAACAGGTAGCCGATGACCCGGTTAAACTGCAGTGGATTCAGGATCTGCAGGTGTATGCCGAATCTATTTATCCATACGATGATGCGTACTGACGGAGCGGTGCTTTCAGTCAATAAAAAGGCTAAAAAAAACGCTGTACTGATTTCAGTTCAGCGTTTTTTTTAGCTTTTTCATTGGCATTTATTGCCTTTTGTTGCGGCTTCCGGCATAGCACTATTGCTTAAAAATCACTGGATAAAATCAGTGTTTTCCCGCTGACAAAAAATACGTACGACCTTGGTTTAATTTTAAGACTAAGGTGGTGTGCACTGCTCTCGCTAATGCTTCCTCCATTCTTTAATGTCCGCGCTCTGATAACTCATAACAGACGCAAACAACAATAAACGAGGAAGAGAGCACTTATGCAAATGCAGCAACGTACGCCGGGAGGCGAACAACCGTACTGGCCAGCCGGACCGTTTAAGATCCGACTGCCTTTTGTTCATTACCGCTGGGAAATGGCTGAAACCATTCAGGGACTGGTAATGTTTGTGGTTGGCCTGGCCATGATTCCATTGCTGGAAAAATATCTGGGCATGCCGTATGAAGCGGCTCTGGCGTTTACCTTTATTGCGGGTCTTGGTTATATTCTGCCGGCTTTGCTGGGTGTACCTCTGGTTCCGGGCTGGATTACGCCGGCGATTCCGGTGGTTATTCTGTTTCTGAACGGCTTTGAACCAGGCCCGGATGCTATTAAAGCGTTATTTGCTTTACAGATTGAAGTGACGCTGATCTTCCTGATTCTCGGTCTGACCGGCTGGGGTTCAAAACTGGTTCAGGTGATTCCTAACTCTCTGAAATCGGGCATTATTATCGGTGCCGGTATTGCCGCCTTAATGGGCGAATTAAAAACCGGTGGCCGTGTGGACGCGACACCGATTTCGCTGATTATCGGCTCCGTTGTTTCAGCCTATGTGCTGTTTTCCCTGTCGTTTAAAAACGTCGTTGAACAGTCAGTCATTGCCCGTCGTATCGCTAATTTCGGTATGGTGCCGGGTATGATTATCGCCATGATCGTCGGCTGGATTGTCGGTGAATATCCGCTGCCGGATATCCAGTGGGGGATTACGCAACCTGATTTTGCACTGATGGCTAATTACCTGACCTTTGCTGTTGGTTTCCCGGGCTGGGATGTATTCCTGCTGGCCATCCCAACTGCGTTAATTGCTTACGTGATTGCCTTTGGTGACATCATTGTTGGCTTTACTCTGGTTGAACGTATCGACAAAGTCCGTACCGATGAAAAAATTGAAACCAACGTTGACCGTGTACACGTTGTTACTGCGATCCGTAATGGTATTCATGCCTTCTTCGCGCCGTGGCCGGGTCTGGCTGGTCCGCTGTGGACGGCTGCACACGCAACCGTGGCAGAGCGTTATGCCATGGGCCGTAAAGCGATGGATTCTATCTACAGTGGTGGTGGTACGTTCTGGCTGACCGGTTTGCTCGCACTGTTCTGCCTGCCTCTGGTGACCATGTTTAAACCGGTACTGCCGATTGCGCTGTCACTGACGCTGATTCTGACCGCTTATATCTGCATCATGGTGGGTATGGAGCAACTGCGTAACCCAACCGAACGTGGCGTGGCCGGTATTGTGGCGGTAACCCTGGCGATGCCGGACCCTAAATCCACCGTGTATGCGGTGATTATCGGTCTGCTGTTGTACTTCCTGATTGAGCGCCCAAGACTGATGGGCAAACATAAAACGGAAGACGAATTTATGTTCGCCGACCCGCAGGAAAGCACCGAAAGTAAATAAGTATTTATTGATGTGCTGAAAAGCCCCGCTCATTGGAGTGGGGCTTTTTTATTTTCGCGCTACGGTTCTGGCTGATAACGACGGCTGATTATTTTGCCGCAGAATGGCTGATTTCAATCAGCTCCTGCTCGCCGGGAAAATCCGGTAGTAACCAGATTTTTTCAAAACAGTGGTGGGGCAGTTTCAGATGGCGGACGATGGGTAAAAAATCATCGCGGTTCCACAGTGGACTGGCGTTGCGTATAACCAGCCAGACGCGTTTGGAGTGATAACGCTTACGGGCTTTATTCAGCAGAATACGATTGAGTGCGGTATGCAGTTTACGGCCGCTTTCCAGACTGGCAAGGTCTGCCAGATAGCTCCACAGGTGATCATCGCCATGATAATGGTTGTGGTCGGCTTCACTGGCATGATCAGAGGAAGCGATACGCGCTTCATTCTCGCTGGCATATAAATGGGCAATTTCCAGATCCAGCGCTTCGCCCTGTAAATAACAGGAAATATCTGGCTTGGCCGGTTCGTTATGCCAGATATGACGGATTGGCTGCTGGAATTCCCGCTCATAGGCCCGCATAAACAGCTTAGCCGCATCACGTTCCAGCCGGCGTTTCTCCGTATCGGAGTGACTTAACGGTTTACCGTCCTGGGTGTGGTGAATATCTGAGGTCATATAGGCTCCGTCTGACGCCATCGCAGCAGGCCGGAAAGCGTCGCTGTTTGCACCTCTGGCCTTCGCGTATGATAAGTGCTGTTTATCTACCGCAAAGAATACTATGCCTGAGTTATCTGTTGATGTGTTGCTTTTGTTAGCGCTGGTGGCCTGTGCGGCGGGCTTTATTGATGCTATTGCTGGTGGCGGAGGATTGCTGACCATTCCGGCATTGCTGGTCGCCGGATTGAATCCGGTGCAGGCGATTGCTACCAACAAGTTACAGGCGTGCTTCGGCAGCTTTACCGCAACCCGGTTTTTTATCCGTGAAGGGTTGGTCAGTCCGTGGCAACAACGCTGGAGTGTTATCGCCACCGGGCTTGCGGCAGCGGCTGGTGCACTGGCGCTGCAATGGTTCGACAGTGCGTTACTGGTTGCGGTCATGCCTTATGCCTTAATCATAATCGCTTTGTATTTGTTGCTGGCGCGTAAAGTCGGAGAGCAGGAAACAACCGCAAGACTTACGGGGCGGCAATTTAACGCCAGTGCGGTTCCGGCGGTTGGTTTTTACGATGGCTTTTTCGGGCCGGGTACCGGCACCTTTTTTACCCTGGGGTATTGTCAGTTACGCGGTATGAACATGCTGCAGGCCACAGCCCACGCCAAACTTTTGAATTTCACCACCAATATTGTTTCGCTGTTGATCTTTATTTTATCGGGTCAGATCGCATGGGTTGTCGGTTTAAGCATGGCGCTTGGGCAGGCGCTGGGCGCACGCCTGGGAGCGGCAACGGCGGTACGGCGCGGTGTGGTGTTTGTGCGTCTGATGACCGTTGCGGTATGTATTGCTATGAGCATCAGTCTGCTACTGAAGAATTAGTTTACAGCCGCTTCTGCGCTTCAGCTCAAAATCCCAATATCGCCCTCAGTGGCGTGAATTGACATGGTAATCTGCGCTTCTTGCTGGATTTATCAGCAAATCAGTCAGGAAGCTGTTTCTGATAGCTGTTATCAATGGCAGCATCCGATGCTCTCACCTATAACTATATAAAAGCCCAACACTCAGTTTTTATCCGGCCGCTGTTTGGTTAAGGCTGGTGAGACAAGGAACTTCTCACAAATGTCCAATGATGCGTTCGTATTCAGTGACGATGAATGTACAACCTCCGCGCTACAAGCTCCTGCCAGCTGGAAGATCCTCAGTGTTGAGGATGATCCTGTCTATCAGGCCTCGCTGCTGCACAGCCTGAATGGTCTGATGTTCAGAGATCAGCTGGTAGAGGTATTAACCGCCAATTCAGCGGCCTCTGCGGCCGAGTTATTGAGCAGGCATGATGATATTGCCGTCATGTTGCTGGATGTGGTTATGGAGCAGGACGATGCGGGCCTGCGTCTGGTCAGTTCTGTGCGCGAAGTGTTGGGTAACTCAAGCATCCGTATCATATTACTGACCGGCCAGCCCGGCGTGGCTCCTGAGGCTGACGTCATGCGTCAGTACGATATCGACGAGTACTGGAATAAAGCGGAACTGAGCAGGGATAAGCTGCACTCTGTTATTGGCAGCCATCTGCGCACCTGGCACTACATGATGGAGTTGAATAAAGCGCAGCGTGGTTTGCAGCTGATATTGGACGCTTCCCGTAGTTTGCACAGTAAACAGGAATTGGGTCCATTAACTCAGGCAGTACTGACGAATATTGGCCGCATTATTGGTACTGGTGTGAATGGCATTGTTTGCATGGGGCATTTCCGCAATATGCAATTGAATGATGCCAGGGTGATTGCAACAACCGGTGATTACCATGACATGCTTGAGAAAAACCTTACCGATATTCCGGCTGATGAGCGAATGGCAACGTTACGATCAGCAATCGCTGCTCAATCTCATCAGTTTCATCCCGATCATTCGGTACTTTATTTTGATACCCATGCGATTGATGGGGCGGAGTATCTGGTTATGGTTGACGGTATTGTCGAGTTGACCGCCGCTCATATTAATTTACTGCGGGTATTCAGCGAAAATGTACGCAGTGGTTTTTCTAACGTAGCTTTGCTTAACCGCGTCAGTCATCTGGCCTATTTCGACGATCTTCTGAATATTCGAAACCGTAATGGTTTACTGCGTGAACTGGACTCTCTGAACGACGATGACCGGCATGAAAGTTTGTTATTGCTGGTTAAAATCAAGAGCTTTCAGGATGCTATGATCACCTTCGGTGAGCGTTATTGTGACAATTTGCTTAAAGCGACCAGTGAGGCACTAAAGCAACAGCTGCCTGGATTCAGCTGTTTTTCAACGATCAGTGCCGGAACGTTTGCGTTGGTATTTACTCATGAGTCTCAGCCTGATGATGAATTATTGCTGCAGATTTTTGAACAATCGCTGACGCTATCCGGTGTGCAGCATCATATTCAGTTAATATTTTGCAAACTGGAGCTGAATTTACTTCAGGATGCTTCGGCTCAGGAAACACTCCATCTGGCAGAAGTTACGTTGTCAGTGGGAGAGAGTTACAACCTGAACCTGATTGGTTACACCCCGGGCTATCGTGAAAAAATAACAGCCAGACATCTGCAATTGCTGGAGTTGCAGCAGGCATTAGAGAACAACGAACTGTTTATTATGTTGCAGCCTAAAGTGGAGCTGGTCAGTAAAAAAGTGGCGGGTTTCGAAGCGTTGGTACGCTGGCGGAACAGTAATGGTGATTATATCCCACCGGATGTGTTTATCCCTCTGGCTGAAGCCTCAGGGCTGATTTGCAGCCTGGATCTTCATGTTCTTCGTCTGACCTTTGCGGCGGTTAAGCAATTAACCGATGCGGGTTTCGAGCTGCCAGTATCGTTCAATGCCAGCGTATCGGATTTAAATAACCGCGACTACACTCAGGAAATTTTTCAGGCCGTCAAAGAACATCGGGTTAATCCTTTATTGCTCGATATTGAAGTTACCGAATCTCAGGTAATGAGCGATTATCGTGGTTTTGATGCATTGCTGCGCCGGTTTATGGCATTAGGAATGTCAGTCAGTATTGACGATTTCGGCACGGGCTATTCATCGCTGTCGCATATCACCAAGCTGCCCGCAACCACATTAAAAATAGATCGCTCTTTTGTCAGTGGCATCGAAGAGTCAGAAGACGACCGGCATGCGGTGGATATGGTTGCTAAAATAGGCCAGCGCTTTGGTTATCATATTGTTGCCGAAGGTGTTGAAACCGAAGCTCAGTGCGAGTGGCTGCGCCAGGTTGGCTGTCCTGTTGGACAAGGCTATCTGTTTGCCCGGCCAATGACTGTAGACGATGTGATTGCATGGCTTCGTACCTACCCTTGAAATCTTCGGCAACGGCTTCTGGTCTGGCTGCTGTCGCGGCGGATGTTTTTCCATACTGTTCAGTGCCGGCACAGAGAAAACAGGGCGTACGGCTTCTTTTGTTATTGCTGTTTATTGCCTTTGTTTCGGCGTCCGCTGTCAGTTATTTACTGCGGCAGTCATATATTCGCGATCTTAATGCGAAGCACGATTATATTATTACCTCGGCCTCCGCATACCTTAATCGCGAGTTGGGCGATGTGCGTAATATTGTTTCATTACTGTACCATGATCGTGATATTCACCAGGGGCTGAAAGCAGAAGAACCGATCAACACTGCTCTTCTGGCGCAACGATTCTCAGGGTTTGCCCAATCGTTGGATACTATTTTGCAGATCCGATGGCTGGATGCTCAGGGAAATGAGCGGGTTCGTGTGGACAGTAACGCCGATTCAGTACGCCAGTTGTCTCCCTCTGAATTGCAGAATAAAGCCGGCCGCTATTACTTTCGCGATGCGATGCAGGTAGAGCCTCCCGCAGTGTATTTTTCTGGACTGGATCTGAATGTTGAAAATAAAGCCATTGTCCGGCCGTATCAACCAACACTTCGTGCCGGTATCCGTACTGGTGTGAGCGACGGTAAACAGCCAGGTCTGTTGCTGATTAATTACGACTTTCGCCGTTTGCTGGAATCTCTGCATACCTTGTCAGTGGATCAATCAGCCTTATTTATTGCCGATGCGGATGGTTATTGGATATTGCACTCACAAACAGAACTGGAGTGGGGGCATGACCTCGGTCATAACGATTACACCCTGCGTTTACAGGATCCAGTATTGTGGCAACGCTTAACTGAAACGCCTGTTATCTCGGCAGAGATGTTTTCTGATCGGCTGGTCAGTGCACTGAAAATGAATCTGGGGCAATCATCCAATCAGGATGGCGCGACGCGGATTTATTTAATGGTACAGACCCGTGCAGAATTTATGTCAGCCATTAACTGGCAGTCGATATGGCCGGGGTTATTACTTGCTGCCGTTATCGTTCTGCTTGGTGGCCGTTTACTGCACCATGATTTATTACAGCAACATCAGCGTTACCTGCTTAACCGACAATTGCAACAGGAAAAAGAAGCGCTTGAAGTCACCAATGCAAAGCTTGATATCAGTTTGCAGGAACAACGTATTCTGCAGGATGAACTCGTTGAAACCCGTAAATTATCTGCGCTTGGAATGATGGTGGCCGGTGTTGCCCATGAGTTGAATACCCCGGTAGGCGGTGCATTAATGCTGGCGTCAACACTGGAGAATCATCTGGCAGAATTAACGAAGGCTGTTGATGCCGGGTTAAGTCGCCAGGCACTGACGGATTTTATCCGGCACAGTCAGGAAGGACTTAAATTACTGGATGAAAACCTGAAGCGGGCAAAAATGCGCGTTGAAAGTTTTAAACGTCTGGCAATCGATCGCGCCAGTGACGAAATTGTCGAATTTTATTTGCATCAGGTGTGTGATGATCTATTACGCTCTTTGCACGCCATGCTCAATCATTCCGGTGTGAACGTGGTTACCTATATTGCGGAGGATCTGAGACTTAGCGGATATCCCGGTATTATTTCGCAGATACTGCAAAACCTGATTGTAAACGCAGTGATACATGGTCTTGCAGACGTGACGGGTGGGCAGATAAAAGTGTGCGCTGAGGTTGATGAACAGAATCAGGTAATATTGCACGTAACCGATAATGGCTGTGGCGTCAGGGCGGATATTGCCGGCCGGTTGTTTGATCCGTTTGTGACCAGTGCCCGCGGTCAGGGCTCCACCGGTCTGGGCTTACATCTGGTCCATCAGTGGGTGACTCATCTGCTGCATGGCAGTATTCGTGCAGAAGAACCGACAGAAGGCGGATTATCGTTTGTGATCGTTTTTCCGCGCGAGATCAGTACGGATTAAGTCATCGTTGATTCAGGTTCTTATCGGTCGCGTTCAATGTTGATATCAGGGCCTGTTTCATCCGTGTTAACAGGCGCCTGGGGCGCTGACAGGTCTTTCTCCATCATTACCAGATTCAGATCATCCTGAATGGGTGTTCCAACGGGCAGATGTTTCGGAAAGGGTGCATGCGCTGAGGTTAACTGATAACCCCGGCGCTGATAATAGGCAATTAAATCTTCGCGTGGTGACAGTACCTGCATCTGCATAAGGGTGCAGTGAAACTGGTTGCGGGCAAACGCTTCTGCCAAGGATAGTAATTGCTTACCCAACCCCTGCGCCTGATACGATGGATGTACTGCAAAACTGCCGAATTCGCAGATACTCTGGGTATCAGGCGCTATTGATGAAAGCGCTTGTGTGCTTTTGAGAGTTAAAGAAAAGCAGGCAATGATGGCTGCATGATTCTTAATGCAGAAGAAATGCACATCCGGGCGATGGATAAAGGTGAGTAAATCGTTTGTTTGAATGCGCAGGCCAGAGACCAGACCCACTTCGGAGGTCCAGCCCTGTAATTCTGATTCAGTGCCGGCTTCGCCGCCACGGTAACAAAGATTAATCAGTTTACTGAGCGCCGGAACATCGGCATCGGTAGCTGGCTGGATAGCATTATTCATAAATGGTATTCATCGTCTGTTGTTAATAGGAACCGTTAAGAGGAACAGTTAAACAGAAATTGACCGGATTATAGCGGGTAAACATTGTATTGATACGCAGGGGAATGATGGCTGCCCTAAATAAAAACGGCTGCATCGGCAGCCGTTTTTATTGATCCGTCGTACGCCGTTATTATACCCGGCGTACTTTAATTGCCCGGCCTTTAATGCGGGTTTTCTGCAAATGGTTCAGGGCAGCTCTGGCCTGATCGCGCTGGACTGCCACATAGGCGGCATAATCCAACACCTCAATCTTACCAACGGCACTACCGGCAATACCACCGGGGGAGGTCAGGGCACCAAGAATATCACCGGGGCGCAGTTTATCTTTACGACCCGCCGCCAGACACAGGCTGACGTTAGCCGGTTTTTCAGCCTGCAACATGACATCGCTGAGCTCACTGATCGGCATTAACGGAATATTGCGGCCCTGTTGTTCGGCAATGGCGGCACGTTTGTAGTCTTCGCGTTCGGTGGCAATGGAAATCGCCAGACCTTCTTTACCGGCGCGGCCGGTACGGCCGATACGGTGTACATAGACTTCCGGGTCGCGCGGTAATTCGTAGTTAATCACCGCTGGCAGATCATCGACATCCAGACCACGGGCGGCAACATCGGTCGCCACCAGAAAGTTGGTGCTGTTCTGTTTGAACTGCACATAGACCTGATCGCGGTCACGCTGTTCCAGATCACCGTGCAGGGCGAGGGCAATAAAACCCATATCGCGCAGAATCTGGGTCACTTCTTCCGTCGCCTGTTTGGTATTACAGAACACCACGGCCTGCTGAATACCAAAGTGGCTCAATACCCGCGCCAGTGCCTGTTCTTTTTCATTGCGCTCGCAGATAACCACGTGCTGCTCAATGCTGCTGCTCTGATGCACCGCTTCCACTTTTACATTCAGCGGGTTGTGCTGAAATTCGGCACTCAGCTGGCCGATGTTTTCCGGGTAGGTAGCCGAAAACAGTAACGTCTGACGGTTGGCCGGGGTGTGCGCCACAATGTGGTGAATATCGTCGGTAAAGCCCATATCGAGCATACGGTCAGCTTCATCCAGCACCAGGGTTTGCACCTGATCGATTTTCAGCGTTTCTTTGCGCAGGTGGTCTTTAATCCGCCCCGGAGTACCAACAACGATGTGCGCGCCGTGTTCCAGCGAGCCAATTTGCGGGCCAATGGACATTCCGCCGCACAGCACGACCACTTTAATATTAGCCTGAAAGCGCGCCAGCTTACGGATCTCTTCCGCGACCTGAGTGCTCAGTTCACGGGTCGGGCACAGCACCAGCGCCTGTACGCCAAAAAAGCGCGGATTAATTTTGCTTAATAATGGCAAACCAAAAGCGGCGGTTTTGCCGCTGCCGGTTTTTGCCTGAGCAATAATGTCCTGCCCGGCCAGGGCGGCTGGCAGTGTCTGCTGCTGTACCGGCGTCATCTGGGTGTACCCCATGCGCTCAAGGTTTTCCAGCTGGCTGGCGGGCAGGTCTAACTGACTGAAGGCTGAAGATTCGGTGCTGTTCATTGAGGGTTTTTCCGGGTCAGGATCACACCGGTTTCGATGTGGTCGGTATAGGGGAACTGATCAAACAGGGCAAAGCCTTTGATCTCGTGGGTATTGCACAGCACCTGCAGGTTGTCGTGCAGCGTATTGGGGTTGCAGGAAATATAAATAATGTTGTCGTAGCCCTGCACCTGTTTGACCGATTCGTCGTCCAGACCGGCACGGGGTGGATCAACCAGTACAGTACGGAAATCATAGCTGCTTAAATCGACCCCGGACAAACGCTCGAAGGTACGTTCACCGCGCAGTGCCTGCACAAACTCTTCGCTGGATAAACGCGCAATCACCACGTTGTCGAGTTGGTTGTCGGCAATATTGACCTGGGCCGCCGCGACCGATGTTTTGGATATTTCGGTTGCCAGTACGCGACGAAAGGTATCGGCCAGCGCCATGGAGAAATTACCGTTACCGCAATACAGTTCCAGCAGGTCGGATGGCGGCTCGCTGCTGTTATCGCTGCTGTTCTCGCCGTTGTTATCACTATGGTTAATCTCGGCAGCGGCAGAACGGGCCCAGCTCAGCATCTGCTGATTCATCTCGCCATTCGGCTGGGTGAAGCCGCCTTCAATCTGGCGGTAGTGCAGGGTTTTGCCGTCCACCTGCAGGGCTTCGTTGACATAATCGCGCTCTAACACCAGTTTTTGTTTACGTGAGCGGCCCACAATCGGGAAACCCAGCCGTGCCTGCAGCGCTTCCGCTTCGGCGCGCCATTCATCCCCTAATGGCTTGTGATATATCAGCGTGATTAAGGCATCACCGCTTAAGGTGGTTAAAAACTCAACCTGGAACAGTTTGCGGCGCAGCAATTCGTTGGGCTGAATATCATCCAGCAGGCGAACCATCAGCTCGTTAATCAGGCGCGAGGCAATAGGAAACTCGGTCACTTCATACACTTTGCTTTTATCGCCCGGCTCAAACATGGCGTAAAAACAACGGTCGCCATCGTGCCACAGGCGGAATTCTGCGCGCAGGCGGAAGTGGCTCGGGGCGCTGGCGTGTACCTGCAATGACGGCGGATTAAAGTCGGCAAACAGATCACGCAGACGCTGTGCTTTTACCTCCAGCAGTTCGGCATAACGCTCGGGGTTTACATGGTGCTGGTAGGGGTCACGCTGTTGCATAGGTCGCCTGTGTGAAATCGGGTTGTGCGGAAGTCGTGTGCATCGGGCTTGTGCGCATAGAACGGCCTGCCTGTAGTGTCTGTTCCGACGCTACCGGCAATGAAATCCCATTGCAAAAAGGCCGCGTATTATACGGATTGCACAACATTGTGCATCTTTTAGCCGTCTTCTGTCGTGCCGCAGGCCAAAGCACAGCGCTGCTGAGCGACAGTTACACCGGCCGTGCATACACTGGAAGCCACAGGAATGATTAATTGAGGAGCAAGGGTATGAACTATCGCAGCATAAACCGCGCATTTCCGCGCTTGGCAAAGACAATCTGCACGCTGCTTGGATGCAGCGTGATCGCCGGGCAGGCGTTGGCAGCGCCGGCATCGAAAACGGTGGTCTATCAGTCCGGCGGCAAGGCCTATGAGGGTTATTGGCAACCGGCCGACCATTCGGCATCTCAGGCGGCGTTGGTTTTGCTGGTACATGACTGGGATGGTTTAACCGATTACGAGCGGCAGCGGGCGCAGATGCTCAGTACCGCCGGATATAACGTTTTTGCTGTCGATCTGTTCGGCCAGGGGATCAGACCCGAGCGCATTGAAGATCGCCGTCAACATACCGGTGAGTTGTATAAAGACCGTGCCAGGTTGCGCCGCTTAATGGAGGCCGGGCTTACAGCGGCACTGGCGCAGGTCGCGCAGCAGGGCGGAGATCCGCTTAACCGTGTGGTGATGGGCTATTGCTTTGGCGGTGCCGCCGTACTGGAGGCGGCGCGTTCCGGTATGGCGGCCCAGGGATTTGTAACATTTCATGGCGGTCTGCAAACCCCGGAAGGTCAGTCTTACAGCGCTACCCGTGCACCATTGCTGATTCTGCATGGCAGCGCTGACAGTGCGATTCCTATGAGCCAGTTTGCTCAGTTGGCGACTGAGCTGGAAGAGGCCGGTGTCAGCCATGAAATGATCACCTACAGTGGCGCGCCCCATGCGTTTACGGTATTTGGCGGAGCCAATTATCGTGCCGAGGCCGATCAGAAATCCTGGGCCCGGTTTATGGCGTTTTTGTCGGCGGTTCAACGTCAGCCTGTATCTGACTGAGGGTGGCATTTTTGGCCTTGTGGCGGGCTTGGTTGTCAGATGTGGCACTGGGCTGCGCTGCTGTGTTGTGAGATAAAGGCGCGGGTGAAAGATTGGTTTATCCAATCAGAGCTTCGTCAACAGGATGTCATCCCGGCCAATGTGCCGCAGTGGTGAATCCGTATTGTACAAAGTGTTTACACACAGAGATAAGCGGGTCAGGCCGAACAACAGCGCCGGCCAGCGATGATTTTAATAAGAAAATGGTGGCGTGAGTGCAGCAGCATCGGCCCGCGTCCGCCAGCCAGAGCAGGGTTTTTATGAGTAATGTATTGGCAGAATTGATTGAGCTGTTAAAGCTGGAAGCCATTGGCGTTAACCGCTTCCGTGGCCAGAGCCAGGATCTTGGCTTTCGTAATTTATTTGGCGGACAGGTGCTGGGGCAGAGTTTATCGGCAGCCATTCAGACGCTGACTGAGGGCGATTGGGCACCGCATTCCTTGCATGCTTACTTTCTGCGCCCCGGTACCGTGACCGACAGCGTCGAGTTTGAAGTGGAAGTGCTGCGCGACGGCCGTAGTTTTGCTACCCGTCAGGTAAAAGCCAGTCAGAACGGCAAGGCGATTCTGACCATGATGTGTTCCTTTCAGCATCCGGAAGCGGGCTTTGACCATCAGAATCCGATGCCGGACATCAAAGGCCCGGAGGGCATTCCGTCGCAGCTGGAACTGGCGCGCATGTTCCGCGATTACTTCCCGGAGCGGGTACGGGATATTTACACCGCCGACCAGCCGATTGAAATCCGTGTGCTCGATCCGGTGAATATTTTTGCGCCACAGAAAAAAGAGCCGGTGAAATACGCCTGGATGAAGGCCGATGCGCCCATGGGCGATGACCCGCATGTGCACGCCACCATGCTGGCCTATGCCTCCGACTTCAACCTGATTACCACCGCGCTGCACCCGCATGCGGTATCGGTCTCGCAGAAAGATATGCAGGTGGCCAGCCTCGATCACAGCGTCTGGTTCCACCGTCCGTTGCGTATGGATGAATGGCTGCTGTACGCCATCGACAGCCCGAATGCCGGTGGTGCGCGCGGCTTCTGCCGCGGTCAGCTGTTTAACCAACAGGGCGAACTGGTGGCTTCGGTGGCGCAGGAAGGTCTGATGCGCAAGATTGATCTGAACGCCAAATCCGGCGAAGGCAAAGCATGAGCCAGATGTTGCGTTCGGCCCTGATGTTTGCCCGCCGTCCCTGGGCTAAACCGGCAACCGCGCTGGATGTGTTTCACACCCGTTTCCGCGTCCTGCCCTGGGATTGTGACCTGAATCTGCATTTAACCAACACCCGTTACCCGGCCTGGCTGGATCTGGCGCGCACCGAGTTTTTTCTGCGCCTGGGCACCGGCCCGTTGTTTGTGCGCAAGGGCTGGCGCTCGGTATTGGCCAGCCAGACTTTAACCTTCGTACGTGAGATCAAACCGCTGGCGCTGGTGGATGTGGAAAGCCGGGTGCTGCACTGGGACCGTAAGTATTTCTATATGGAGCACCGTTTTCTGGTCGATGGCCGCTTACACGCCAAAGCGCTGGCCCGCATTGCGGTGCTGAAGGGGGGGCGGGTGCGTTCATTAGCGAGCATGCTGCAGGCTGTAGCGCGTCTGAAAAATGAGCCGGATGAACTGCAGGAAGCGCCACCGGCACCGCTGGAAGTGCTGGCTAAAATCGAACTGTTGGGCGCTAAGCGGCAGGCGGAAGAAGAGCGCGGCTTGTGACTCTGTGCGGTTTATGATGCCGCGTTAAACCGTCGCTCAGGCGATAAAATCGTTCAGGCGGATACCAAAGCGGGCCGGGTCTACGGCCTGCAGAATTTCGTCCTGAGTGGTTGGTTTGCTCAGGTCGATGATCTCAACCGGCAGGTAGCGCTGACTGCTGGTGCTATAAATAACCTTTACCAGCGGCAAGCGCTGATCGCTTTCTGAGGCTTCAATCACCACCGCCAGGCGCTGGCTTTTCAGTTTGACCAGTGAACCCACCGGGTAAATGCCCATCGAGCGGATAAAGCGGTGTACCAGGGTCTGGTCGAGGTGGGTGCCGCTCCATTCGAGCAGTTTTTTCAGCGCCATCGTCGGTGGCAAGCCTTTGTGGTAAACGCGGTCGGCGGTGATGGCGTCGTAGACATCGGCAATGGCGCACATCTTTCCTTCGCGGCAGATATCGCAGTCGTGCAGGCCTTCCGGGTAGCCGCTGCCATCAATGCGCTCGTGATGCTGGGCGGCGACTTTAATGGTCAGCTCGCTCACTCCGGGTGTCTTTTTTAACAGCTCGCGGCTGAACACCACATGGTTGCGCATAATGGCGAATTCATCGTCGCTCAGCTTGCCGGGTTTATGCAGCACTTCGTCGGGAATCATGACTTTACCGATATCATGCAACATGGCGCCGACGATGGTCTGGTGCATGGTCTCGCGGTCGATCTTCATGCTTTTGGCAAAAATTCCCATCAGTACCGCCAGGTTGATGGAATGTTCCAGCAGATAATTGTCTTTTTCGCGGATGCGGCCGAGGCAGGCGAGGGCGTTGTGATTACGCAGTACCGAATCGACCATACCATCGGCCAGACGGTCGAAGGCTTCTACATCGATGGCGCGGCCCAGCTTCACATCTTTCAGTACGTTGCTGACCAGACCTTTAGCCTGCGTATGAATTTTATTCGCCTTCAGCAGCTCTTCCTGCACACCGTTGCGGGCTTTGTGGTCGGGTTTCAGAGCGGCGGCTTTATCGAGTGCCGCTTGATTATTACGGTCGACCTCCGTGGCGGTCAGGGCATCGTCGCCGGCATCCAGGCCGCGAGCGGTATCAATATACACTTCGTGAATTCCGCGGCGGCGGATCTCATCGATAATGCTCTGATCAGGGATGCGGCCTTCTTTCTGGAAATTGTGGTGGGGAATCCAATCGCAGTTCAGATCTGAGACATACATGTCCGGTTTGAGCTGGTCGACAGAGATTTTTTTGATCATGACGGTCTTTCAGAAAAGGGGCTTATCTGAGTATAGACCTTCACCGTTGGCTGCCAGTTTTATCGGCTGCAGCGGCTTAAAACAGGATTTATTCTGCGCTTTCGGGCTGGTTATCGGCGGCTGTTTCGGCTTTTTTTTGCTCTTTTTCGAGCAGCGAGCGGGCGCCGCTGAAATCAAAACCGGTGTCGTCGTTCATGGCGTCCGGGTCGGGCCGGATACCGCAACCGCTGCCTTTTACCGGCAGCAGACCGGCGGTGCCGGGGTGTTTTTTATCACTCATGTGCAGCTCCTGTTTGTCTGGTGCCCGACAGCAGTTTGCCACTGCGCAGCGGTGACATCAGCAGCAAAGGGTTGATGCGGGCGTTGTTCAGGCTGACGGTCCAGTGCAGGTGTGGGCCGGTTGCACGGCCGGTGGCTCCGACCTTACCCAAAAGCGTGCCAGCACGGATTTCTTCGCCTTCCTGAACATTAATGGCGCTCATATGGCAGACCATGGTGACCAACCCCTGGCCGTGATCGATAAATACACTGTTACCGTTGAAGAAGAAATTACCGGTCAGCACGACTTTACCATCGGCCGGCGCCAGAATGGGGGTGCCGGTGGGTGCGGCAATGTCCAGTCCGCTGTGCGGATTACGCTGTTCGCCATTAAAAAAGCGCTTCAGGCCAAAGGCGCTGCTCATATCGCCACGAATGGGCCAGGCCATTGGCTGCCAGGGGCGGGGCGGACTGAAGCTGGTATAAACCGCCGCCATCTGGGCCTGTTCTTTGCGGATACGCGCCAGTTCTGCGGCGCTGGGGTTAACGTGTTTCTTTTTAACGGTCAGGTGCTGCTCAGGGTAAGGGTGATCATGCACTCCGAAGCGGATGTTGTTATTACCGGCTTTGATGCTCGCCTCTCCGGGCTTCTGACTGAGCGGAATACCGACCATGGCCAGCCAGGATTGCTGTTCGTCCGGGCGGATGACCATTACCGGCCGACCATTAAAACTGACCGCCGGTGGCTGGATGCCATCACCGACGGGAATCATCGTCAGACCGCCGGGAATACTCTGCTGTAACGGCAGGGGGCTTTCTGCGGGTATAGGAGTGGCACTCTGGATCGAACCGGCAGCGAACAGCGAGACAATAAACTGCATCATGCTGTGAAAGAGTTCGGCCATGCTTAATCCTCGCTGGTTTTCTTCCTGGGGGCTTTTCGTGTGCGGGTCTTTTTCACGCTGTCTGTCTGAGTTGCAGCATTGTCTGTATGTACGGCAACCACGTCTGATTCCAGCCAGCCGCTGTGCAGCCGACTGTGAATACGTGTGCCGACCGAGACGTCAGCGGTTTGCTGTACGACACGGCCATCGGCCTGCTGGGTAATAGAGTAGCCGCGGCCAAGAACGTTCAGCGGGCTCAGGCTGTTGAGCAGGTGAGCCTGAGTGGCCAACTGTTGCTGACGCTGATTCAGGCGTTGCTGAATCAGGCGGGTAAATTGTTTTTCCAGTAACGCGACCTGTTGCTGGCGTTCACGTAACAGGCGTTGCGGATGCTGATGCACCAGTGCCTGTTGCAGTTTTTGCAAGCGGTGATGACGCTGTTGCAGATTCTGTTGCTGCGCGCGCTGCAGGCGGATTTCCAGTTGATCCAGATGCTGGGCGCGGCTTTGCAGTAAGCGACCGGGAGCGCGCAGACGTTGCTGAATACGTAACAGCCGTTGCTGTTGTTGCTGTAATTGCCGTTGCATGGCGCGGTTCAGGCGCTGGCGTATTAACTGTATCTGACGCAGTTGCTGGCCTTGATCCGGACTGAGCAGTTCGGCAGCGGCGGATGGGGTTGGTGCTCTGGCATCGGCAACAAAGTCGGCGATGGTAAAGTCGACCTCATGACCGACGGCGCTGACAATCGGCAGGCGTGACTGATGAATCGCCCAGGCGACAGCTTCTTCGTTAAAGCACCATAAATCTTCGAGCGAACCACCACCGCGACCAATAATCAGCACATCGACATTGTTATCACGGTTGGCGCGCTCAATGGCCGCCACGATGTGCGCGGTGGCATCACGTCCCTGTACCGGCGTGGGATAGATATCGATTTCGATGGCAGGGCAGCGGCGGCGGAACACCGTGAGCATGTCGTGGATGGCGGCGCCGGTGGGGGAGGTGATAATACCGACCCGGCGTACCGACGGCAGCGGTTGTTTGTATTGCTCATCAAACAATCCGGCCATCGCCAGGCGGTCTTTTAACTGCTGGAAAGCCAGTAGCAGTGCACCTTCACCGGCGGGCTTCATGGCATCGACAATCAGCTGATAATCGCCACGGTTTTCGTACAGGCTGACCTTGGCGCGCAGCTCGACCTTGTCGCCTTCTTTCGGCATAAATTTCAGCAGGGCGGTACGCGAGCGGAACATGGCGCAACGCACCTGAGCGCCACTGTCTTTTAAGGTAAAGTACCAGTGCCCGGAAGACGGGCGTGACAAATTAGAAATTTCTCCTTCAACGCGCACGTTGGCAAAAGAAACTTCCAGTAATTGTTTGGCACGCTGGTTCAGCTGGCTGACGGTGAAAATATTGGTGGCTTGCACAAAAGTGAAAGATATCGGTTGTAAGATGTGTCGAGAGGTTGCCACGCTCAGACCGTATTGGCCAGAGATTTTCTTTTGTGTATCAAGGATGTGCGCGAGTTCACTATTGTGCTTATGTCGTTATTGATGACGTAGACAGAAGGTTTATAACGCGCTAGTGTTAACGGCTTCAGCGCAAGCTGAATCAAATTTGAAATAGGCTGACACAAGGATATAGCCCATGAAAAAGTTTATCGCAGGTGCAATTCTGGTTTCTTCTTCCACACTGGCTTTCGCTGGTAACGACCTGGCTGGTTGTGGTCTGGGTACTGCAGTTGTTTTCCCAGATGCTAACGAATGGCACGAGCACGTACTGGCTGCTACCACCAACGGTACTTCCGGTAACCAAACTTTCGGTATGACTTCCGGTACTCTGGGTTGTGAAGGCGCTAACGGCCCTCTGAAACTGGCTCAGGCATTCATGGAAGACAACATGGATCAACTGGCTCTGGACGCTGCTAAAGGTCAAGGCGAAACTCTGGCTGCTCTGGCTGAAGTGATCGGTGTTGACGCTCAGGATTCTGCTGCTTTCAACCGCACTATGCAGTCTAACTTCGACAGCATGTTCAACGCAGACGCTACTTCTGCTACTGCTTATGAAGCTATGACTTCTGCAATGGCACAAGACGCTGCTCTGCAGAAATACCTGGGTTAATTCCCGGTATTGATAAAAAAGCGCGCCCCGGCGCGCTTTTTTATTGTCTGAATTTTATGCATTAAATAAAGAAGGAGAGATAACGCTATGCGCTGGTCAGGGATACTGGGGCTTTGTGGATTTTTAATGGCTGCATCGTTCGCAGCGCGTGCCGGAACAACATCTCTGCCAGATGAGGGCGCATTGCAATCATTGGCTGAAAAACCACAATGGGCGCATTTGCTGCACTATCGACTTCACCCGCTTAAAGGGCGTTATCTGAGCCAGAATGACAGTCCGGAATTCTTTTTGGCCGAACATGGAAAAGAAGATCTTACGGCTGAATTAAAAGCCGATTTTATTGCTTTTTTACAAACCAATCAGGCGGATAATGAATCGGCGCAGTGTCAGTTTCCTGCGCGTTATCATTGGCTGAAACAACAATTACCGGACGTTGCATTTACCGATCAGCGCTGTCCGGAATTTGAAGAATGGCGCGACGAACTCGACGCTCATGCATTAACCCTTATTTTTCCAGCATCCCATATTAACTCGCCGTCATCGATGTATGGTCACACGCTGGTGCGTATGGACCGTGCCGACGATTCGCGCAGCAAATTGCTGGCTTATAGCGTGAATTTTGCCGCCAATGCCGACCCAACCGATAACGAATTAGTATTCAGCTATAAAGGGTTAACTGGCGGTTATCCCGGTGTGGTATCGGTGATGCCGTACTATGTAAAAACCAACGAATACCAGCATATGGAATATCGTGATGTGTGGGAGTACCGGCTGAATTTTACTGAAGCCGAAGTCGCGCAGTTTGTCCGTCATATCTGGGAAACCAAAGAAACCTATTACGATTATTTTTTCTTTGATGAAAACTGCTCATACCGTTTGCTGGCATTGCTCGATGCCAGCTCAGAACGCGCCGATTTAGCCGAGGCGTTTACATACAAAGCCGTGCCAGTCGATACCATCCGCGCGTTATGGCAAAACGACCTGGTGGAAAATACCGAGTACCGTCCGTCTGCGGCGACCGCTATGGAATTTAAAAGCACTCAGGTGAATGAAGAGGTGCTGGTTGCGGCGCAGGCGCTGGTTGATAGCGACGAGGATATCGAAAGCCTGATCGCCGGATTAAATGCACAGGATCAGGTGCGTGCACTGGAGCTCAGTCACGCTTATGCCCGTTATCTGGCAATCAAGAAAAAACAGGCCAATCCTGTGTTGCGTAAACGCACGCTGGCGCTGTTATCGGCACGGGCAAAACGTCCGGCCGAAGCTGATTTTACCGATACCCCCATGCCCGCTATCCGTGACGATCAGGGTCACCTGACTTCCCGCGCCGGTCTCTGGGGCGGGCAGGTCAGTGCATCTGGTGAGACTCAGGCCTATAGCGATCTGAGCTGGCGCATTGCCTATCACGATATTCTCGATCTGCCGCAGGGCTTTGTGCCTGGCTCACAGATTCAGATGGGGCAGTGGGATCTGCGCGTCTGGGAAGACGAAGGCGTTAAGCTGCAACGCTTTAAAGTGGTGGATGTGCTGTCGCTCAGTCATCAAACCTATTTTCAGCGTCCGGTAGCCTGGGCGGTAACCGCCGGTGCCGAGCGTTTTCTGGGTGCCGAGGCTGAGCTGCATGGCTATTTAAAAGTGGCCTTTGGCCGCGCTTATCAGACGGCGCTCGGACGCTGGTATGGCCTGGCCGAAACCCAGATGCTGGCGGATAACCAGTTTGATGATGGCTACCAGCTCAGCTTCGGCCCGCGTGTTGGCTGGTTGCTGCAGCACGAACAGGTGCAGGCGCAGCTTGAAGCCAACTGGCAACCACTGAACGTCGGCGACGATACCGTGCGCCGCAGTCTGCGCGCCGAAGCTGGCTATGCGCTGGGGCAGAATCTGCAGTTGCGGATAAAAGCCGAGCGTCAGCTGTTTTCCGCCGGCGCAGGCACGGCCGGTATCAGTGAAGTCTCTGCTGGTATGCAGTGGTATTTCTGATGGCGCGGGTGGTGCGGGTATTACGCAGACCCATCAGTCTGGCACCGGCACTGCTTATTGTGCTGATGCTGGGTGGTTGTACCGCCACCACCGGGCTGTTTTTTTATCCGCAGACGGTGTGGATTGCGACTCCCGCCGATGTGCCGCTGCCGTACGAAGACATTACCCTGACCGCCCATGACGGCACCCGCCTGCACAGTTGGTGGTTGCCGGCACAGGGGGAAGACAGCGGCATCATGGTGCTGTATCTGCACGGTAATGCCGAGAACATCAGCAGTCACAGCCGCAGCATTTATTGGTTGCCGCAACAGGGCGTAAGCGTGCTGGCGCTTGATTACCGGGGATTTGGCGCTTCCGAAGGGCAGGCGTTAATGCCCGATGTGCTGCAGGATATCGAAGCCGCCGCACAATGGCTGCGTACGCAACATCCGCAGAAACAGCTGGTGGTGTTAGGGCAGAGTATTGGTGCGGCGCTGGCCATCAATTTTGTTGCCCGTGCACAGGATGAATACCAGATTCAGGCGCTGGTGCTGGATGCTCCTTTTAGCGGCTTTGGTGCGGTGGCGCGCCATGCCATGAGCAGTAACCTTCTGGGCTGGCTGATCTGGCCATTTACCGTACTGGTGCCGGGCGACTGGGACCCGGTTGACCATGTGGCTGCAATTCATATTCCGACGCTGGTCATGCACAGCCCTGACGATGACGTGATTCCTTATCAACAGGGGCGTGAAGTTTTTGCCCGGTTGCAACAACAACGTCAACAACAACGTCAGCAACAACGTCAGCAACAGCGGCTATACCAACAACAGCATCAGGAGGGAGCCGAAACGCCGCCCCTATGCTGGCTGGACAGCCGCGGACCGCACATTGCCTCCTTTGCCTTTGCCGATTTACGCGCAGCAACCTTCAGTTTCCTGCAAACTCAACGCTGTCCGGCGTTTACCGCTCCCTGAGCTTTCGTTATAATGCTGCGCCTTTCCCATACCCTCGTTCTGGAAGGCACTTTATGTTGCGAATCGCTCAGGATGCACTCACCTTTGATGACGTGCTGCTGGTTCCCGGTTATTCCGAAGTTCTGCCCAATCAGGTTACCCTGAAAACCCGCCTGACCCGTGGCATTCAGCTCAACATCCCGCTGATCTCCGCCGCCATGGATACCGTAACCGAAGCCCGTCTGGCGATTGCCATCGCACAGGAAGGTGGTTTGGGGATCGTGCATAAAAACCTCACCATCGAAGAGCAGGCCGCGGAAGTCCGCAAGGTTAAAAAATTCGAAAGCGGTGTGGTTAAAGACCCGATTACCGTCCCCAGTACCACCACTATCCGCGAACTGCTGGAGCTGACTCAGCTGCACAATATCTCCGGTATGCCGGTGGTTGATGGCGACGACCTGGTCGGTATTGTGACCAGCCGTGACGTACGTTTCGAGAAAAACCTCGACGCTACCGTTGCCAGTGTGATGACCCCTAAAGATCAGCTGGTTACCGTGCCGGAAGGCACCAGCGAGCAGGAAGTTCAGAATCTGCTGCACATTAACCGCATCGAAAAAATTCTGGTACTGAATGCTGCAGGCAAACTGGCCGGTCTGATGACGGTAAAAGACATTGATAAAGCCCGCGCTTACCCGAACGCCGCCAAAGATGACCAGGGTCGTTTGCTGGTGGGCGCAGCCGTCGGTACCGGCGCTGGCACCGACGAGCGCGTGACCGCGCTGGTGAAAGCCGGTGTTGATGTGATTGTGGTCGATACCGCCCACGGCCATACCTCCAACGCCTTTGGTACCGGTGTTATTGACCGCGTACGCTGGGTAAAAGAACACTTCCCGCAGGTGCAGGTTGTAGGCGGCAACATCGCCACGGCCGAAGCCGCAATTGCGCTGGCAGAAGCCGGTGCCGACGGCGTAAAAGTCGGTATTGGTCCGGGTTCTATCTGCACCACCCGTATTGTTGCCGGTGTCGGTGTGCCACAGATTTCCGCCGTGGCTAACGTGGCTGCAGCGATGGAAAAATACGGCATCCCGGTGATTGCCGACGGTGGTATTCGTTTTTCCGGTGATATTTCCAAAGCCATTGCCGCCGGTGCCAGCGTGATTATGGTTGGCTCCATGCTGGCCGGTACCGACGAAGCACCGGGTGAAGTGGAACTGTTCCAGGGCCGTGCTTATAAGTCTTACCGTGGTATGGGCTCTCTGGGTGCGATGGATCAGTCGCAGGGTTCTTCCGACCGTTACTTCCAGGATAAAAAAGCCGGTGCCGATAAACTGGTACCTGAAGGTATCGAAGGCCGTATCGCCGTTAAAGGTCCGCTGACCAATATCGTGCATCAGCTGATGGGTGGCGTGCGTGCCTCCATGGGCTATACCGGTTGTGCCACCATCGATGAAATGCGTACCAAACCACAGTTTGTACGCATTACTGCCGCAGGGATGAAAGAGTCCCACGTGCACGATGTGCAGATTACCAAAGAAGCGCCAAATTACCGTCTGGGTTAACACCGACGGGCTTTGATTTTTCTGGGGATGCACTGCATCCCCGCTTTCGTTTTACGGGAATTAGTTATGTCTCAAGACATTCATGCTCAACGTATCCTGATTCTGGATTTCGGTTCACAGTACACCCAGCTGATCGCCCGTCGTGTGCGTGAAATTGGTGTTTTCTCTGAAATCCGCGCCTGGGATATGGACGAAGCGGAAATCCGCGAATACAACCCGACCGGTATTATCCTGGCCGGTGGCCCTGAGTCGGTCACCGAAGAAGGTTCGCCACGCGCGCCGGAAATCGTGTTCAACATGGGTCTGCCGGTACTGGGTATCTGCTACGGCATGCAGACCATGGCTGAACAGATGGGCGGCAAGGTAGAAAGCTCCACCATCCGTGAATTTGGTTACGCCCAGATTGCGGTGGAAGGCAGCAGCCGCCTGTTGCACGACATTAAAGATCATGTCGATGCGGCCAACGGCAAAGCACTGCTTGATGTATGGATGAGCCACGGCGATAAAGTGGTAAAAATGCCGGAAGGCTTCGAGCTGATGGCCTCAACGCCCAGCTGCCCGATTGCCGGTATGTACCATGCCGAGAAAAACTTCTTCGGTGTGCAGTTCCACCCGGAAGTAACCCACACTCTGCAGGGTAAGCGTCTGCTCGAACATTTCGTACTGGAAATCTGCGGCTGTGAAGCGCTGTGGACGCCAGCAAAAATTATCGAAGATCAGATCGAAAAAGTCCGCGCTCAGGTGGGCACGCAGAAAGTTCTGCTGGGCCTGTCCGGTGGTGTCGATTCTTCTGTGGTTGCCGCACTGCTGCACAAAGCCATCGGCGATCAGCTGACCTGTGTATTCGTCGATAACGGCCTGCTGCGTAAAAACGAAGGCGATATGGTGATGGACATGTTCGCTAAGAACATGGGCGTTAAAGTGATCCGTGCGGATGCTGAAGCGTTGTTCCTCGGCGCATTGGCTGGCGTGGCTGAACCAGAAGCCAAACGCAAAATTATTGGCGGAAAATTCATCGAAGTATTCGATGAAGAAGCGACCAAGCTGACCGACGTAAACTTCCTCGCCCAGGGTACGATTTACCCGGACGTGATTGAATCGGCGGCTTCCAAAACCGGTAAAGCCCACGTGATTAAATCCCACCATAACGTCGGCGGTCTGCCGGACGATATGAAGATGGAACTGGTTGAACCACTGCGCGAACTGTTTAAAGACGAAGTGCGCAAAATCGGTCTGGAACTGGGTCTGCCATACGATATGGTTTACCGTCATCCGTTCCCGGGTCCGGGTCTGGGTGTACGTATTCTGGGTGAAGTGAAAAAAGAATACGCTGATATTCTGCGTGAAGCCGATGCCATCTTTATTGAAGAGCTGCATAACTTCGACTGGTACCACAAAACCTCCCAGGCCTTCGCGGTATTTATTCCGCAGAAATCCGTGGGCGTGGTGGGTGATGCCCGCCGTTACGAGTGGGTTATCGCCCTGCGTGCGGTAGAAACCATCGACTTTATGACGGCCCGTTGGGCGCACCTGCCGTACGAGCTGCTGGAAAAAGTATCGAACCGTATTATTAACGAGATCGAGCATGTTTCCCGCGTGACCTACGATGTGTCGAGCAAGCCGCCAGCGACGATTGAGTGGGAGTAAACCGACAGGTTTACGGCTAGCTCCCACGCTCTGCGTGGTAGTGCTTGTCGTGACGGGATAAAAAACGGCAGCTTCGGCTGCCGTTTTTATTGGTGGCGGGAATTACTCGCTCCCACGCACCGGCTCGCTCCCACACACCGGCTCGCTCCCACGTTCCGCGTGGTAGTGCCTGCTGCTTGGCGGTGGTGCTCTGAATGGCAACCGCTGTGCGGGCTGGTTGTTGTGTCTGATTTTAAGCCAATGCGGGGCAAGCCCCTGCGCCCCAACCCGGGAAACTTCTCCCCGGACCCCAGCTTCGCGCTGTGCAGGACTTAATCCGATCTGAATAATTCTGCGATCTCGGTAACGCGAATAATGGGCGGTACTCCGGGCATCCTGCCCTTCGCCCTGCGGGTCAGCCTGCGGCTGCTCAATTTTGTTCCCGACAAAATTGTCCATGGGCCTATTCGCTCGTCCGGCATCCATGCCGGGACGTACCGGCGCAGATTTATTCAAATGGACGTCCTGCAGGCGCATAAAAACCATTACAAGAAGCCATATATAGGACAGACTTTTTGAGAAAACTTCAGTTTGGCCGCAGGCCGAAGGGCAGGGATGCACTGAGTCAATGGGAGTAATTCCGCTTCGCTGAATCAGAAAGCCACCTTCGGGTGGCTTTTTTGTATCTGCCAGTTTATTTTATGGTGACAAAAATATCACGAGGATGTGCTGTCATGTGGAACCGACTGATCAATGGTAAACGCTTTAAGGGCTGTCAGGGGATCGTTGCCGATAGCAGCACTACATTTTATAGAAACAGCTTCCATAAAGATTATGACCGACTGATATTTTCTAACGCTTTTCGTCGACTGTCGCGTAAAACTCAGGTTCATCCTCTGAGTAAGAATGACCACGTTCATAATCGTTTAACTCACAGCCTGGAAGTTGCAAGCGTCGGCAGGTCGCTGGGCCTCCGTGCAGGTCTCTCTCTTAAAACGCATATGGGAGCAGATGTCACTGAGCATGATGTTGCATATATTGTACAAACAGCCTGTCTTGCACACGATATTGGCAACCCACCATTCGGGCATGCTGGAGAAGAGGTTATCAAGGAGTGGTTTCGCAAGTCTGATCACAGTTCGTATTTAAAGGAACTTACAGAGCAGCAGGTATTTGACCTGCAAAAGCTGGATGGTAATGCACAAAGTTTTCGGATTGTGACTCAGCTTGAAAATCACCAGTTTGATGGTGGGATGCAGCTTACGTTGCCAACGCTTGGATGTCTGGTTAAATATCCGTATTCGTCACTTCAGGCTAAGAAAGATAAGTTTAATTTCTTCGCTAGCGAACAGGTGTTATTTGATCGTATTTTCGATGAGATGGGTCTTAAAGTCAGCGGAAGATATCTTCGTCATCCGCTGTCCTATCTGATGGAAGCAGCTGATGATATTTGTTATGGCATGCTGGATATTCTCGATGCGGCAGAACTGAAACTTATATCTTTTGAGGATGTTAACAGCATCTTTTCGCCGGCGAACAGTGAGTTAGATATCAATGCCTTGTATAAAAATGGTTGTTTCGATAGTCGTCGGCTAGCCAGAATGACCGCGATGACGATTAACCGACTTGCGGAAGGCGTGAGTGATGTTTTTGACAAAAATACTGAAATGCTTTTGTCAGTGGATCAGCCAAAGGATCTCATTGCCTTATTCGAAAATGACTCAGGCCTTAAACAAATTATCAGTCAGTCAAAGTCTATCGCGAGAGAAAAGATTTTTAATGATCGCAGAAAGATTGAACTGGAACTTGGCGCCTACAATATCATTGAAACCATTCTGAGTTGCCTCATTCCGGCGGCATTCGAACTTCATCAGGAGAAGGATATTACCAGTTTATCTTTTAAAAACCGGCGTGCACTCGAGCTTATGGGCGAGGATAAACCTGAAAACGATTTGGATCTTTATTCAATGTATCGCCGGGTGATCGATTATCTGGTGGGTATGACCGACAACTATGCTCAGTTTATTGCCAATCAACTGAATGGTGTCGGGGAATGATATGGCAATCCTGAATTGCGTTTAATCTCTTACACCGCCCCTTACCTTTAAACAGTAAGGGGCGGGTAAATCACCATCAGATTTTCGCTGCTAAACGCACACCCTGATCAATCGCACGGCGTGCATCCAGTTCGGCGGCAACGTCGGCACCACCAATCAGGTGAACGCTGAGGCCGCTGTCCTGCAGTTCGTTAAATAAATTGCGCTCAGATTCCTGACCGGCACAAAGGACGATGTTATCGACGTCCAGCACTTTGGCTTCACCATTAACAGTGATGTGCAGGCCCTGATCATCAATGAGGTCGTAGCTGACGCCCGGCATCAGTTTTACGTCGCGTGCTTCCAGTCCGGCACGGTGAATCCAGCCGGTGGTTTTGCCCGGCCCGGTCAGTTTTTTCTGCTTACGTTGCAGCAGGAAAATCTCACGCGGTGGCATTTCCACTTCGGGTGCTTTCAGACCACCGGCGGTGGCGTAGCTGGTATCAATGCCCCATTCCTGATTGAATTTGGCGGTGTTGAGGCTGGCGCTTTCGCCTTCGTGGGTCAGGAATTCAGCCACATCAAAACCAATACCACCGGCGCCGATAATCGCGACTTTTTTGCCGACCGGCTTACGGTCACGCAGTACGTCCAGATAGCTCATGACTTTCGGGTGGTCGATGCCCGGCACGGGTGGTGTGCGCGGCACAATACCGGTTGCCAGTACGACTTCGTCGAAGCCTGCGGTTTTCAGTTCTTCGGCGCTAACGCGGGTATTGAGGTTGAGTTTTACCCCGGTCAGTTCGATCTGCTTACCAAAGTAGCGCAGGGTTTCGTAGAACTCTTCTTTGCCCGGTACGGTTTTGGCGATGTTGAACTGGCCGCCGATCTGGCTGCCGGCATCAAACAACTCAACATGGTGTCCACGCTGGGCGGCGGTAACGGCAAAGCTCAGACCAGCAGGGCCAGCGCCGACCACCGCAATGCGTTTGGCGGCGGTGGTGTCCTGCAGTGGAATTTCGGTCTCGTGGCAGGCGCGTGGGTTGACCAGACAGGAGGTGATCTTCATGGCGAAGGTCTGGTCGAGACAGGCCTGGTTACAGCCGATGCAGGTGTTGATTTCGTCGGCGCGGCCCTGGGCGGCTTTTTCAACAAAGAAAGCATCAGCCAGGAACGGACGTGCCATCGACACCATGTCGGCACAACCGTCCGCCAGTATCTGTTCGCCCACTTCCGGCGTGTTGATGCGGTTGGTGGTGACCAGTGGAATGTTCACGGCGCTCATCAGTTGTTTGGTGACCCAGGCGAACGCCGCACGCGGCACCTTGGTGGCAATGGTCGGTACACGCGCTTCGTGCCAGCCGATGCCGGTGGTGATGATGGTGGCACCGGCGGCTTCAATGGCTTTGGCCAGCTGGATCACTTCGTCGAGGGTTGAACCACCTTCAACCAGATCGAGCATAGACAGACGGTACAGAATGATGAATTCCGGTCCGACACGTTCACGCACTTTGCGCACAATTTCGATCGCGAAGCGGATGCGGTTTTCGTAACTGCCGCCCCATTCATCGTCACGATGGTTGGTGCGCGCAGCAATAAACTGGTTGATCAGGTAGCCTTCGGAGCCCATCACTTCGACGCCATCGTAGCCTGCTTTCTGTGCCAGACCTGCACAACGGGCGAAGCTCTCGATGGTTTCCAGAATCTGGTCGTGGCTCAGTTCACGCGGTACGAAAGGGTTGATCGGCGCTTTTAAGGCGCTGGGGGCAATCTGGTTCGGCTGGTAGCTGTAGCGGCCGGTATGCAGAATCTGCATGGCAATTTTGCCGCCGTTGGCGTGCACGGCGTCTGTAACCACGCGGTGATGTTCGGCTTCTTCATCTGTCGTGAGCTTGGCTGAACCCTGAAAAACAACACCGTATTCATCCGGTGAAATACCACCGGTTACGATCAGACCAACGCCACCACGGGCCCGTTCGGCGTAGAAGGCGGCCATACGCTCAAAGCCATGTTCGACTTCTTCCAGCCCAAGGTGCATGGAGCCCATAAGCACGCGGTTACGAAGGGTGGTAAAGCCCAGATCCAGTGGCGCAAGCAGGTGAGGGTAAAGCGTCGAGGTCATCACGGTGATCCTTTTATGCAATTAGTTGCATCTTTATACTCACTGGTGTCTTTAATTGCAACTTGTTGCATAAAGGCATTATCCTGCGTTGAAAATCCTTAAATGAGTTACCTATGTCACTGCCTCATGCGTTACTGACCTCGTTGCTGGAGCAGCCCTGTTCGGGTATGGATCTGGCGCGGCGCTTCGGGCGTTCCATCGGCTTCTTCTGGCCTGCGACGCATCAGCAAATATACAAAGAGCTGGGTAAGCTGGAGGCTGCGGGCTGGGTCCGCTCAAGCGCAGAAGAGGGCGCGCGTGGCCGGAAGCGGTGCTACGAGGTCTTGCCTGCGGGGGAACAGGAACTTAAACGTTGGGTGGCTGAGACAGATGATCCACCGCCTTTGCGCGATGCCATGATGGTGCGTTTAAGGGCCGAAGCGGCACTGGGCACAGGCGCCGGGGTTGAGAATGATCTGCGCCATCGAATGGCCCGGCACCGCACGCAGCTGGCTTTGTATGAAGACATTGAACAGCGTGATTTCACCGGCCGGGAATTGTCGGCGGCTGAGCAACTGCAATATCTGATTCTGCAGTCCGGCCTGGCTACGGAGCGCGAGCACATCCGTTTTTGCGAAAAGGCGCTGGCGCTGCTGGAGGCGCTGGAAACCGCCGGTGTTTAAGCGCCGCCAATCCTTTTAGTAGTAAACCAACGGAGCATGGTGTGCCGTGCCGCCGTTGTTTAGTCTGCGCCCCAGCGCCAGCGATGTTTACCAGGAGAGCCCTATGATTCAGCATCCCGCAGGTATTATGCAGATCGACGCCGATTACGTTGCGCACGGTCTGGCCAGTGTTTATTTAATCCGTCAGGGCGACCGTCTGGCATTAATCGAAACCGGCACCGCGCATACGGTGCCGCATGTGCTGGCGGCGATTGCCGAACTGGGTTTAACGCCGGAGCATCTGGACTGGATTATTCTTACCCATATTCACCTTGATCATGCAGCCGGTGCCGGGGCGTTAATGGAGAAATGTCCGAACGCGAAACTGGTGGTTCATCCGCGTGGTGCAGCGCATATGATTAATCCGGCAAAACTCGAAGTCGGTACGATGGCGGTGTACGGCGAAGAAAATTACCGCAAATTATACGGTGCGTTAATTCCGGTGGCCGCAGAGCGGGTGGTTGAGGCGGCTGAGGGTTTTATGCTGAATTTTAATGGCCGTACCTTTACCTTTTTCGATACGCCGGGGCATGCACTGCACCATGTTTGCATTCACGATTCGCTGAGCAATGCGCTGTTCAGCGGCGATACCTTTGGTGTGTCGTACCGTATTTTCGATACTGCAGAGGGTGGTGTGCTGTTATTTGTGACCACCACGCCGGTGCATTTTGATCCGCAGGCGATGCGCGCCAGTATTGAGCGGATTGCCGCTCTGGAACCTGCGGCGGTCTATCTCACCCATTATGGCCCGGTTACTGCCGATGATAGTAATGTGGCGCAACTGCTGGCGTCACTGGATGCTTTTGTGGCTATTGCTAACGCCGAAAAAGAGCAAAAAGAAGGGCGGGTTGAGCGTATGGCCGCTGCCATTCTCGACTGGCTGATGAGTCGTGCGCGAGAGCTGAATCCGGCGCTGGATGAAGCGCTCAGACGGCGCTGGCTGGCGACCGATGCCCGGCTTAATGCGCAGGGGCTGGAGGTCTGGCTCAGTCGTCAGTAAGTTTGATCAATTCTTTGTCATCTGCTCTTCCTCTTCCTCTTCGACTCTAAGACATTAACCTTCTGCTATGAGCCTGATGCGTTATAAACCAGACTGCAGGTGACAATCGTCACTTGCAATCCGGTTTATTTTTTTGCTGTTTCAGACAGGTAAATTCTATTGGCTGTGCTGCTCAGAGGCAGACTTAATTCTGTTATTTTTTATTAATTTTACTGTCATTAAACTCTTTTAGGGTCTGTGCTTCTCTTATTAAGGACAGCCCGCTCCATGAAACCGACACGTACACCTTTTCTCCGTCTGGCCCTGTATTCTGCCGTTGCATTTGGTCTTTCTGCCTGCGGTTCTGACGATGGCAACAGCGACAATAGCAATAACGGCAATACAGATGCTGCCGGCAAGGCTGCGACCGTAACCCTGCGGGTGATGGAAACCACCGACCTGCACGCCAATATCATGAACTTTAATTACTACCAGAACGGGCAGGACGACACGGTGGGCCTGGTGAAAACGGCGTCGCTGATCAATGCCGCCCGTGCCGAAGTGAAAAACAGCGTACTGGTGGATAACGGAGATTTACTGCAGGGCAGCCCGCTGGGGGATTATGTTGCCAAAGTGAAGGGGCTGAATACCAATGAGGTTCACCCGATTTATAAAGCGATGAACCTGCTCGATTACGACGTAGCGAACATCGGTAACCATGAGTTTAATTATGGTTTGCCTTTCCTTAAAGAAGCGCTGGACGATGCCGGTTTCCCTTATATTTCCGCCAACGTTTTTTTCGATGATGCCGATAACGACAGCACGAACGATATTCCGTACTTTAAGCCTTACGTGCTGCAGGATAAGCAGGTGCTGGACAGCGAAGGTCTGGCTCATACGTTAACCATCGGCTATATCGGTTTTGTACCGCCGCAGATTCTGCAATGGGATAAAAATAATCTGGAAACGCGGGTGATCGCCAAAGACATCGTCGATATGGCTAAACATTATGTACCGCAAATGAAGCAGGAAGGTGCCGATATTATTATCGCCATCGCGCACTCCGGTATCTCCACTGAAAACCGTGCCGGCGGTGAAGAAAACGCCAGCTTTTATTTGTCACAGGTTGAAGGCATTGACGCCATTATGTTCGGCCATGCGCACCGTAATTTCCCCGGTGACAGCGGCTACGATAATGTTGCAGGCATCGATAATGTTAAAGGAACGTTAAACGGTATTCCGGCGGTTATGCCGGGTTATTGGGGCAAATATCTGGGTTATATCGACATGACGCTGGCGCTGAATACTGATGGCCAGTGGCAGGTAAGCGACAGCCAGTCGACCCTTAAACCCATTTCGCAGAGTAATCCGGATCGTTCCGTTACTTCACTGGTGGCGAACCATGCCGGTATTGAAGCGGCTGTCGCGGCGGATCATGCCGATGTGCGTCAGTGGGTGAGTGAGCCTTTTGCCAAAATCTCAGCTCCGGTTAACAGCTTTTTTGCGCTGGTGCAGGATGATCCGTCTATTCAGGTCGTCACCGATGCCCAGACCTGGTATGTGGAATCGATTGTTGCGGGTACGGAATATGCCAGCCTGCCAATTCTGTCGGTCGGTGCGCCGTTCCGCGCCGGGCGTGGTGGCGCCGATGATTTTACCGATCTGAGTGCGGGTAATGTGTCTTACGGTAATGTGGCCGATCTGTATATTTACCCGAACACGCTGAAGGTGATGAAGCTTACCGGTGCGGATGTTAAAGAATGGCTGGAAATGTCAGCCGGTCAGTTTAATACCATTGTGCCCGGCAGCTCAGGTTCTGAACTGATTAATACCAGTTTTCCAAGCTATAACTTCGATGTGATTGATGGCATTACTTACGAGATTGATGTCAGCCAAGAAGCACGTTACGACGTCTCCGGCAATCTGATTAATGCTGCGCATAACCGCATTAAAAATGTTCGCTACAACAACGCCGCTATTGTTGATGCTGATGAATTTCTGGTGGTCACCAATAATTACCGTGCCGGTGGCGGGGGTCATTTCCCTGGCGTCAGCAGCGATAAAATAGTAATTGATGCGCCGAATGAAAATCGTCAGACCGTTGCCGATTACCTGATTGCCATGACCGAGCAAAATCCGGCGACGGGTTTTGATCCATCGGCGGATAACAACTGGTCGTTTACCTCGCTGAGCAACACCAGTGTGGTGTTCAGAAGTTCGGCAAAAGACTCGGCAAAAGCCTTTGCCGCCGGTAAAGCCGCTGTTACCTATAACAGCACCGATGCCGATGGTTTTGGTGTTTACAGCCTGAATCTGCAATAAGCGCGGCTGCGGAAATAAAAACGGGAGCCACTGGCTCCCGTTTTTATTGCGGGCGGTGCGGTCGTCAGGAAAAATCATCCCAGTAGGGCCTGTCGCCGTAATAATCGCTGATAAAGTCGAGAAAACTGCGCACCTTGCCGGATAATAACTGGCGGTGCGCATACACCGCATACAGACCGATGGGTTCGGGTTCTGAGTCTTGTAAAATCATTTGCAGTTTTCCTTGCCGGATCGCCGGTCCGGCAATAAAGGTTGGCTGTACCACAATGCCTGCGCCGTTAATGGCGGCCTGGGTTAATACATCACCGTTATTGGCCTGAAAGGCGCTGTTAAGTTGGCCGCTTAAACCAGCGCCGGGCACCAGAATGGTATCTTCTGTGGCGTAGCTGTAATGCAGATAACGATGGTCTTTCAGTTCTGCGCGGCTTTGTGGGGTTCCGTACTGTTTTAAATAGTCCGGCGAGGCGCAGGTCACCAGTCTGATCGGGGCAATGCGTCGGGCAATCAATGACGAGCTCTGCAGGCGGCCGATGCGCAGGGCAATATCAAAACCTTCTTCAATAATATCCACCTTGCGGTCGTTCAGTTGCAGATCGATGCACACATCCGGCCATTGCGCCTGAAATTCGGTCAGCGGTTTTGCCAGATGGCTGATGGCAAAAGATACCGGCGCGCTGATGCGTAATACGCCGCGCGCTGTGTTCTGCAGTTCGCCCAGCTGATTTTCCAGATCATCCATATCGGCCAGTATCTGCTGCGCGCGCTGAAAACAGGCGCTGCCGGCCTCGGTAATGCTGACCTGACGGGTGGTGCGGTTAAGCAGGCGGGTATTCAGATGCGCTTCCAGTTGCGACACGTATTTGCTGACCAGCTGCGGGCTCAGATCGAGCCGTTCGGCGGCGCGGGCAAAGGAACCCTCGCTGACTACGGCAACAAAGGCTTTCAGGCTGTCGATGCGATCCATGGTTTATCTTCATTTTGTTGATAATTAAACAATGATAGTGCCATTTATCCTCAAACTGAAAGTAACTACATTGAACTCAAGCCATGAGGAATTCCCCTCAGCCCAAACAAATCTCAGCGGGAGCACATTATGAACACTCAACTGATTCAACGCGTACTGAACACCAATGCAGGTCTGGCCGCTCTGGCTCTGCGTATTCCGGTTGGCCTGATTCTGGCCGCTCACGGTGCGCAAAAACTGTTCGCCTGGTTTGGTGGTTACGGTCTGGAAGGCACCGGACAATGGATGGCCAGCATCGGTCTGGAACCGGGTTATCTGATGGCCTTGCTGGCCGGCAGTGCCGAGTTCTTCGGTGGTCTGGCGCTGGTCTTTGGTCTGCTTACCCGTCCGGCGGCTCTGGTCAGTGCTTTTACCATGCTGATTGCAATCTTCAGTGTGCATATCAGCAATGGTCTCTTTATGAGCAATAACGGCTACGAATACGCGCTGACGCTGTTTGCTGTGACCGTTGCGCTGGCGATTCAGGGCGGTGGTGCACTGTCGGTTGACCGTGTGCTGGCGGCGCGTCTGCGCTGAGTCTAAGGCATTCTCAAGCCCGTTTTGGCGGGCTTTCTTTTCTCAGTAAATAGCGCGGCGGGAGGTCGTTATGTTAGTGAATGGTGTGTGGACTGCCGACTGGCAGCCGGTGCAGGCAAAAGATAAAGACGGGCGTTTTATCCGCCAGACATCGTCGTTCCGTCACTGGATTACCGCCGATGGCAGTGCCGGGCCAACGGGTAATGGCGGCTTTAAGGCGGAGGCCGGGCGTTATCATCTGTACGTGGCTTATATCTGCCCCTGGGCGTCGCGTACGCTGATGGTGCGCGAGTTAAAACAACTGCAGGAACTGATCAGCGTCAGTGTGGTGAATCCGGTGCTGACCGAGCAGGGCTGGGCCTTTGGTGGTTATCCGGGAGCTGATACCGACACGCTTAACGGCGCGCAGTATATGCATGAACTGTACAGTCGTGCTGATAGCCAGTTTACCGGGCGGGCGACGGTGCCGGTGCTGTGGGATAAAAAGACCGGCACCATCGTGAATAACGAGTCGGCTGATATTCTGCGCATGCTGAACAGTGCTTTTGATCATCTGACCGGTAATACGCTGAATCTGTATCCGCCGGCACTGGCGGGCGCAATTGATGAGCTGAACGCACGCATTTACAGCGAGCTGAATAATGGCGTTTATCAGGCCGGTTTTGCTTCATCGCAGGCGGCTTATGAGGAGGCGTATGGGCGTGTGTTCGCGATGCTCGATGAGCTGGAACGTCAGTTGTCTGATGGCAGAAGGTATTTATTGGCTGATGTTTTAACAGAAACCGATATCCGCACTTTTGTGACACTGGTGCGCTTTGATGCCGCCTATCACGGTCTGTTTAAATGCAACCGTAATACGCTCAGCAGTATGACGTATTTATCGGCCTATATGCAGTGTGTTGGCGCGTTGCCGGGCGTGGCGCCAACGGTGAATGTTGATCATATCAAGGCCGGGTATTACTCCATCAGGGCACTGAACCCATCGGGTATCGTGCCGCTGGGGCCTGACACTATTCTGAACTGACCGGAAAATAAACGTTGACAGGGTGGGGGATAGGTATAGACTGCCCCCAGCTTGTTAGTTCGTCCTTATATTTATGGTCACCGCTTGATGTCCGCCCCCGCAATGTTGTCTCAGTCTCTGAGCAATCTGCAGAAGCTCCTCATCCTGTTTTGTTTTTCATAAGTTATTTGTACATCTTCCAGCATACCGGCCAATTGGCCATCCAACTTTTGAAAAAACAGGAATATTGATTATGTCTAATCAAATCACCGGCACTGTAAAATGGTTTAACGAAGCTAAAGGTTTCGGTTTCATCGAACAAGAAAACGGTCCAGACGTTTTCGCTCACTTCAAAGCGATCACTGGTACTGGTTTCAAAACTCTGGCTGAAGGCCAGAAAGTTAAGTTTACTGTTACTCAGGGCCAGAAAGGTCCTCAGGCAGAAGACATTATCCCTCTGTAAGTATTTGCCGTTATCCTTCCGACGGGATGGATAATGGATTAAATATTTAAGAGAGAAAAAGCGAACTTTATGTTCGCTTTTTTTATGCCTGTACTTTGTAAAAATAAACGTAAAAAACGACGCCCGATATCAGTCGTCGTCTTCTTCCGCTTCTTTCAGGCGTGCGCGGCGCGCTTCTTCTTCGGCCAGTACGGCTTTGATTTCATCCAGTACATTGGCCACGTCGGCTGCTTCTTCGCTTTCAGCAAATTCGCCACTGAGTTCAGTGTCGGGTAATAATTCCCCTTCTTCATACAGTGCCCACATTTCCTGCGCGTAGCGTGTCGCCATTAATTGCGGTGCGTACTGGGCGTAGTAACTGGTCATATTATCGACGTCGCGCTGCAGCATGGCTTGTGCATGATTATTGGCAGCGGCATCAACCGCCTGGGGCAGGTCAATAATCACCGGGCCGTAATCGTCGACCAGTACGTTAAATTCGGATAAATCACCGTGTACCAGACCTTCGACCAGCATTAATTTAACGTAATGCATGACTTCGTAATGGTCTTCCAGTGCTTGTTCTTCGCTCATGGCGACATCGTTCAGGCGTGGCGCAACGTTACCGGCATCGTCGGTGACCAGCTCCATCAATAAAACGCCGTCAAAACAGCCATAAGGCGTTGGCACGCGTACACCGGCACTGGCCAGACGGTACAGGGCTTCAACCTCGGCGTTGTGCCAGGCATCTTCCTGCTGTTTGCGACCGAATTTTGAGCCTTTTTCCATGGCGCGCTGGCGTCGGGTGTTGCGGACTTTGCGGCCTTCCTGATACTGCACCGCTTGTTTAAAGCTGCGTTTATCGGCTTCTTTATACACTTTGGCGCAGCGGACTTCATCTCCACAGCGTACTACGTAAACAGAAGCTTCCTTGCCACTCATCAATGGGCGGATAACTTCGTCAATCAGACCGTCATCCACCAGGGGTTGTAATCGTTTTGGTATTTTCATCGGCGTGTTATACCCCAGATAAGGGGCAGATGGAATCTGTGTGGGCGGCAGTATTCAGCAGGTCAGCATGCGGCTGACCTGCTGCGCGCCGGGCTGAATCAGCTCAGAACTTCAAAGGACAGATCGGCTTTTTCCTGCAAACGCTGGATAAAACGTTCGTCAAACATGGAGGCTGGCGTCCAGAATCCCCCTTCGCGGTCGCATTTTTGACCATCGCGGTAAAAGTCGAGGGCGATGCCACTGGCCGCCTGACCCAGTACCTTGGCGGTGGAGCCATAACCCGGGTCACCTTTGCCTTTTACGCGGGTCATGATGGTTTGGCCATCGTCGTTACGACCGATAAAACGGATATCAAAATAGCCTTCCTGCTGCTGTTTGGGTGTCGGGCCTTCGCCGGGCTTGGGTAATACGAATTTTTCCAGCAGCCAGCGGCTGGGTTTTAAGGCAGCACCAATCATAAAGGTGCCCATGCCGCCGACCAGAGCGGCGGCCAGTGCGTAGCCTTTGGCGCCGCCGCCAGTGAGCATGGCTTCGTCGTACATAAAGTTTTCGCCATACAATTTATTGCGCAGGGCGTTGGAGCGGTGCACTACGCGGGTGTTAATAGCGGCCATGATAAATGGCACAGACCAGCTGAGCAGGTCTGTGTCTTTTTCAACGCCTTTCTGGTTAACCTGGCGCGCGCGGAAGCCATGCTCCGGCGGACAAAGGGAATACGGGTTGGCCAGTTCTTTGCGCAGCGCCGGGTTGGCCATCACTTCTTTGGTGAGCTGAATAATACTGGCCACGGTGCCGCCGGACATACCGCCTTTGGCGGCTTTTACGCGCATTTTAATGCGGCTGGCGGTTTTGCCGTTCCAGGCCTTTTGCGCTTCAGCCTGCAGAAAATAAACGCCCATATCGGAAGGCACTGAGTCGAAGCCGCAGCAATGCACGATGCGTGCGCCGGAGGCTTTGGCGCTGGCTTCGTATTTTTCCAGCATGCGTTTGATCCACTGTGGCTCACCGGTTAAATCGCAATAATCGGTGCCACTTTCGGCACAGGCTTTGATCATCGGTTCGCCGTACAGGGCGTAAGGGCCAACGGTGGAAACAATGACGTTGGTTTGTTCACACAGGGCGCTTACCTGCTCGGCGTTGGCGGCATCGGCGAGCAGAATCGGCAGATGCTTGGCGTCATCACCCAATGCCGGTACCAGGCTGCCGCGCACCGATTGCAGTTTGCTTTCTGAGCGGCCGGCAATGGCCCATTTCAATTCGCCGTTAAGGCCGTAAGTTTCCGCCAGATAGCGGGTCAGAATCTGACCGACAAAACTGGTGGCGCCAAACACAATCAGGTCGAAATGAGGCGTGGCTGCATCAGGGCTGGTGGCTGTCATAGCTGGGCTCCTTGTTATTTTGTATTGAGCTGCTGCGTTAGGGTCGACAGACCCTGGTAACGGCAGCACTTTTTATTATCAGAAGCAGGCAAGTTACCTCTAAAAGCGGGGGAATGTAAGGGCTGGGAAGACCGCTGAAGAGGGCATCCGGGTCAGTAGCTGCGTTTGGTTATTGTATATATGAAAAAACATATATATGATTTTCCAGATATTCTTAATGGTGTGCGTTGTGAACCCGTTAACCCTGTTCAAATGCCTGAATGATGAAACCCGGCTGGTGATGGTGTTGCTGCTGCAACAGCACGGCGAGTTGTGTGTGTGCGATTTAATGGCGGCGCTGGAAGAAAGCCAGCCGAAAATTTCCCGCCATCTGGCGCAACTGCGCACGGCGCAATTACTCAGCAGCGAAAAACGCGGCCAGTGGGTGTATTACCGCCTGCATCCGCAACTGCCTGAATGGGCTGTGCAGGTGCTCGAAACCACACTGACGGCCAATCATGATTTTGTTGCCCCTTACACCAAACGCTGCAGCGCCCTGACTGCGGCAAATTCGTCCTCCTGTTGCTGAGCCTATCCGGATATTTTTATGAAACTTTTATTTGTCTGTACCCATAATCGCTGCCGCAGCATTCTGGCGGAAGCTATTTGCCGTGCTGAAAGCAATGGTGTTTTCGAGGTGCGCAGCGCCGGCAGTCAGCCAGCCGGAGTGGTGTATCCGGGTACGCTGAATTTTCTGCAGCAACAAGGAATCCGCAGCGATGATCTGCGCAGCCAGAGCTGGGATGAATTTGCAGAGTTCGCCCCGGATGTGGTGATTACCGTCTGCGACAGTGCCGCCGGAGAGGCCTGTCCATTGTGGATGGGAAACAGCATCAAAGTGCACTGGGGATTACCTGATCCGTCAAAATTAGCGGAGGCCGAACAGAGCGCGGCTTTTACTCAGGTAGCGGCTGTCTTACGTGAGCGTATCCGTGCGCTCAGCGCCATCGACTGGTCGGATAAAACAGCGGCCGATATTCAGCATGTATTTCAGCAGCAGAGCGGAGTCTGAATCATGGGTGTTTTTGAACGTTTTTTAACCCTGTGGGTGGGCGCCGGTATGGTATTGGGCGTTGTGCTGGGGCTGTTATTGCCTGATCTGTTTGCCAGTATTGCAGCGCTGGAAGTGGCGCGGGTGAATCTGGTAGTGGCGGTATTAATCTGGCTGATGATTTATCCGATGATGATTCAGATTGATTTTTCGGCTATCAAAGACGTTGGCAAAAAACCGCAGGGCCTGCTGCTGACGCTGGTGATTAACTGGCTGATTAAACCGTTCAGCATGGCCTTACTCGGTTGGTTATTTTTTAAAGTGTTTTTCGCCGGTCTGGTCGATGCTCAGACCGCCAGCGAATACATTGCCGGGATGATTCTGCTCGGAGTAGCACCCTGTACGGCGATGGTGTTTGTCTGGAGTCAGTTAACCAAAGGCGATGCCAATTACACCCTGGTACAGGTGTCGGTGAATGATCTGATCATGATTTTTGCCTTTGCGCCGATTGCCGCCTTTTTATTAGGTGTGTCCGATATTCAGGTACCGTGGCAGACACTGTTATTTTCTGTGCTGCTGTATGTCGTTCTGCCATTACTGGCTGGGGTACTGACCCGTCAGTGGCTGTCGTCCGATCATCATAGTGAACGTCTCACTCATTTTATGTCAGCGATTAAACCGTTCTCTGTCCTCGGTTTGATCAGTACTGTGGTGATTCTGTTTGCCCTGCAGGCGCAGACCATTGTCGCCAAGCCTTTTGACATTCTGCTGATTGCTATTCCGCTGATGCTGCAGACTTATGGCATCTTTTTTATCGCCTATTTTATCGCCCGCAGAATGCGTCTGGCGCATAACATCGCTGCGCCTGCCTGCATGATCGGCACCAGTAATTTCTTTGAACTGGCGGTTGCAGTGGCCATCTCGCTGTTTGGTCTGCATTCCGGTGCGGCGCTGGCGACGGTAGTGGGCGTGCTGGTGGAAGTGCCGGTGATGTTATCGCTGGTGGCCTTTGCCAATAAAACCCGTCACTGGTTTCCGGCAACACTTGGTAAATAAAAACAAAGGTGAATGAGGATAAGCAATGAGCGATTTACCGAACCTGATACCGGAGTTATTTAAAGTACCGGCCGCTGACGAATTATTTTCCCGTCAGCCAGCGAGTCATAAGCCGCGGATTCTGCTGCTGTACGGTTCACTGCGCAGCCGTTCGTTCAGCCGACTGGTGGTGGAAGAAAGTGTGCGTTTATTAGAGGCCATGGGGGCAGAAACTCAGGTATTTAATCCCAGTGGTCTACCGCTGCCGGACGACTGCGAAGAGAGTCATCCAAAAGTGCAGGAATTGCGTGAGTTGGTAACCTGGAGTGAAAGCATGGTGTGGTGCTCGCCGGAACGCCACGGTGCCATGACCGGCATTATGAAAGCACAGATTGACTGGATTCCGCTGAACATCGGTGCGGTACGGCCAACCCAGGGTAAAACGCTGGCGGTGATGCAGGTCTGTGGCGGTTCGCAGTCGTTTAATGCCGTGAATCAGATGCGTGTGTTAGGGCGCTGGATGCGGATGCTGACTATCCCTAATCAATCATCAGTGGCCAAAGCCTGGGCGGAGTTTGATGATAATGACCGTATGAAACCGTCGCCATATTACGACCGCATTGTCGATGTGCTGGAAGAGTTAGTGAAATTCACGCTGTTAACCCGCGATCGCAACGATTACCTGCTTGACCGTTATTCCGAGCGCAAAGAAAGCGCAGAGGAATTAATGAAACGGGTTAATCAACGCTCAATATGAATAACCATCGTATAGGCCTCGGCGACGACAACGCCGGTATTCAGGTATTTATCGCCAACCGTCCGCCGCTGGCGGAATACCAGCAGCTGCAAACAATGCAGCCGCTGAAGCGCGGGGATATTGCCCGTATCGCCAGCGAAACCGGCAACCACTGGCGGAAAATATTTAATGTCTATGCCAAGCTGATCTTTGCCTTGCAGCAGGCCGGTATTAACGGAGATAACAATCAGGAAGTGTCTGGTTTTACACGCTGGCAGGATCTGCGCGATCAGCAGTTATTGCAGGCGGGCAGTGGACAGGCATTGTTATTTTCTCCGCCATCGCTGAGCCCTGATAGCACCAAAATCCGTTTATTACTGGCTAAAGGCTATGCCCAGACTCTGGGTTTAAACGCAGAACTGATCTGGCTGGATAATGACTTCGCGCTGCATAAAGCGTCAGGGCTGGTGCTGTGCCCGTATTTTGATTACCGCCAGTTATCGGACAGTAAAATTCAGCGTTTGGTTGACTGGTTAAAACAGAGAGCGGAGCGGTGAGAAGGTCAGAACGGAGCGATAAGCCGTTCGGGTAGAGGGGTAAGTTGTTCAGGTAGAGGGTCGTGTAGAGAGGTAAGCCACTCAGGCAATGATGGCAAATAACAGGCAATAAAAAGGGGAGCTGTTGCCCCCCTCACGCATTGCCTTGTTCAGTTGCCGTTTGGCCTGATTACGTTTGGCCTTAGTGGTGCTTTCGTGAACACCGCCTTTGCGCATAATGGCTGCACAGGCATGCAGGTTACGCCGAACTGGCTGGCCAGCCAGGGCATTGGATTTTTTGCTCATATCTGTCTCCGCTGTGTTATTGATCAGGACTTTTCTGTTCAGATCTTTAGACGGCAGTTGCTGCCGCAGCGCTATGATTGCAGAAAGCCGCTGCAGTTCAATCGTTATCTTTATAAAAACAGAACTTTCCTGCCAGTCCGTCTGGCTCACTGGTAGAACTACTTAGTTTGGCTTGCGGTACGGGTGTATTCATACCGGGCGTTAATCCGGTTATGCTGACGCATCTTGGTTCTGTTATTTATCTGGAGCGCGGCTGAATGTCGGAAATTGGCTTAATTAACTGGCTCAGCCTGGCCTGGTTTATCGGTTGCTGGGTGGCGTATACCCAGTTTGCCAAGTACAAGGCGAAAACATCGGCCTCTCTGTCGTCTGTTTTGCATGTGCATCGTATTAACTGGATGAGACGATTGCTGCAGCGTGAAGTACGGGTGGGCGATGCTGCATTGTTGGCTAACCTTGAGCGCAACGTGAATTTTTTTGCCTCTTCGTGTGTACTGATTCTGGCGGGTCTGCTCACAGCGTTAACCGCCGTCGATAAAGTTGAGGGCATGTTGTCCGGAGTCTCGTTCGCGGTGGTCGATACCCTGCTGGCACTGGAACTGAAAATTCTGACCTTAATTGGCGTGTTTATTTACGCCTTCTTCACTTTTACCTGGTCGATGCGTCAGTTTGGCTTTGCCTCGGTACTGGTTGGTGCGGCACCGCTACCGGGTGATGACTCGGTGACCGCTGCAGAGCGTCGCAGTTTTGCGATTTATGGTGCCAAAATCATTGATCAGGCCAGCCGCAGTTATAACTACGGGTTGCGTTCCTTTTACTTTTCGCTGGCGATTCTTACCTGGTTTATTCACCCCTGGGCCTTTGTCGCTGCTGCTGCGCTGGTTGTGGTGGTGCTGTATGAGCGGGAGTTTTTATCCAATTCGCTGGAAGCCCTGAAAAAAGTGGAAAACGTGGGTGACAAAGTATTTAAGGACGATAAAGAACTGTCGCGTTACTAAAGTTCTATTCATTAAAAAAACGCCGCATCTGCGGCGTTTTTTATGTGTTCTGCCCGTGCGTCTGCTCAAGCCATTCTGCAATATCTGCGGCAATGGTTTGCCAGCCAGGCTCAGCAATCAGCCAGTGAGCATGGTTAGGGTAGCAGCGATACTCTGCCTGGTCGTAACGGTTGGCGACTTTCTTATTAATGGCGGCGGGGGTTATATGATCGTCGGCGCCAGATATCACCAGCATCGGCTGTCGCACTTTGCGGTTATCAACCTGGCTGGCCTTATTCCGGTCAAGCAACCAGAAACCAATTTCGAAGGCGGCACGGCCGCTTTCATAACGCATTTGCTGATAAGCATCCTGTGCTGCGTCATCCGGCAGGCGATTAAACAGGGCATAACGTGCCGCCGCCGGAGAGAGTTTGTTCGGTTTTTTCCAGAATCCCCAGCGTGTCATTACACTAAAGAAACTGCGCACAACGGAGGCCGTCAGGCCATGTACCCCCGCCGGGGATGCCGGGCACAACAATACCGCAGAAACTGCCAATTGGCGCGCACACAGTATTTGCGCCAGCAATCCACCCATTGAGTGACCGATCAGAATCGGCTGCTGGGGCAGCGTACGGATAAAGGCTTCCAGATCGGCGGCATAGTCGAGCAGGCTGAGTCGGCCAAGCGCTGTGCTTTCGTTGTTCTTAATATCATGCAGCCGTAATGCCGGTAGATGGCAGTGGTAGCCGCGCTCGGTGAAAAATTTCCGGTAGGGCTCAAACACCTCTGGCCCGCACCACATGCCGTGAATAAAAACGATGGGTGGGCGCGGTTCTGCTGCGCTGTGAACGGTTGGCATGGTGATATTCCTGTTATTCGACCGAAGGTCATTAAACGGCATGGTACTGATGCCGTCCAGTCGCTAGAATGCCCGATTATTTTATTGCTCCGGGAGTTCGTATGCTCAATATTTTGCTGGTAGTGATCATTGCAGGTCTGTTGTTCTATGCATTACGTCGTGCCGGTATGGGCAGTGGCAAAAGCGCGGTTGAGAATGTCGCAGCGGGTGCTGAATTTCTGGCGGACAATAAAAAGCAGGATGGCGTAAAAGAAACCGCATCCGGTCTGCAATATCTGGTACTGAAACCGGGTACTGGTGAAAAACACCCGGGGCCGCGTGACCGCGTGCTGGTGCACTATCACGGCACCTTGCTCGATGGTTCTGTATTTGACAGTTCTGTGGAACGTAATGAGCCCATTGCCTTTGGTCTGAATCAGGTTATCCGCGGTTGGACGGAAGGCTTACAACTGATGGTAGAGGGCGAAAAAACGCGCTTATTTATTCCGGCCGAGCTGGCTTATGGTAATCAGCGTGCGGGGTCTATTCCGGGCGGTTCGTTACTGATATTTGATGTTGAATTATTAAAAATCGAAGGTTGAAGTTGATGAGAAAAGGATTTCGTAGCGTTTTACTCTGCCTGCTGCTGGCCGGGGCTTCCGGGCTGCAGGCAGAAACCTCACGGGAATTTCGTGCCACTCATAATGTTGGCATTGACGCAGCATTGTCAGTGCTGTCGCTGCCTTTTCCCGGTGCCAAAGGCGCCGCGCTGAATATTAACCTCAGTGACCAGTGGCAGCTGGGGCTGTCGTATATGAACAGCGGTTTTGAGGTGAATTTTTCTAAATTGAAACTCGCCGGATTTAAAGAGCGCCATGCCGGTCTGTTATTGCGCCGTTTTTTTGGCAACAGTTTCAATCTTAGCGGTGGTTATGTTTACCGCACCAATGAAGTTTATCTCGACCCTGAAGTGTATGGCTTTCCGTTGAGTGAGCACGGAGTGCGCAGCGAAGCTTATGCCCATATGGCGCAGCTGAGCATTGCCAACCACTGGCAGCAGGGGCCATGGACACTGGCCGTTGATTGGCTGACGCTGGTGATGCCGGTATCGGGCGAGGTAACCCGCTCGTCTGCCGAACTGGCGGATGAAAATCAGCGTGACGATGTCCGTCAGGCCGAAAACGTACTCACCTGGTATCCCAATATGGCCGTGTCAACGCTGCGCCTCGGATACATGTTCTGAACAACAAGGAAAATACACAATGTGGCAGTGGCTGTTAAATAAACTGGCAATCTGGGCGAAGCCCGAGGTTAAAGCATTACCTGTCTGGCAGCCTGAGTGGTCCGGCTTTTTAGCGGCTCGCGTGGCGTTTTATCAGCGCCTGGATGAACCGCAGCGTCGGGAGTTTGAACGGCGCTGTCAGTTGTTTCTGGCCACAACTGCGGTTGAGGGTGGGGTTGATGTTGAAGTAACCGATGAAGATCGCTTGCTGGTTGCCGCCAGTGCTGTCATTCCGGTTTGGGGGTTTCCGGGCTGGCATTATTTTAATGTGCGGGCCGTGTTCTTATTACCGGCGGCGTTTAATGCGGAGTTTCAGTGTGGCGCCCCGGATTCGCGTATTACCGGTATGGTCGGTACCGGGCCGATGGTGGGGAAGGTGGCTCTGAGCAAGCCGGATTTACACGCCGGATTTGCCAATCAAAAAGACAAGCACAATGTGGGTATCCATGAGTTTGTGCACCTGGTGGATATGGCCGACGGTGCGCTGGATGGTTTTCCTGAGCGCCTGGAAAATTATCGTACCAGCGATGCCTGGTTCAGTCTGGTGCAGCAAAAAATTGGTGAAATGGAGCAGGACAGAACTGGCATACCGGAATACGGTGCGACCAATCAGGTTGAGTTTTTTGCCGTGGCATCAGAATACTTTTTTGAACGGCCGCAACTGCTGAAAAAGAAACACCCACAGCTTTATGGGTATCTGAGTGATTTTTATCAGCAGAATCTGGCCGATCTTCAACAGGATGCCGCGCCGCATAAAAACAGTCCGTGCCCCTGTGGCAGTGGTAAAAAATATAAGCGTTGCTGCATGCCGGCAGGGCGTTAGTAACCCTGCGGATTCTGATGTAGCATGAGCCTTTATTCCTTTCATGGACGGGTTATGCGCACAGGCCGGTTACTGCTCGCAATGTATGCTTTATTGCCGCTGCTGCTGGTGATGCCGGCACAGAGCGAGCCTATTCGCATGGGCACCTTTGCCATTCCATTGATGGTGGAGTCGGAAAATCGCGGCGTTTTTATCCGTCTGGCGGAAGCGGTTGCCGAAGAAGCCGGACAGGAATTAAACATTGCATTGTTTCCGACCCAGCGCGTGCGGGAAGAGTTCGTAGAGCGTCATCTGGATGTGATTTTTCCGGCGATCGACGTCTCTATGAACTCGCCGTACCTGGCAACAACCGCCGTTTACAGTAAACGTATTTTTGCTTTTACCCGCACCGCTGATCCGCGGGTTTTAAAAGCCACAGATATGGCCGGAAAACGTGTCGGTTATACCGCCGGGTTCAGTTATTCCGACGATGTGTTGTCTGTCGCCGGAGCCAGCTATCAGAGCACGATCACCGATCCGCAGAATATTAAAAAACTGTTGGCGGGACGTATCGACGTATTTATCGGTGATGAGCGTTCCGCGCTGCGGGCCATTGCAGAGCAACAGGCTGACGATCTGGTGCATTACGAGCGTACACAGCCGCTGAGTGAACATCCGGTTTTTTTCGCTTTTCAGCGTACTCCGCGCGGTAGTGAATTACATCAGCGCTTTAATCAGGCGCTGGCCAGAATGGCCGCCGACGGACGTCTGGCAGCCATTCTTAATCAGACACGCTGAACTCTCTCAACGCTTAATTGTTCTTCGTCCTCACTCTCCCTGACGCTTACTTTCCTCAGCGCTTATTTTCTCGCAGTACCGTCATGCCAATTTCAATGGTCTGGCTGCTATCACCCAGCCACAGCATGCCATCCTGAATGCTGGCCTGCAGACGCATGGTGCGGCCCGTCAGTTGTTGCAGTTGCTCGATGGCGGCCGCATCAAAATCCACCACCTGCAGGTTATTAAAACGCTGACAGCTGTTTTCAACCTGTTGCCACCAAAGTTGAGAAGCGCGCCCGTGGTAGCCATAAATAATGACTTGCTTCGCCCGGTTACAAGCTTTGCGGATGCGTTTTTCATCGGGCTGGCCGAGTTCAACCCACAGATCAATTTCATCGCTCAATGAATGCGCCCATAAGTCCGGCTCGTCATCGGTGCTCAGGCCTTTGGTAAATTCCAGTTGCTCGCTGGCATTGAGGGTAAAGGCTGCGAGGCGAACCATCATCCGCTCGGTGGTTTCAGACGGATGCTGGGCAATGGTCAGGTTGTAGGTCTGATAATGGTGCCGATCCATATCGGATACATTTAACTCGGCTTTAAAAATGGTTGCTTTCAGCGCCATGGGACTCGTTGCCAGAAAAAATAAGTGCGTACTCTAATGGTTTCGTCTGCCGACGGCTATGGTTTGGCAGGACGGGGCTCTGCGCACTTATATTCGATCATGATATTTGCGTTCGCTCTGCTTAGTTTAAAGCGGTCTTTTGCCTTTCTGCCCGAGCGTTTCTCAGCTACATATTCAGAGATGCTTTAAACATGTTCGTTTTGCCACAAGCAGAATGGCATTTGCCCTGAATGGGCGACGCTCAGGCCAAAAGCCGGAGGTGCTGAATGTCTCGTCAAACCGTTTTCCGCCCCCGACGGGGATGGATCTGTCTTTGCTGTTATTTCATTCGCAGCGCCTTTGCTGCCAGCGCGCTGCCTGTGCGCCTGCTCACGTCTTCTTCAGACGCGGCAGCGACCGATATTCTGATAAGTACAAAACCCCTAACGGACGTAAGCCTGATGAGCGTCTGACTGACGGAGGAAAATGCTATGGCGGATATTCCTGCTATTGATCCCGGCGCTATGGTGCAGTACCTGGGCTGCGATGGTGTTCCCGTAGGTGACGTTCCCCTTTGGGCACGTGAGTTTGAGCCGTTATTACGGGCCTATGAGTGGATGATGCTGACACGCCTGTTTGATCAGAAGGCGGTGGCATTGCAGCGTACCGGCCAGCTCGGCACCTTTCCATCCTCTGTCGGCCAGGAAGCCATTGGCGTTGCCTGTGGTCTGGCGCTGGAAGCGGAGGATGTGTTTGTGCCGTATTACCGCGACCACGCCACGCAGCTGATTCGTGGTGCGGCGATGCATGATTTGCTGCTGTACTGGGGTGGCGATGAGCGCGGCAGTCATGCGGGTCCGGCGCAGGATTTACCGGTATGCGTCCCTATTGCCAGCCAGTGTGGTCATGCAGTGGGTATTGCTGCCGCGCTGAAAATCCGCCAACAGCCGCAGGCGGTGCTGTGCACACTGGGGGATGGTGCAACTTCCAAGGGCGATTTTCTTGAGGCCCTGAATCTGGCGGGCACCTGGCATTTGCCGGTGGTGTTTGTCATCAACAACAACCAATGGGCAATATCGGTACCGCGCGCCGCACAATGTGGTGCGCCGACGCTGGCGCAAAAAGGCTGGGGTGCCGGTATACACAGTGTGCAGGTCGATGGTAACGACATCATCGCGATGCTGGATGTAGTCACCGTAGCACTGGAGCGGGCGCGCCATCGTAAAGGCCCCACCCTGATTGAAGCCGTTAGTTACCGCCTTGGCGATCACACTACCGCTGACGATGCCAGCCGCTACCGTACCGATGATGAAGTCAAAGCCGCCTGGAGCCGGGAACCGCTGCTGCGTTTGCGTCAGTTTCTGACCTCGCAGGGGGCCTGGAGCGAAGCCATGGATGCGCATTGGCAGGATCATTGCCAAACCGTCGTGAGTAAGGCGGTAGAGCAGTATCTGGCAACGCCGGCACAGGCAGCAGAAGCGATGTTTGATCACTTATACGCGGAATGGCCCCCAGCGCTGGATGAGCAACTCGATGTGTTTGCTGCGCGCATGGCCGCACGGGAGGTGTGATATGACCAACAAAACCACAACGGGAGTATCCACCGGCGTGCCCGAATCCCACGATCTGACATTGGTAGAGGCCGTCAATCTGGCCTTGGCGCGGGCCATGACCGAAGACCCTGACGTTGTGCTGCTGGGGGAAGATATTGGCCTTAACGGCGGAGTATTCCGCGCCACACAGGGGCTGCAGCAACAGTTTGGCTGCGAGCGGGTAATGGATACGCCACTGGCTGAAGCCCTGATTGCCGGTACGGCCATTGGCATGGCCTCGCAAGGTCTGAAACCGGTCGCCGAAATTCAGTTTATGGGGTTTATTTTTCCGGCCATGGAACAGCTGGTGACCCACGCAGCAAGGTTGCGCAATCGCACCCGCGGGCGGTTGCATTGTCCGCTGGTGGTGCGTGCGCCGTTTGGCGGTGGCATTCATGCGCCTGAACATCATTCCGAGAGTACCGAGGCTTTATTTGCGCATATTCCGGGTCTGCGGGTGGTGATTCCATCATCCCCCCGGCGGGCTTATGGCCTGCTGCTGAGTGCGATTGATAACCCCGATCCGGTGATTTTTCTCGAACCCAAGCGCCTTTACCGCGCACTGAAGCAACCGCTGAGTGACGACGGTGCTCGTCTGCCACTCGATACCGTTTTTATTCTGCGCGAAGGGCATGACATCACGCTGGTCAGTTGGGGGGCCTGCATTCAGGAAACACTGGCCGCAGCGCAGGAACTGGCGCAGCGCGGTATCAGCGCAGAAGTGATCGATGTGGCGACGGTCAGTCCGCTGGATATGGACAGCATCCGCGCCTCGGTCGAAAAAACCGGGCGCTGTGTGATCATTCACGAGGCCGCCCGCAGCGGTGGAATCGGTGCCGATATTTCAGCCCGGCTGAGCGAACAGAGTCTCGATTTATTACAGGCTCCGGTGATCCGGGTGACAGGATTTGATACGCCAATGCCGTATTTCCGTCAGGAGTTGTTGTATCTGCCGCAGGTGGCCGACATTGTTGCCGCAGCCGGGCAATGCATGAGCTACCGTTAAATTGGTAACAAAAAAATCTCTAATGGCCGGTAAATCAGGAGTGTGTATGCGTTATTTTCGCTTGCCCGATTTAGGTGAAGGTCTGGCCGATGCCGATATTGTGGAGTGGCACGTAAAAGCCGGAGACAGCGTTGCGCTTGATCAGCTGTTGTTGTCGGTTGAAACCGCCAAAGCCATTGTTGAATTACCGTCCCCCTGTGCGGGTGTGGTCAGCCACTGTTTTGGTGAGCCCGGCGATACCGTCAATACCGGCGAGCCACTGGTGGAGTTTGAACAAAGCGCAGCGGCAGAAGACGATAGCCAGGCCACAACATCGGACAAAACACCGGTTAAAGCTGCGGATAATGGCTCGGTGGTGGGCGAAATGCCGGTTGCCCGTGAGCGCAGTGAAGATCATTTTGTGATTGGCCAGGGCGGTCAGGGCAGCAGCGCTGACCGGGTGCGGGTCACGCCCAGTGTGCGGGCGTTGGCACGGCGTCTGACTGTGGATATTCAGCAAGTCAGCGGCAGCGGTCCGGATGGCCGGATTACGGCCGACGATGTGGAAAAGGCCAGCCGTCTGGATCAGCAACTGGGGCAGGGCGAACGTCTGACCGGCGTGCGTAAAAGCATGGCCCGGGCCATGGCTCTGGCCCATGCACAGGTGGTGCCGGTCACCCTGTTTGATGAAGCCGATGTGTCGCACTGGGATGCCGATGAAGATGTCAGTATCCGGCTGGTGCAGGCCATTGCCGCCGGTTGTGCTGCGGTGCCGGATTTAAACGGCTGGTTTCATGGCGATGAGCAGCATCAGCAGATGACCCGGCGCTTGATCAGCCAGATTGATCTGGGCATTGCGGTCGATACCGCGCAGGGCTTATTTGTACCGGTGTTACGCGACGTGGGTTCACGTGGTGCTGATGATCTGCGCGCCGGGCTTGACCGTCTGAAGGCCGATGTTCGTGCGCGTACCATTCCGCCTCAGGAAATGCAGGGTGCAACGATTACCTTATCGAATTACGGCGCCATTGCCGGCCGTTACGGCACACCGGTGGTTGTGCCGCCAACCATGGCCATTCTGGGCGCCGGACGAGTGCTGGAAAAACCGTTGTGTGCGATGGGAGAATTGTTTGCCGGTAAAGTGTTACCACTGTCACTGACCTTTGATCATCGTGCGGTTACCGGTGGCGAGGCCAGTCGTTTTTTAGCGGCGGTTATTACCGACCTGCAGAAAGAACCGGATCTGATTGATCGTTAATTGCGATTTTTTCGTGTTGCGTTCTGCTTGCTCTGACGTAATCGCCCGGCAGTGCAGACGCTGGTATTCAGGTATAAAAAATGGCCACGGTTCCGATGGCCATTGTTTATGTTTTTAGTCCGGTATCTGTATTTGGTCTTTAATTCTGCAGCCATTCCAGAATAAAACCTTCCTCTTCTGTCGGTAGCTGAAAGAACTGACTGAGTTGATAAAAGGTTGCTTCGTTATCAAAGGCAGCACGTTGCGGTTGTTCGTTACGGCGTTGAGCAAGCTGCTGCAGGCAACGTTCGTCGCTGTGATTCAGGCAAATTAAACGGTGCTGGCACTGGCTGCGGTTAATGATGTCTTTAAACCAGTGGCGCTGCTCAATCGTGTTGCCAGGAAAGTCGAGAATCAGTGTCAGGCCACTTTTTAACAGCAGGCTGATATGTTCGCTTAGAATATTCTTCAGCTGTGCTGAACAGCGCAGATAATCCTTTATAGTATGGATTTGTTGCGGATAAAGAGTAGCAAGCCATTCATCTTCTGAGATCAGAATGGCGCTGTCTTTCCGGGCTAATTGTTGTGCATACGTGGATTTTCCCGCCCCCATTTTTCCGCAGAAAAAAATCAGCGTTCCCGCACCCATGAGTCTCTCCTGTTAAGTCTGGTGATTATCCGGTTTTATCAGGAGGGGAGCTGGCTGGCAATCACATCAGGCTGCTTAGCCGTTGTGACCGGCGTGTTCCTGTGCCCAGGCCAGCAGCATACGGTGAACCCGTTCGTCGCAGGGCAGATGGTGCAGTTCGCTTTCATCCAGCGCGTTAGTATCCTGCCATTCATCACGGCAGTCGCTGATTTCAATACTCAGGTCACGGCTGCAGGCGTCATACAGTTTTTCCAGCAGTTCGGTTACCCGTGCGGTGTCATCGGCGAACAGATAAGGCTGTTCCAGATCGTGTTCCAGCTCACGCATCACTGACCAGGCGGTTTCTCCACGCTGATACAGCGTATCCGGTGTGATACCGTGCAGATCCTGCAGGCTTATATCCCAGTCGTCCCAATCATCTTCCGGCTGAACCAGTGTGGTTTTAATCTGGCCATCGGACTGTGACCAGGCAATGGCAACCGGGTGGGCGTGTTCTTCAAACGAACTGCCGTCGATGGCAATAAATTGCGGATATTTCACAATGGCCTCACAGGATTCAGAGAAGCGGCGAATCTACTCAGATGCACCGGGTTTGGCAAGAGCAGAAGGCCGTACCGGGTTCAGCTGAAAATAATGTCGCGCGGTATCACCGTTGACCGGACGGCCATAAAAGTAGCCCTGCGCCAGATCGCAGCCGCTGTCGATGAGGAAATTGGCTTGCTCAATGGTTTCAATGCCTTCGGCGACAATCAGTTTATTCAGCTGTTTACCGAGGGTTATGATGGTGTTGGCGATGGCCCGGTCGGCACTGCTGGTGCTTAAGTCGCGGACAAAAGCACGATCAATTTTGATCGCATCCACCGGTAATGTTTTCAGATAATTTAACGATGAGAAGCCGCTGCCAAAGTCATCCAGATAAACAAACACGTCGTGGGCACGGAAATATTCCAGCACGCCCCGGGCGCTGACCAGGTCCTGCATCAGCAGGCTTTCGGTAATCTCTACGGAAATCATGGACGAGGGAATACCGTAAGAGCGGATGGTGTCGACAATGTCTTCATGAAAACCGGGAATCAGAAACTGACGCGGCGACAGATTGATGCTGATATTGCTCTCATAGCCTTCATTCAGCCATGAGCGCGCCTGGCGGCAGGCTTTTTCAATCACCAGCTGGCCTATTTGCGCAATCATGCCGGATTCTTCGGCGATATGAATAAAGCTTTCCGGTGGCACAAAGCTGCCATCCGGCCGTTGCCAGCGCAGCAACGCTTCAAAGCTGTGCAGCTGGCCGGTGCGGATGCCGCGGACACTGTTCTGCAGAAATACTTTGGGCTGGTAATGCAGTTCGAGCAGGTCTTGCTCGATGGCTTTGCGCAGTTCGGTTTCCATTTGCAGGCGGTGCTGGGCGATGCGTTCCAGTGACGGCGTAAAAAAGTGGAAACAGTTTTTGCCATTGGCTTTAGCGCGATACATAGCAATGTCGGCGTTACGCATCAGCAGGCCGGGTTCTTCACCGTCGTTCGGATACATGGCAATCCCGATGGAGGCTCCAACAAAGAAACTGCGCTGTTCCAGTTCGACCGGTGGCATCAGAGCTTCGAGCATCGCATCGGCGCGTTGCAGCACTTCGTCCTGACCGTTGATATCATCCATGATAACCACAAACTCATCACCGCCTACCCGGGCAAGTGTATCCTGCACTTTTATTGCTTGCTGCAGCCGTTGCGCAACTTCGATCAGCAGCTTGTCGCCACAGGCGTGGCCAAGACTGTCGTTGATGGTTTTAAAGCCATCAAGGTCGATGTAACACAACGCAATGCGCAAATGCTGCGCCTGAGCCCGGTGAATACTCAGCTCCAGCCGGTCCTGCAGCAGCACGCGGTTGGGCAAACCGGTGAGGCTGTCATGCTGAGCCTGATAGGTAATGGTTTCTTCTTTTTCGCGGATTTCGCTGATATCGCGCAGCATCCAGATATAGCCGGCGACCGGGTGCTTGACCGCATACACTTCCAGCCAGCCCCCTTTGCGCATGGGGTAGATACGGTGGCTGCCCTGTTCATTGCGATGCATTTCTTTGAGTTGATCGTAAAGCTGTTCACCTTCAAATAACTGCAGAAAAGAATTGCGGAATAATTCAGCACCATTCATTTGACTGATGCGCTCTTCGTTCAGTCCCATTAAGAAAAGATAGTGTTTGTTGACGGCGATTGGCCGGTCATCATTGGCGCTGACGACCAGAATGCCTTCTTTGGAGGCATTCAGCGTGGCATCCAGAATTTCATAGGAGGCTACAAGATCAGACTGGGCTTTTTGCTGTTCAAGCAGGTGCTGGCTCAGACGTTGATTACGCTCCAGCAGTTCTTCTGCCGTTAACGCCAGCGAGCGCTCCAGCATTTCCCGGTCGACATCGGCCTGTTCGTAGGCATCACTGATGGCCTGCAACAGCGGCCTGAAGGCTTCCGGGACGGTGCCCTGATGATGGCGTTTTAACTGTCGTTTCAGCAGTCGATGCATGCCGTGTGCTCGGTAAATGTAGTAATGGTCAGGGTCTGATTGTGCAGGCTGCATTTACCGACGCCGCAGTTAGGAGCAATTTCTCCGTAGGAGTAAAAACCGCTGACCGGTATGGATGCGCCCAGTGTTTCACTGAAGGCCTCCAGCTCTTCGTCGATTAGCTGTTGCATAATGGCCCGCCGACCGACGCAGCTGATCAGCAGGGCAAACTCCGGCACATCCTGACTTTGCTGGCTGATCTGCTCACAGGCGGTATGAGCGCCATCAATCAGCCGGTCGACGTTGGCACGCATTAATTGTGCATAGTGCTGCTCGGGGATGTCTGCGCCAAACAGCAGGCAGCGTTCCTGCCAGTCGATACCCAATACTGAGCAGACGACGGGGTCGTTGTCATCGCCCGAGATCAGCAGTGGAAAGCGTAATCCCGATGCCGGTAACTGTTGGGCGTAGTCACCCAGATATTTCTCATACAGATCCAGTGCGCAAATTCCGTCAAGTTCATACAGACGGTTGCCTTGTGCGCGGGTAATCCGGCGTCTGGGGCCAAACGGATCCCAGCCGCCGTAGCTGCCACAACGAACCTGCAGATGCTGGCCGTAAAAACCAATACCACAGACATGGTGGCTGAAACGGCCATCGACGGTATACAGCCAGGTATGGCGAAAGCGTTCACCATCGGCAGCAATGCCACCGGAAATTCGGCTGAAAGGGGCCAGTGTCTGGTTTAACCCGGCGACCAGCTGGCTGCCATTTACGCTTATGCCGTTGGCGAACACCAGAAGATGCCGCAGATCATCCTGTCGCAGTTGCTGTGCGACCCGGGCACCGGCCTGATAACTGTCAGCCATGCCGTTAACGCTTTCGGTCACCAGTTGTACCCGGGTATGCGCAAAGCGCAGGACGGTGAGCACCGTGCTGTTATCGAGCACCCGCTGCTGCTGAATTTCACCGCTGCTTGAACAGCCGCATAGCGGTGTTGCTGGGAAGAGCTGTGTCAGGTTATGGATGGCAGCGGTGGGGTCGGCCGAGGTGAACAGCAATAACAGGTCGGCCTGTCCTGTGGGCAGAGCAGGTGACCAATGTGGTGGGACGCTGTCAGCACACCAGAGATGTTGGCTTACTTGCATAGCAGCAGTCAGCTTGGCCGGATATCGGCTTCATGGCGCAGCAGGCTGTCGAGTGTGTCGATCACTTCGGCCCAGTCGGCGTCCTGAGCCAGTGACTCACGCAGAAAAGCTTGTTGTGACGGATTAAAGAATTCGAGCTCGGCCAGTTTGGTGTTGTCGGCAACCGGCTTGTGCTGCTCGATAAAGTCAGCGATTTTCTGGTCGGAGTTGGGCAGACCAAGCTGCGCAAACAGGCCGTTAAGGCTGTGCACCGGCGATTCCATAAGCATACCTCTGAATATGAGTGTGTTTCTGGTAAAGCGCTGATTTATCTGAGAAATCAGAGCTCCACATTACTCATTGTTCAGTCTAGCAGGTCAGCGCTTGTGTGTCGGTCAGTCTGCAGGCTTCAGTCATATCGGCCAAGCTGGTGCAGATGGCAGTAGTGGCCTTTCAGGGCCGCCCAAAGGCTTGGGTAGCTGCGGATAGGATGACCCTGAGCGCTGCAGGATGCTTGCAGCAGTTGATGCAATGCCGGGTAATGAACATGGCTGACGCGGGGGAATAAATGATGCTCTACCTGAAAATTCAGACCGCCCAATGCCCAGGTCAGAAAGCGATTCTGAGTGGCAAAATCAACCGTCGTGCGCAGTTGGTGAGCAGCCCATTCATCGGACATGGCGCCGTTTGCATCGGGTTGCGGAAATTCGGCCTGATCAACGATGTGCGCCAGTTGAAATACAACGGCGAACAGAAAACCGAGCACCGCATGCATCAGTAAAAAACCGGTGATCACCGTGCTCGTATCCGACAGGCTCAGGGGCAGGGCGATATAAACCAGCAGATAAAGCAGTTTACTCGCCCAGAATTCAACATGATCGGTTAGCGACAGGCGCTGACTGAAGCCCCGCTGGGCGATTTTCTGGCGGAAATAGGCTTTGTAATCCAGTGCGAAAAACCAGAACAGGCTGGTCAGTGTATACAGCAACCAGACATAAATATGCTGGTAACGGTGAAACCAGAAACGTCGCTGGTGCGGGCTCATACGAAACAGCCCCAGAGCATCGATGTCTTCGTCCACATCATCGACGTTGGTAAAACTGTGGTGATTACGGTTGTGTTTTTGTGCCCAGTAAAAGCGGTTACTGCCGATCAGATTAAAGGTGAGGGCTGCTAAGCGATTCAGGCGGCGTGAACCACTGAATGACTCGTGGGCACCGTCGTGCATGACATTAAAACCGACCAGGGCGGTGGCAATACCATGAATAAACCAGGCGATCAGACTCCAGGGCGACGGCAGCAACAGCAGGGCGGCGTAGCTGCTGCTGAACAACAGCAAAATAACAACGGCTTTACGGAACAGACGGCGGTCACCGCTTTTGGCGATGTTCTGCTGCTGGAAATACTGGTTAACCTGAGTCGACAGCTGCTGATAAACCGGGCGCTGACCGGGGGAGAAATGAACCTGATTCATGATTTATTATGATTGTTATGGTTGCCGCCATGCTACCTGAGTTTGAGGCTTTGTAAAACGCCCGTCTCAGGAGGGTGGGTTTTCAGTCATGCTTTCTTCTGTCACTTGAGCGGGATACTGCTCCCGCGCTCTCTTGCGAAAGGCGCGCGGCGACTCTCCCAGCCAGCGGCGGAAAGCGCGGCCAAAGTTAGACGGATCGTTGTAACCCAGCTGGTGGGCGATATCTTCCACCGAAGTATTGGTTTCCAGCAGCAGGTGCAGTGCCTGCTCGCGCCGGGCTTCATCAATAATGTTCTGGTAGGTGGTATTCAGCTGCGCCAATTGACGGTTGATGGTGCGCGGGCTGGAGTTCAGGGTTTTGGCCATAACCGTCAGCGTCGGGTAGGCATCCATACGGTCAAGGAGACGGCGTATCTGTGTGACCAGATCCTGGCCACGATCAAGCTCCGCCAGTTGCTTTTCACATTCGGCTTCGGCCATGCGCCGGGCAGTATTGTTGGCGGTGGATACCGGTGTATCCAGTAACCAGGCCGGAATGCAGAGCTGGTTATGCGGCTGGTTAAACATCACCGGAATACCCAGAATGCCTTCGTAACAGGAGGCCGGCCGAACGGCAATATCGGTAAATTTGGCCACCGCGGTTAACTCTTCGCTGTTCTGGGTAAGAAAGCGGGAAATGGTCACCAGTGTCGAAATAATGTTCTGCACGACAAAGCTGAAGGTGCTGGGCATCGCCGCCAAACGGTTGATCTGAATAATGGCGGTATCGTGGTCGTTAATAAAACGGATATCCGCCAGCAGAGTGCGGGTGCGGGCGTAACGGATGGCCAGAGACAATGCCTGACCCAGTGTATCGCTGGCCATAATGGCAAAGCCCAGAAAACCGTGGCTGGATATGTTCATGCGCTTGCCATGCTCAAGCCCCAGTAAGGGGTCGCCGCTCAGGGCAAGGGCGTTCTCGACCACCTTGTGATACTGCAGCGGCGAAATAAATTCCTGTGCCGATGCCAGTGTCTTACCACTCAGGCCTGTGCCCTGTGCTAACTGCGAGGTATTGATTCCCTGCTGAGCCAGTAATTCGATTAATTGCGACAGATATTCGGTACCGATAAATGCGCGGCTGGCAGCGGATGAGTGTGACATAGTGGGCGGAAAATTTTGCGTGGCGTGTTATGACCGGAAGCATGTCACGTTTTCCTCTTTAACTCAACGCGGCTTTCGGTCATAGTTTTGGCCATTAAAAAAACAAAAACCTGAATTCTGAAGGGGAACCCTGTGGAAGCATCTTTCTGGGACGGCAAGCGCGCACCTGGTGTTACGGATCAAATCGATCTGAATCAATACAATGCAGTAGTGGAAGTGGTGGAAAGCGCTTTTCAGCGTTACGCCGACCGCGACGCTTTTACCAGCATTGGCTACACCCTGACGTATCGTCAGATCGACGAATACAGTGCCGCGTTTGCAGCCTATCTGCAAAATCACACCAGTCTGCAACCCGGCGATCGTATCGCTATTCAGATGCCGAACATTCTGCAATTTCCGATTGCGATGTACGGTGCTCTGCGTGCCGGCATGATTGTGGTGAATACCAACCCGTTGTACACCGAACGGGAAATGCTGCATCAATTTAACGATTCAGGTGCGAAAGCGCTGGTGTGCATGGATGTGTTCGCCAAATCTGTGCAGAACATCCGCGCCGAAACCGGTCTCAAGCATATTATCGTGACCAGTCTGGCCGATATGCTGCCGTTCCCGAAGCGTACGCTGATCAATGCGGCTGCTAAATACGTGAAGAAAATGGTTCCGGCTTACAGCCTGCCGGATGCGGTTCCGTTCCGTAAGGCATTGTCGCAGGGCGCTAAGTTCGGTGGTTTTGTTGCCAACTACATCAAGAACCCGAACGACACGATTATTTTGCAATACACCGGTGGTACCACCGGTGTGGCCAAAGGCGCAGAACTGACCAACCGCAACCTCGTTGCTAATATGATGCAATCTCGCGCCATGCTCAGCCAGATTGACCCGACAACCGGTCAGCAGATTAAACCGGATACCGGAGTAAAGGTGGTGGCACCGCTGCCGCTTTACCACATTTACTCGTTTACCGTGCATCTGATGGCGCTGTTTGAAACCGGTGATCACAGCATCCTGATTGCCAACCCGCGTGATGCCAATATGTTTGTGCGCATGATCAAGCCGCACCAGCTGACCGGCTTTATTGGTCTGAATACGCTGTTTGTCTCGCTGCTGAACCATCCTGAATTTAAAAACTGTGACTTCAGCCAGCTGAAACTGACCCTGTCGGGTGGTACGGCGCTGGTGGAAGATACGGCCCGTCGCTGGAAAGAATTGACCGGCTGCGGCATTTCTGAAGCCTATGGTTTAACCGAATGCTCTCCGGCGGTGTGTATGAATCCATCCGGTGGTCTGGAGCAAATGGGCACCGTGGGTCAGGCTGTTCCCGGTACCGCACTGAAATGTATCGACCCTGACGGCAACGAAGTGGCTGTGGGCGAGCGCGGTGAGCTGTGCGTGAAAGGCCCACAGGTCATGAAAGGTTACTGGAATCGTCCGGAAGCGACGACCGACAGCTTTACGCCGGATGGCGAATGGCTGCGTACCGGTGACGTTGCTGTGATTGACGAAGATGGTTTCGTCAAAATCGTTGACCGCATTAAAGATATGATTCTGGTGTCTGGCTTTAACGTCTACCCGAATGAAATTGAAGATGTGGTGGCCATGCACCCGGCGGTTGAAAACTGTGCGGCTATTGGTGTGCCAGACGAAAAAACCGGTGAAGCGGTTAAGCTGTTTGTGGTGGCAACCGATGCCAACCTGACCGTAGAAGAAATCAAGAAACACTGCCGCGAAAATATGACCGCCTATAAAGTGCCGCGTCATGTTGAGTTCCGCAGCGAATTACCGATGACTCCGGTCGGTAAAATTCTGCGTCGTGAGCTGAAGGATGAAGAAGCAAAAAAGCAGGCTGAGCCAGCCTGACCGGCTCATACCCTGAATAAAAAAGCCCGCGCCTGATGCGGGCTTTTTTATGTCTGCCATCCATGGCAGCCACCCTGCGGGCCATTGCTGTGCAATGTTGATCAACGCTCCCGGCGTTGATGCTATGTCTGCCATCCATGGCAGCCACCCTGCGGGCCATTGCTGTGCAATGTTGATCAACGCTCCCGGCGTTGATGCTATGTCTGTCATCCATGGCAGCCACCCTGAGGGCCATTACTGTGCAATGTTGATCAACGCTCCCGGCGTTGATGCTATGTCTGCCATCCATGGCAGCCACCCTGCGGGCCATTGCTGTGCAATGTTGATCAACGTTCCCGGCGTTGATGCTATGTCTGCCATCCATGGCAGTTACCCAAGTGACGGACAGGCGCGGCCGTGTAGCCAATGGCGCTGGGGCTGGCTGTTGCCAAAATCGCCGCACATTTTTACCCGTTAGCGGGCAGTCCATTATTGCCCTGAGTTCCGCGTTATTCTGAGGATGTGCAAATGATTCAGTACAAGGCTCCACTTAAAGATATTCAGTTTCTGATTAACGATGTATTCGATTTTCAGTCTCACTACAAAACCATTCCCGGTGGCGACGAAGCCACACCGGAAATGGTTGATGCCATTCTGACCGAAGCGGCACGCTTCAGTGAAGAGGTGGTGTCCCCGCTGTATCAGAGCGGCGACGACGGTTGTGTGTGGAAAGATGGCGAAGTCACCACACCGAAAGGCTTTAAAGAAGCGTATGGTCAGTACGTGGAAGGCGGCTGGCAGGGCATGTCGGCACCGGTTGCTTACGGTGGGCAGGGTCTGCCGCTGTCGCTGGGTGTGATCAAATCTGAAATGATCGGCACGGCTAACTGGGTGTGGGGAATGTATCCGGGGCTTTCTCTGGGGGCGATGAACACCATTTATATGCACGGTACGGAAGAGCAGAAGCAAACCTTTCTGCTGCCGATGACCGAAGGCCGCTGGGCCGGCACGATGTGTCTGACTGAACCACAGTGCGGTACAGATCTGGGGCAGGTTAAAACCAAGGCCGAACCCAATGGTGATGGCAGTTACAACCTGACCGGCACCAAAATTTTTATTTCTTCCGGTGAACACGATCTGACCGAACAGATTGTTCACATTGTTCTGGCACGTCTGCCGAATGCACCGGAAGGTACGAAAGGTATTTCGCTGTTTATTGTGCCTAAATTCCACGTCAATGCCGACGGCTCGCTGGGTGATCGCAATCCGGTGGTCTGTGGCTCTATCGAAGAGAAAATGGGTATTCATGGCTCATCCACCTGTGTGATGAACTTTGATGCCGCGAAAGGTTTCCTGATTGGGCCAGAGCATAAAGGCCTGATGTGCATGTTTACCTTTATGAACACCGCCCGCATTGGTACCTCGATTCAGGGGGTTGGTGCTGCCGAATTATCGTTCCAGGGCGCGTTGCCTTATGCCAAAGACCGCCGTTCCATGCGCTCACTGAGCGGTACTAAGCATCCGGATAAAGTGGCTGACTCGCTGATTGTGCATCCCGATGTGCGTCGTATGTTGCTGACACAGAAGGCCATTGCTGAAGGTGGCCGGGCGATGCTCTATCATGCGGCCCGTCTGGCTGACTTTATGATGGCGGCCCACGACCGTGGTGATAAAAAAGGCTATGACCAGTTTGACGATAAACTGGGTTTCCTGACGCCTGTTCTGAAAGCCTTCCTGACTGAGCTGGGCTACGAAGCGGCTAATCACGGCGTACAGGTTTACGGGGGGCATGGCTTTATCAAAGAGTGGGGCATGGAACAGATTGTCCGTGATACGCAGATTGCCAAGCTGTATGAGGGCACCACCGGCGTGCAGGCACTGGATCTGCTGGGGCGTAAAATTCTGTTGGGCAAACTGAAATCGTTTAATGAATTCCGTGCTGAAGTAACGGCCTTTATTAAAACCCATGAAAACCGTGCAGAAATGAAACCGCTGATCAAGCAGCTGAAGCGTTACATGCTGCAGTGGCGCATTAACACATTCCGCGTGGCCTACAAGGCTTCTAAAAACCGCGATATGGTGGGTGCGGCTTCCGTTGATTATCTGATGTTCTCCGGTTACGTCATGATGGCTTTTTTCTGGGCACAGATGGCGGATAAAGCTTACACCGGCATGAAATCCGGCAAAGGTGACCGTGATTTCTATCAGGCGAAAATTCATACCGCAGAGTTTTACTTTGACCGCCTGCTGCCGCGCGCGAAAGGTCATGCGAAAATGATGCTTAAGGATCCTAAAACGCTGATGCAGATGAAAGAAGAGCACTTCGCTTTCTGATATTTAGGAAGCACTAAAAAGCCCGGCGATGCCGGGCTTTTTTATGGGTTGTGTCTCGTCCTGAATAGAGTTGACACTTTCCAACCCCAAAAACAGGAAAGTGTGATGTTATCAACCTCCAAGCGAACCCAGCGA
>NZ_JAOANI010000015.1:0-15955 GCF_025318105.1 Thalassolituus pacificus
CGCGTGTCCTGGGCAGTCTACGTGTGCGTAGTGACGGCTTGGAGATTCGTATTCTACGTGCGAGGTAGAAATCGTGATACCACGCTCACGCTCTTCTGGTGCATTGTCGATACCGTCAAATGCAACGGCAGCACCGCCCCATACTTCTGCACATACACGGGTCAGAGCCGCAGTCAGAGTGGTTTTACCGTGGTCAACGTGACCGATAGTACCCACGTTTACGTGGGGTTTGGAACGTTCAAACGTTTCCTTAGCCATAGAACACCTCGTTCAATATCGTAAATGATTAAGCTCTTGTAATAATTGCTTCGGCAACACTGGATGGTGCTTCCGAATACTTTTCAAATTCCATGGAATAGGTTGCCCGACCCTGAGAGGCAGAACGCAGATCGGTTGCATAACCGAACATCTCTGCCAGTGGCACACTGGCGTCAACCACCTTACCTGAAGGGGTATCATCCATTCCTGAAATCAAGCCACGACGGCGATTCAGGTCGCCCACCACATCCCCCATGTAATCTTCAGGGGTTACAACTTCCACTTTCATCATTGGCTCAAGCAGCACGGCTTTGCCTTTCTCTGAAAGTTGTTTTGTGGCTTGTGAGGCAGCAATTTTAAATGCCATCTCATTCGAGTCAACGTCATGGTATGAGCCATCGATCAGCGTTGCCTTGAGCCCCAGTAATGGGTAGCCAGCCAGAACGCCGTTCTTCATTTGCTCAGAAATACCTTTTTCAACCGCCGGGATGTATTCACGTGGAATGGCACCACCAACGACTTCGTTAACAAACTCCAGCCCTTCTTCTTCAGACGGCTCAAATCTGATAACTACATGACCATACTGGCCACGACCACCGGACTGCTTGGCGAACTTGTGGTTGATCTCTACCGTGGCAGTGATCTTCTCACGATAGGCTACCTGAGGCTTACCTACGTTCGCTTCCACGCTAAACTCACGACGCATACGGTCGACGATGATGTCCAGGTGTAGCTCACCCATACCGGAGATGATGGTCTGGCCGGTTTCTTCGTCGGTTTCAACCCGGAACGATGGATCTTCCTGAGCAAGTTTGCCCAGAGCGACGCCCATTTTTTCCTGATCAATTTTCGACTTAGGCTCAACCGCAACCGAAATTACCGGATCCGGGAATTCCATGCGCTCGAGGGTGATACGGTTATTCTGATCGCACAGGGTTTCCCCGGTGGTCACATCTTTAAGGCCAATCAGTGCGGCGATGTCGCCAGCACGGACTTCTTTAATTTCTTCACGGGCATTGGCGTGCATCTGCACCATACGACCCACGCGTTCGCGCTTACCTTTAACCGGGTTGTATACGGCATCACCAGAATTCAGCACCCCGGAATAAACACGGATGAACGTCAGGGTACCGACAAAGGGGTCTGTGGCGATTTTGAATGCCAGCGCAGAGAACGGTGCATCATCAGACGCTTCACGCATCCCGACCGTCTCATTGGCATCATCAAGAATACCTTCGATCGCTTTTACTTCGGTCGGGGATGGCATGAACTCAACAACAGCGTCCAGAACCGCCTGCACACCTTTGTTTTTAAAGGCAGAACCACAGGTGACCAATACGATCTCGCCCGCCAGCGTCTGTTGACGCAGCGCGGCTTTAATTTCGTCCTCAGAAAGCTCTTCGCCTTCGAGGTATTTGTTCATCAGCTCGTCGTTGGCATCAGCCGCCGCTTCGACCAGCTTTTCACGCCATTCAGCAGCAACGTCGGCAAGATCATCCGGAATCTCTTCATAGCTGAAGGTCATGCCCTGATCCGCGTCATTCCAGCGCACGGCTTTCATTTTGATCAGGTCAACAACGCCGCGGAAATTGTCTTCCGCACCGATGTTGATCTGAATAGGTACAGCATTGGCGTTGAGACGATCTTTCAGTTGTTTAACAACCATAAAGAAGTCTGCACCGGCGCGGTCCATCTTGTTAACGAAGACCATGCGTGGCACTTCGTACTTGTTGGCCTGACGCCACACAGTCTCAGTCTGAGGCTGTACGCCCGAGGATCCACACAGCACCACCACCGCACCATCAAGCACCCGCAGGGAACGTTCTACTTCGATGGTGAAGTCAACGTGCCCCGGGGTATCAATGATGTTGATGCGGTGTTGCTCGAACTGTTGCGCCATGCCCGACCAGAAGCAGGTGGTAGCAGCAGAAGTAATGGTAATACCACGCTCCTGCTCCTGTTCCATCCAGTCCATCGTGGCTGCGCCATCATGCACCTCACCAATTTTGTGAGAAACACCGGTGTAAAACAGTACTCGCTCCGTGGTTGTGGTTTTACCCGCATCCACGTGAGCACAAATACCAATGTTGCGGTAACGCTCAATGGGAGTTGTGCGTGCCACTGTGCAATCCTCGAATCAATTAAAAGCGGTAGTGAGAGAAAGCCTTGTTCGCTTCAGCCATGCGGTGAACATCTTCACGCTTCTTAACGGCTGAACCTTTACCTTCACAGGCTTCCATCATTTCGTTAGCCAGGCGCTGAGCCATGGACTTCTCACCACGCTTACGTGCTGCATCTACCAACCAGCGCATTGCCAGCGCCTGGCGACGTGAAGGACGAACCTCCACAGGTACCTGATAGGTTGCACCACCAACACGGCGGCTTTTAACTTCAACCAGTGGCTGGATGGATTCTAATGCTTTTTCAAACATTTCCAGCGGATCGCCACCTTGTTTCTGAGCCATGGTATCCATTGCGCCATAAACGATTTTCTCGGCGATGGATTTTTTACCACTGATCATTACGTGGTTCATAAATTTTGCCAGTGTAACGTTTCCGAACTTCGGATCTGGCAGGATCTCGCGCTTCGCAGCGACGCGTCTTCTTGGCATGATAAGCCCTCTTAGGTCTTCAGGTCAGTCTGAGCATCCTGATTCAACGATCAACTCAGCCTTACTCTTATCCAAATCTTAAGAAATTATTTCTTAGGACGTTTTGCACCGTACTTAGAACGGGCTTGTTTACGATTCGCAACACCGGAAGTATCCAGAGAGCCGCGAACAGTGTGGTAACGAACACCTGGCAAATCTTTTACACGACCGCCACGGATCAGAACAACACTGTGTTCCTGCAGGTTGTGACCTTCACCACCGATGTAGGAAGACACTTCGAAACCATTCGTCAAACGCACACGACATACTTTACGCAGTGCCGAGTTAGGCTTTTTCGGAGTGGTAGTATATACACGGGTACATACGCCACGACGCTGAGGACACGCCTGCAGTGCAGGTACGTCACTCTTAGCCACTTTGCGTTTACGAGGCTGACGAACCAACTGGTTGATTGTAGCCATTAAGCAAACTCCAATTATCACTAACAAAAACGCCAGAAAATTCTGACGCAATAAAAGGGGCCGGAAGGATAATCCCCCCAGCCCCAGTCGTCAAGTCATTGATTGTTTTACAACCAATGACTTACTTATCGCTGAAAGCTTCGCTGAACTTAGCTTCCATCTCGTCAGCCGATACATTCATACCGGCTGGCGTGGTCTTGAGGCGGTCGTTTTCACGGGTCTGACGCTTGCGTTTACGCTCAGCGTGATACGCAAGACCAGTACCAGCCGGGATCAGACGTCCCACAACCACGTTTTCTTTCAGGCCGCGCAGGTGATCGACCTTACCGGTTACCGCACCTTCAGTCAGTACGCGGGTTGTCTCCTGGAAGGAGGCCGCGGAGATGAAGGACTCGGTCGCCAGCGAGGCTTTGGTGATACCCAGCAGCACACGCTCGCCTTTCGCAGTGATCTTACCGGCGGCTTCCAGTTTCTCGTTTTCTTCGAGGAACGCGGAGTACTCAACCTGATCACCCGGGATAAAGGAGCTGTCGCCGTTTTCAACGATCAACACCTTACGCAGCATCTGACGCACAATAACTTCGATGTGCTTATCATCGATGCCTACACCCTGGAGGCGGTAAACTTCCTGAACTTCGTTGGTGATGTACATCGCCAGATCGCCCACGCTCTTCAGACGCAGAATATCGTGCGGGTTCATCGGGCCGTCAGAGATAACCTCACCCTTCTCGACCTGTTCACCTTCGAACACGTTCATGTGGCGCCATTTGTGGATCAGCTCTTCATATGGCTCACCGCCATTGTTCGGAGTAATCACCAGGCGCTTTTTACCCTTGGTCTCTTTACCGAAGCTCACAGTACCGGTGACCTCTGCCAGAATGGCAGGTTCTTTCGGCTTACGGGCTTCGAACAGATCCGCAACGCGTGGCAGACCACCGGTGATGTCTTTGTTACCAGACGATTCCTGAGGAATACGTGCGATAACGTCACCCACGGCCACTTCGGTGCCATTTTCATGGTTAACCAAAGCGTTGGCTGGCAGCATGTACTGCGCTGGCGTGTTAGTACCTGGCAGGATCACATCATTACCGGATGTATCCACCAGTTTCACCATTGGACGGATGTCCTTACCAGCCGCCGGACGATCTTTAGGATCGATGACTTCGATATTCGACAGACCGGTCAACTCGTCGGTCTGACGGTTGATGGTGATACCTTCTTCCATGCCCACAAACTCGATACGACCTTTTACTTCGGTCACGATCGGGTGAGTGTGCGGATCCCAGCTGGCCACTTTCTGGCCGGCTTCAACTTTTGCACCATCCTGAACGCTGATCACAGCACCGTATGGCAGTTTGTACAGTTCGCGCTCACGACCGTGTTCATCGGCCAGTGCGATAGAACCGGAACGGGATACTGCAACCAGGTCGCCGTTTTCTTTAACAACCGTTTTCAGGTTGTGCAGACGAACAGTACCGTTGTTCTTAACCTGCACGCTGTCAGCGGCAGAAGAACGTGACGCCGCACCACCAATGTGGAACGTACGCATGGTCAGCTGTGTACCTGGCTCACCGATCGACTGGGCAGCGATAACACCCACCGCTTCACCCACGTTCACCTGATGACCGCGACCCAGGTCACGACCGTAACAGGAAGAACAGATACCGACACGGCTCTGACAGGTAATGGCGGAGCGAACACGCACTTCGTCGATACCTTCAGATTCGATGGTCTGTACCCAGGCTTCGTCGATCAGAGTACCGGCAGGTACAACGATGTCGCCTTCAGAACCTGGTTTGTATACGTCGGTCGCAATTACACGACCCAGAATACGATCACCCAGTGCCACAACCACGTCGCCGCCTTCGATCAGCGGAGTCATGATCAGGCCGTGTTCCGTGCCACAATCGTGCTCGGTAACCACCAGATCCTGCGCCACGTCAACCAGACGACGGGTCAGGTAACCGGAGTTAGCGGTTTTCAGTGCGGTATCCGCCAGACCTTTACGAGCACCGTGAGTCGAGGTGAAGTACTGCAGTACGTTCAGACCTTCACGGAAGTTCGCTACGATCGGCGTTTCGATGATCGAGCCATCCGGCTTCGCCATCAGACCACGCATACCCGCCAACTGACGAATCTGCGCAGGGCTACCACGAGCACCGGAGTCGGCCATCATGTAAACCGAGTTGAAAGATTCCTGATCCACTTCGTTACCGTCGCGATCGATCACTTTCTCTTTACCCAGGTTGTCCATCATCGCCTTCGCTACCAGTTCGTTAGCGCGCGACCAGATGTCGATAACCTTGTTGTATTTCTCGCCGTGAGTCACCAGACCGGAAGCAAACTGGCTCTCGATCTCTTTTACTTCAGCGTCGGCATTGGCAACGATTTCCGCTTTCTCATCCGGAATAACGAAATCGTTTACACCGATAGAAGAACCGGAACGGGTGGCATACTGGAAGCCGGTATACATCACCTGGTCAGCGAAAACGACGGTGTCCTTCAGACCTACACGGCGGTATGCAGTGTTGATCATGTTGGAGATCGCTTTCTTCTTCATCGGACGGTTGATCAGCTCAAACGGCAGACCTTTAGGCACAATGCGGAACAGCAGAGCACGACCAATCGTGGTATCAACCACTTTGCGCTCAACATGCTCAGTACCATCATCGTCATATAAGGTTTCGATGATGCGCACTTTCACTTTTGCCTGCAGGTGGGCAGAACCCGTCTGATAAGCACGGGTCACTTCATCCAGATCCGCCAGGAACATACCTTCGCCTTTGGCGTTGATGCGTTCACGGGTCATCCAGTACAGACCCAATACCACGTCCTGAGAAGGAACGATGATTGGCTCACCGTTAGCAGGAGACAGTACGTTGTTGGTTGCCATCATCAGCGCGCGGGCTTCCAGCTGCGCTTCGATAGTCAGCGGTACGTGTACCGCCATCTGGTCACCGTCGAAGTCAGCGTTATAAGCCGCACACACCAGTGGGTGCAGTTGAATCGCTTTACCTTCGATCAGCTGAGGTTCGAACGCCTGAATACCCAAACGGTGCAGTGTTGGTGCACGGTTCAGCATGACCGGGTGTTCGCGGATAACATCAGCCAGAATGTCCCAGACTTCTGCGGTTTCGCGCTCAACCATTTTCTTTGCAGCTTTAATGGTTGTCGCCAGACCACGGTGTTCCAGTTTGCTGAAGATAAACGGCTTGAACAGTTCCAGAGCCATCTTCTTCGGCAGACCACACTGATGCAGGCGCAGCTGTGGACCCACGGTAATTACCGAACGGCCAGAGTAGTCAACACGTTTACCCAGCAGGTTCTGACGGAAACGACCTTGCTTACCTTTGATCATGTCTGCCAGAGATTTCAGCGGACGCTTGTTGGAGCCAGTGATGGCGCGGCCACGACGACCGTTATCCAGCAGAGCATCGACCGCTTCCTGCAGCATACGCTTTTCGTTGCGTACGATGATGTCCGGAGCGTTCAGCTCCAGCAGGCGCTTCAGACGGTTGTTACGGTTGATCACACGACGGTACAGATCGTTCAGATCCGAGGTCGCAAAACGGCCACCATCCAGCGGTACCAGCGGACGCAGATCCGGTGGCAGTACTGGCAGTACCGACATGATCATCCACTTCGGATCGTTACCGGAGTGGTGGAAAGCTTCCAGCAGCTTCAGACGCTTGGACAGCTTTTTGATCTTGGTTTCAGAGCTGGTTGTCGGAATTTCTTCACGCAAACGCTGAACTTCTTCGCCCAGTTCGATCTGGCCGAGCAGCGCCTGAATGGCTTCCGCACCCATTTTGGCTTCGAATTCGTCGCCAAACTCTTCAATCGCTTCATAGTACTGTTCGTCGCTCAGCAGCTGACCAACGTCGAGCGTGGTCATGCCAGGCTCAGTCACTACGAATGATTCATAGTACAGAATGCGTTCGATATCGCGCAGCGTCATATCCAGCATCAGGCCGATACGGGATGGCAGCGATTTCAGGAACCAGATGTGAGCAACCGGGGAAGCCAGCTCAATGTGACCCATGCGTTCACGACGCACTTTGGCCTGAGTAACTTCAACACCACACTTCTCACAGATCACACCACGGTGCTTGAGGCGTTTGTACTTGCCACACAGACACTCGTAGTCTTTGATCGGTCCGAAGATACGCGCACAGAACAGACCGTCACGCTCAGGTTTGAACGTACGGTAGTTAATGGTTTCCGGCTTTTTAACTTCACCGAAAGACCAGGAACGAATCATCTCTGGCGAGGCGAGGCCGATGCGGATGGCGTCAAACTCGTCAGCGTTGTTCTGGTTACGCAGAAAATTGACTAAGTCTTTCATATTCTTGCTCCGTTTGGAGTCAGAGCGGGCCAGGCCGTAAGGCACTGACCCACGCTAATCCGCTTATTCGTTTTCCAGTTCGATGTCGATACCCAGTGAGCGGATCTCTTTAACCAATACGTTAAAGGATTCCGGCATACCGGCTTCCATACGGTGGTCGCCATCCACGATGTTTTTATACATCTTGGTACGGCCGGCCACGTCATCGGATTTAACAGTAAGCATTTCCTGCAGAGTGTATGCAGCACCGTATGCTTCCAGTGCCCACACTTCCATCTCCCCGAAACGCTGACCACCGAACTGGGCTTTACCACCAAGCGGCTGCTGGGTAACCAGACTGTAAGAACCGGTGGAACGGGCATGCATCTTGTCGTCGACCAGGTGGTTCAGTTTCAGCATGTACATGTAACCCACGGTTACCTGACGGTCAAAGGCTTCACCTGTGCGACCATCGTACAGCGTCATCTGACCGGAATCCGGCAGGTCAGCCAGGCGCAGCATACGTTTGATTTCGGATTCTTTCGCACCGTCAAACGCTGGTGTTGCCATCGGCACACCGCCACGCAGGTTGTTACCCAGTTCCAGAATTTCAGCATCGCTGAAGCTGTCAAAGTCTTCGACGCGACCATCACCACCGTTGTAGATCTCATGCAACAGTTCACGCAACCTGGCGATTTCCTGCTGTTCTTTGATCATGCGGTCGATCTTCTCGCCCAGACCTTTAGCGGCCAGACCCAAGTGAATCTCCATGATCTGACCGACGTTCATACGCGATGGTACGCCCAGCGGGTTCAGACAGATGTCGACGGCTACGCCGTTTTCATCGTATGGCATATCTTCAATTGGTTTAATCGCCGAGATAACACCTTTGTTACCGTGACGACCCGCCATCTTGTCACCAGGCTGGATCTTACGTTTGATCGCCAGATACACCTTAACGATCTTCAGTACGCCAGGAGCCAGGTCATCGCCGGTCTGCAGCTTACGCTTTTTATCTTCGAACTTGTCGTCCAGCTGCTTGCGGCGTTCTGCCAGAGATTTCTCGGCAACGTCCAGCATTTCAGCCAGAGCTTCTTCCTGTGGCAGGATCTTGAACCACTGATCGGCTTCCAGAGACTTCAGGTAGTCTTCGCTCAGCTCATCACCCTTTTTCAGGCCAGGAGCGGCATTAACTTTCTGTCCCAACAGAGCACGATGCAGACGTTCATAGGTCGCGCCCTTGACGATACGCATTTCTTCGTTCAGATCTTTGCGGACTTCGTCCAGCTGCATCTGTTCGATTTCCAGCGCACGCTGATCTTTTTCCACGCCGTCACGGGTGAAGACCTGTACGTCGATAACGGTACCGGTAGTACCGGTCTTAACGCGCAGAGACGTATCTTTTACGTCAGAGGCTTTTTCACCGAAGATCGCACGCAGCAGTTTTTCTTCCGGAGTCAGCTGGGTTTCACCCTTAGGTGTTACCTTGCCCACCAGAATGTCGCCAGGCTTAACTTCAGCACCGATATAAACGATACCGGACTCATCCAGCTTACCCAGTGCAGCTTCGCCCACGTTCGGAATATCCGAGGTGATTTCTTCCGCACCCAGCTTGGTGTCACGCGCCACACAGGTCAGTTCCTGAATGTGGATAGTGGTCAGGCGATCTTCCTGAGACACTCGCTCGGACAGCAGGATGGAGTCTTCGTAGTTGTAACCGTTCCACGGCATGAAGGCGATGCGGAAGTTCTGGCCCAGAGCCAGCTCCCCCAGGTCAACGGACGGACCGTCAGCCATGATGTCGCCGCGTTCAATGCTGTCACCGGCTTTTACCAGTGGACGCTGGTTAATACAGGTGTTCTGGTTAGAACGGGTGTATTTGGTCAGGTTATAGATGTCGACACCGGCTTCACCAGCGATGGTTTCGTCATCGTTCACTTTTACCACGATACGGGAAGCATCAACGGAGTCGATAACACCACCACGATTCGCCACCACACACACACCGGAGTCAGCCGCGACAGAGCGTTCCATACCAGTACCCACCAGAGGCTTCTCTGATTTCAGGGTAGGAACAGCCTGACGCTGCATGTTCGATCCCATCAATGCGCGGTTGGCGTCATCGTGTTCGAGGAACGGAATCAAAGATGCGGCAATGGACACAACCTGTTGCGGAGATACGTCCTGCAGGGTTACGTTGTCCGGAGACATCACGGTAAATTCGTTCTGGTGACGTACAGAGATCAGGTCACCTTGCAGCTTGCCATTTTCGTCGGTTTCAACGGATGCCTGAGCAATAACGTAATCGGCTTCTTCAATTGCTGAAACGTAGATGATCTCATCACTGACAACACCATCCAGTACGCGGCGATACGGAGTTTCGAGGAAACCGTATTCGTTGGTACGGGCATAAGATGCCAGAGAGTTAATCAGACCGATGTTCGGACCTTCAGGCGTTTCGATAGGACATACGCGACCGTAGTGAGTCGCGTGAACGTCACGTACTTCAAAGCCTGCGCGTTCACGGGTCAGACCGCCAGGCCCAAGAGCAGAAATACGACGCTTGTGAGTAACCTCAGACAGCGGGTTGTTCTGGTCCATAAACTGGGACAGCTGAGAAGAACCGAAGAATTCTTTAACCGCAGCCGCTACCGGCTTGGCGTTAATCAGATCCTGTGGCATCAGGCCTTCGCTTTCTGCCATAGACAGACGCTCACGCACAGCACGCTCAACACGTACCAGACCAACACGGAATTGGTTTTCAGCCATTTCACCGACAGAACGGATACGACGGTTACCCAGATGGTCGATATCGTCAACGATGCCTTTACCGTTGCGGATGTCGATCAGGGTTTTCATAACCGCGATAATGTCGCTCTTATCCAGCGTGCCGGAACCGATGATTTCTTCGCGACCGATACGGCGGTTGAACTTCATGCGGCCAACCGCAGACAGGTCGTAGCGTTCGTCACTGAAAAACAGGTTTTCGAACAGCGCTTCGGCACTTTCTTTTGTTGGTGGCTCACCAGGACGCATCATGCGGTAGATTTCAACCAGCGCTTCCAGAGCGTTGCTGGTCGGATCGGCACGCAGGGTGTCGGACATGAACGAACCACAGTCCAGTTCATTGGTGTAAATGGTTTCAAACTCTTTGACGCCGGAAGCAGCCAGTTTAGCCAACAACTCAACAGTAATTTCACTGTTGGCTGCAGCCAGTACTTCGCCGCTCTTTTGGTCAACGATGTCTTTCGCCATGGATTCACCCAACAGGTAATCCATAGGTACTGCCAGTTCCTCAACGTTCGCTTTTTCCAGCTGACGGATATGACGGGCAGTAATACGGCGAGTGCCTTCAACGATGATGTTGCCGTCGTTATCTTTGATGTCGAACGCAGCCGTTTCACCACGCAGACGCGCCGGGATCAGCTTCAACATGGCACCGTCTTCGGTCAGGCGGTAGCTGTCGTTTTCAAAGAAGGTAGCCAGGATCTCTTCAGTGGAGAAGCCCAGAGCGCGCAGCAAAATTGATGCAGGCAGCTTACGACGACGGTCGATACGGACGAAGACCAGGTCTTTAGGATCGAACTCGAAGTCCAGCCAGGAACCACGGTAAGGAATAACGCGGGCGTTATACAACAGCTTACCGGAAGAGTGAGTCTTACCTTTGTCGTGATCGAAGAACACACCAGGTGAGCGGTGCAGCTGAGACACGATCACGCGCTCGGTACCGTTAACGATAAAGGTACCGTTGTCTGTCATCAGGGGCATTTCGCCCATGTAGACTTCTTGTTCTTTAATGTCTTTGATGGCTTTGGTCGAAGATTCTTTATCATAAATAATCAGACGAACCTTGACGCGCAGCGGTGCCGCGTAGGTCACACCACGCAACATACACTCTTTTTCATCAAAGGTAGGGGTACCGAGGCGATAGCTCACGTACTCCAGAGCCGCATTCCCGGAATAACTTACAATTGGGAAGACAGATTTAAATGCAGCATGAAGACCAATATCGATACGGTCCTCAGCGAATGCCCCCTCTTGCAAGAATTTGCGATAGGAGTCGATTTGAATGGCCAACAGGTATGGCACATCCATGACACTCGGTAATTTACCGAAATCCTTACGGATACGTTTTTTCTCAGTATATGAGTAAGCCATCAGTTATCCCCGGACTGTTTCCTCGATTGGGCGTTACACCCATGGCTCAAGGACTTGCCTTGCGTTTGAACCCAGCAGTATGCCAGCGTGCTCACGAATTCCATAACGTGAAAAAGGCCGACGGGAAAAACCCGTCAGCCGGTTGCCGCGCTCAGAATCTGGCGCGGCAAAAGCATCTTTGCAACGAATTGCAAATTACTTGATCTCGACCAGAGCACCAGCCGCTTCAAGAGTTGCTTTAGCAGCATCAGCGTCTTCTTTAGAAACGCCTTCTTTAACAGTTGATGGAGCGCCATCAACCATTGCTTTAGCTTCTTTCAGGCCCAGACCAGTCAGTTCACGTACTGCTTTGATTACGTTAACTTTCTTGTCGCCTGCACCGCTCAGAATTACGTCGAATTCTGATTGTGCTTCAGCAGCACCAGCGTCAGCGCCAGCAGCTGGACCAGCTACCATAGCAGCGGCAGCAGATACACCGAACTTTTCTTCCATTGCAGAAACCAGCTCAACGATGTCCATTACAGACATGTCGGCGATTGCATTCATGATATCTTCTTTAGTCAATGACATGACAAATTTCCTAAATTTACTGGAGCACCCGCGTTAAATTTGCATCGGCTCGATAAATCATTAAGAAGCGGCGTATAAAATTACGCAGCTTCCTGTTCTTTTTGGTCGCGGATAGCAGCAATGGTACGAACCAATTTGCCTGCAGACGCTTCTTTCATGACGCTCATCAGTTTCGCGATTGCTTCGTCGTAAGTTGGCAGTGTTGCCAGCATATCGATAGAAACCACGGAACCTTCGAAAGCACCGGCTTTCAGCTCAAACTTGCTGTTCTGCTTAGCGAAATCCTTAAAGATACGGGCAGCCGCACCTGGATGTTCGGTAGAGAAAGCAATCAGGCTTGGGCCAACGAGGACGTCAGTAAGACACTCGTATGGGGTACCTTCAACAGCGCGACGAGCCAGGGTGTTACGGACAACTTTCATCCAAACACCAGCTTCACGCGCTTCTTTACGCAGAGCGGTCATGGCGCCTACTGTTACGCCGCGGGAATCCGCAACAACAGCAGACAGAGCACCTTGAGCTGCTTCCTGGACTTCGGCGACAATCGCCTTCTTATCTTCGAGTCCTAAGGCCACGATTAACTCCTAAAAAGTTAAATTGAGCTCAGATGAGCCAGTCTCGGTGTGACAATTCAGAATACTGAAGGGGCCACACACCATCTACGCAGGAAATATTAAGTAAGGAGAAACCAGGGGTTTTTCTTCACTCCTGCGGTCTTTGACAGCTGCTGCCCGATGCGTACATCCGGCAACAACCCCAAAGATCGTTTGGTCAATCAAATAAACCGGATCAGATATCCAGTGAAGAATGATCAACCACCAAACCAGGACCCATCGTCGTGCTGATGGTCACTTTCTTCATGTACACGCCTTTGGCGGAAGAAGGTTTGGCTTTTTTCAGGTCAGCCAGCAGAGCTGTCAGGTTTTCCTGCAGCGCCTGAGCGGTGAAATCCACTTTACCGATAGTAGTGTGGATAATACCGTTCTTGTCATTGCGATAACGCACCTGACCAGACTTGGCATTTTTAACGGCGGTAGCAACATCAGGAGTTACAGTACCTACTTTCGGGTTTGGCATCAGACCACGAGGGCCCAGTACCTGACCCAGCATACCGACAACGCGCATTGCATCAGGAGAAGCAATAACAACGTCAAAGTTCAGGTCGCCGCCTTTGATTTTTTCGGCCAGATCGTCCATACCCACTTCATCGGCGCCTGCAGCTTTAGCAGCTTCAGCGTTTGCGCCCTGAGTGAATACAGCTACGCGCATGGTCTTACCGGTGCCGTTTGGCAGTACGGTAGAGCTACGAACGTTCTGGTCAGATTTACGTGCATCGATGCCCAGGTTGACGGCAACGTCTACAGATTCTTTGAACTTAACAGTGGACAATTCGCCCAGCAGAGCAGCGGCTTCAGCGAAAGAATAAACTTTGCCGGCTTCTACTTTTTCTGCAATCGCCTTCTGGCGCTTAGTCAGCTTAGCCATTACTCAACTCCTTCCACGTTCAGACCCATAGCGCGGGCAGAGCCAGCGATGGTACGTACCGCTGCGTCCATATCGGATGCAGTCAGGTCTTTCATTTTAACAGTGGCAATTTCTTCCAGCTGAGCACGGTTAACAGTACCGACTTTCACAGTGTTCGGACGAGCAGAACCACTGGTCAGGCCAGCTGCTTTCTTCAGCAGGTAAGATGCAGGAGGAGTTTTCAGTTCGAAGGTGAATGAACGGTCACTGTAAGCAGTGATGATCACTGGAACCGGCATGCCAGCTTCCATACCTTGAGTCTGAGCATTGAACGCTTTGCAGAATTCCATGATGTTCAGACCTTTCTGACCCAGAGCCGGACCAACCGGTGGACTTGGGTTCGCTTTACCCGCTGCAACCTGCAGCTTGATGTAGCCTTCGACTTTCTTAGCCATGTGTTTTCTCCGAATGGGTATTAACGCGCCCGGCACTCAAGGGTGCTCAGTGCTCCCCGACCGGTATCCCGGTCATTTAACAAATGCTCAGCCTGCTTTTTCGATCTGGGTAAATTCCAGTTCGACCGGCGTCGCACGTCCAAAAATAGTTACCGCAACCTGCACTCGGGACTTCTCGTAATCCACACCCTCAACCACACCGTTAAAGTCAGCAAACGGACCATCGGTCACGCGCACAACCTCACCAGGCTCATAGATTGTTTTATGGGTAGGACGATCAGCACCATCACGCACGCGCTGCAGAATGGCATCCGCTTCACGTTCTGAAATCGGAGCTGGCTTATCGGCAGTTCCACCGATAAAGCCCATTACACGAGGAGTTTGCTTAACCAGATGCCAACTCTCATCGTTCATCTCCATCTGCACAAGAACGTAGCCAGGATAGAACTTACGCTCGCTCTTACGCTTTTTACCTTCACGCACTTCAACCACTTCTTCCGTGGGAACCAGAATATCGCCGAAGAAATCCTGCATCTCGTGCAGCTCGACGCGCTCTTTCAGAGCGTTCTGTACGCGTTTTTCGTAACCTGAGTAGGCGTGTACTACATACCAGCGCATAGCCATTTAAAGCTCCTCAGCCTACCAGCAACGAAATCAGCCAGCCCAGCAGAGAATCAAGACCCCACAGAACCAGCGCCATCAATACCACTACAACCACAACAATCATGGTGGTCTGCGTCGTTTCCTGACGCGTAGGCCACACGACTTTACGGCGCTCCACATTGGCTTCTTTCAGCAATTGCATAAATGCTTTGCCCTGAGTGCTGGTCAGTGCAAAACCGGCACTGATCGCCATCAAAACGACAACACCCAGAACACGATACAGCAGTGGCATGTCAGCGTAGACATAGTTACCCACAACGGCAGCAGCTAAAAAAGCTGCAGCCAGCAGCCACTTCAATATATCCAACGGTGATTTACTTGCTTTGCTATCGGTATTCATCACAATTCCCTGAAGCCAAAAATGGCAGCCGAAGCTGCCATTCAAGAATTTGGCAGGCCAGGAGGGACTCGAACCCCCAACACCCGGTTTTGGAGACCGGTGCTCTACCAATTGAACTACTGGCCTAAAGACACTCAATTAGGGCGCCGAAATTTACAGCACCCCGATCGAATAATCAAGCCTTAACGGTTGATTATTCGATAATTTTTGCTACAACGCCGGCGCCAACAGTACGACCGCCTTCACGGATCGCAAAACGCAGACCTTCATCCATCGCGATCGGCGCGATCAGAGTAACGGTCAGCTTAACGTTGTCACCTGGCATTACCATCTCAACGCCTTCTGGCAGCTCACAAGCGCCAGTCACGTCAGTGGTACGGAAGTAGAACTGTGGACGGTAACCTTTGAAGAATGGCGTGTGACGACCACCTTCATCTTTACCCAGTACGTATACTTCTGATTCGAACTTGGTGTGCGGAGTGATAGTGCCTGGCTTAGCCAGTACCTGACCACGCTCAACTTCGTCACGCTTGGTACCACGCAGCAGAACACCTACGTTCTCACCGGCACGGCCTTCGTCCAGAATCTTACGGAACATCTCAACACCGGTACAGGTCGTCTTGATGGTCTCTTTGATACCGATGATGGAC